>CAMXLV010000119.1 GCA_947244675.1 uncultured Clostridium sp. | reverse complement strand
GTGAGGACATTACCATCGTCCATCTCAACAGTGGAGTATTGTTTTACCCATTTGCTGAGAGCAGATTGTGAGACACCGTATTCCTTGCAGAGCTGTGACTAAATTTTGCCATTCTGATGAAGGGAAACAAGGGATTTTTTAAAATCTTCGTCATATTTAGTGTAGTTGTTTGTAACCATAAAGAACCTCTTTTTTTGTGTATAGTTAATTGTAACATATAGTGTATGTTTATGTCTACTTTTATAGTATAGATCCAATCAAAGTAGACAAAATACTAAGAGGGGAATATGTTTCAATTCTGAAATATATAATACCTATATATGGGTATACCCTGTTTTAAGGTATAACTTGTTAAAAGTCAAGTAATCTATCTTACTATTTTATAAGCTTATTTTAACAATTATAATCAGTTACCATTTTTTATCAGAAACCAGATCCTTTCTATGTATTCTTTTTTTATATTTTGATCCTCTATAATAATATGTGTAAAGTAAGTTTCTCTTAATGATATTTCTATTTTTTCTATACTCTCCTTTAACCATATTGAATCTTCCAACTCTGCATTTACTAATTTCATTCCAGCTAATTTTATTCCTCTTAAATCTGCATCTATCAAATATGCGTTCTTTAAATTCGCATCTCTTAAATCTGCCCCTTTCAAAATTGCTCTATTTAAAATTGCTTCTTCTAAATTTACATGATTTAAATCCGTTTTCTCTAAATTTGCTCCTTCTAAATCTGCTCCTGTTAAATCTGCATAATCCAAAAAGGCTCCTGTTAAATCTACGTCTTTTAAATTTATATTATTTAAATCTGCATGTCCTAAATCTGATTCTCTTAGATCTGCGTTTTCTAAATTTGCATTTTCCAAAACTATTCCCTCTAAATTTAACTTTCTTAAACTTATTTCATTTAAAGACATGTTACTAAAATCTAGAGTACTAATTCCTGCATCTTTTTTTGCAATACTATATTCCGTAATACAAAATCTTATATATCTTTCTAGTTTTGCTCTTTCTATATCAATCAAAATATACTCTTTTTTACCTGTATTCAACAACAATCTCAATAATTCCAGTAAATTCAAAAAACATTGTAATTCTTTTTTAATAATATTTATATAATTTTGGATGTTTTGTTTGGTATAATAAAACATTCCTTTATCCATCATTTTCTCAATAGAAATTTCCCACCATTGATAAAATCTTTTTCTTTTTTCGCTACTCATTTCTTCACTATTGTACAATTTTAAAATTTTATGTTTTATATATTCTCCAATGGTGATATCAATTTCACCTTGTTTTAAATACCAGGCAATATTCCCTGCTAATTTTTTTTGACTTTCCTCACTAAGTTCAATCATTGCAGCCTCTATTTCATTGTATATTGCTTCTGCTACAAAATATTCATAAATAGAACGATGAATAAAACATAATTTCTCTGTTTTTATTCCTTCACAGTGTTTAATTTTCCTAAAATAATTACCAATTAAAAAATTTTGTTTTATATCTTCATTTTTTTCCTTCCTATTATTTATAACTTTATTACATATTTTTTGATATTCCTCTTGTGAAATATTTGCTTCTTCTGAATTATTTTCAAACATCCATATTGAAATATCTCTTGATATTTGATGTATTTGTCTTTTTATCTTCTCAGTCCAATGTGGATTTTCATAGCTTTTATTATCTATACATCTATCATAAATACCACCTTCTAATGAAAAAATCTTATCATATACATCTACAATAGACCCCTCTTTTTCAATAAAAATATTTAAAGCTACAACCATATATAAAATAAGAGGAATTCCTAAAATTTCTTTGTTGTCAAGTACATTTTTTATTGTCTTTTTAGATATATTCTCATTTGCTTTCTTTTGAAAAACTGTACAAAAACTTTCTATTTGCTCTTCATCCCATGATTGTAAAGTAATATACCTACACTCAACTCTTTCAAAGCCTTGAATATAATTTTCTCTGCATGTAATAATTATAGAAAAATTTTGAATATGCTTTTCTTTTATTAAATCCCAATATATTTTATTTAATATATCTCTTCTGCTAACTTTCACATTTACTTCATCAAATCCATCAAAAATTAATATTTTTCCATTTAAATTCTTGTATTGTAAACTCAATTCTTCTAATATTCTATTAAATATATTGTTAGTTTGCCAATCTATGTTTTTTAAATCGTCAGCAAACCGATATACTAAAATATCATTTATTTTATCAAAAAATTTAGCTGTAATCCATGTAATTAATGTACTCTTTCCTATTCCCGGTTGTCCTAATATTAAAAGCATTTTATTTTCAGTTTTTTCGTTTATATATTCAGATAATACTTCTTTCAAATCAGCATCTATCCTTTTATTATGTCCCCATATATAATGTGGCAAATGCTTATCCAAATATACTTCGCTTAATTTCACATTTACACCAGCATTTTCATCATGTTTATCAAAATCATTAAGAAACATATTATTATTCCATTTTTTAGCATATTCTTGTGTTCTACTTTCTATTTTCTGCTTAACACCTTTATTTGGAATAGAAATATCATCATTCTCATTTCTTCTATTATTATCCAACTTTTGATTCATTTTATCAATTTTTTGCTCTATTTTTGAGATTTTTATACTTTCTTGTTCTTGGTTTAATAATATTATTCCACGGTATAATTCTTCATACTCATTTTTTTTAATTTCCTCATATAATAAACTTCTAAACTCTAAACATTTATCATCATTATCACTTAAATAAAGTGCCCTCAAACAAGGTCTTATTTTCTCTTGCATATTCTTTGTGGCATCTTTAAAGGATTTTAATAAAATCTCTGTCGCTTCATAAATCTTTTCTTGATTATTGGCATATTTATTAGATGTTATATTATTTAAAGTTTCAATAATCACATTATATATTTGCGAATCTAAATTTTCATGTTTACTATTTCTGTTCTTTGCCACTCTCCTAATTGTATTTCTGGAAACATCAACACTATCATTAATAACCTTTGATATAATTCCCCCAAATATAAGTTCATCAATCATAATATAATTCCCATCCTTTACTCAAAATCATGATTCTGCTGGTACTATTCTGACAGCAGTTCCTATCCCAGACACCCCAATCATATTGTTTGCAAATGTAACAATCTCAATATTTATTTCAATCAAAGCATTACAGTCCAGATTAACAGCATACCTTTTTAATTCATCTAAAACCATCTGTTTTGCCGTTTTAATTTTATTTCCAAATGCCATATTATTAGTTCCTAATATATCAGAAACACTTGCTTTCAATTCACTTAAAAAACCAGTTCCTATTACAATATCAGAACTTACAATATTCTCATATTTAACAATTCTATATCCTTCAAAATTATATCCTGTTGTGATAAAAAAGTTATTAAAATCATATTCTCTTTTATCAAGCCTTTGTTTTCTCTCTTTTTCTATATTTTCTATGTATTCTTTTTGCAATTCTTCGGAATATTTCTCTTTAACTAATTGTGCTTTTTCTTCTAAAATAAAATCAAGATTACTTTCTATATTTCCTATTTGTGTTTTTGCATATCCAGATTCTTTTTCATCAGGAAACTCTTTCAATATCTCATGATAAAGAAAATATGCATCATTCAAACTCTTCTTTTTATATTATAAATGATAAGCCTGTTGATATAATTCTTTTGCGTTCATCACTATCTATATACCTTTCTTTTTAATCATTTAAAAATTTATACTGGAAATATCCATTTAATAAAATTGAATATTTCATTTCTAAAAAGAACTATAAGAATTATAAATAAACCAATCGAAATAATACAAGATATAACATTAACGTCGTCGCTTTCTTCTTTTTCCATTTTTTCTTACTCCACTTTCTTTTTTATTATTTTCTTTTAAAATATAAGAATTTAAATATACTAAATTTTTTATCAAATATGCATTATTCATAATCAGTACATTTTCAATAACCGTAATCCGAATAAAATTATATATAGGATAAATAACTACAGCTAAAATTGCAATAACTATTACTCTTGGAATAATAACAATAAAGACCTCGGCCATTGATTGATTCTTTCCTAACTTATTAATATATAAATTCCACAACGGTAAAAGAAGTGAAATTATAACTGCACTCACTTTTATATTATTTGATTTTATTGTATCTATCCTTTGTCGAAGTAAATTATTTACTATTTCAATTTCTTCCTTATTCCAATTATTAAAAGAATAGTATTTTTTTAATAATTCAATCCTTTTAATTTGTATTTTAAAATGTGGTATTTTTGTTTTTCTATATAATATACTTAGCAAAACAAATTCCGATAATATTACACTCATACATAATATCACAATAAAAGAGCTGATTTTTTTACAAACAATAAAATTATATAAAAACACTATCAACAATAATGCAAATATTAATAGCAATATTATTATTGTAAAATATAGCTGTTTATATGTTCTATAAACTAACTTATATATTCCCAAGTTTCTTTTTGCATATATAATTAATTTCTTAATATCACTATTTGTTACGACTTTCATTACACCCCTCTTCAAAAATACACAATCAAATTATCTAATATTTAACAACTTTCCTCATTATATATCAATCTCTACTCTTTTTCAACAAAAAATCGTAAAAAATAGAGCATACCAGATATTTTCTATCCGATATACCCTACATACTTATCTCATTACATCAAGATATCCATAACTAAGAACTAATGTTTATCCCATAATAGAAAAAATAACACAGTGTCCTTTGAAGGACTTTGCAAATCTCACAGCGGAAAATTTCGCCATACTCCCACAATCCTAATATGGCGCCACTTTAACCTTTAAAAGCCTGTCATAAATATAATCTGGTATACTTTCCTTATATTTTGCTGCTACCATTAATATATCTGCCTGTTTCATAATCTTATATTCTGCAAATGCTTCCTCCGCAGTATCCCATTCAGAAAGAATAATGAGTTTCTCTGCCCCCTGTAAAGCATATGCGCACACTTAAGCAGAAGTGGAAAAGGCAAAAAGTTTAGGTAGTCGTT
>CAMXLV010000118.1 GCA_947244675.1 uncultured Clostridium sp. | reverse complement strand
GTTTATAAACACTTTTTTGTGTCTACAAACATCTTACCACTTCAAATTAACACCCGTTTTATTTAGTGATATGAGAATGTCTGAAACTGAAAAATTATCTTGCGGACAAACATATATAGATGTAGAAGATGCAACATTTTTATCTATCAAGGAAGCTTTAAAAGACCAAACGAAAGTATTTTTAAATTCGAGTAAAAGAAGAGATCTTTTTCCAATTTTAGATGATGGAACACTTGCATCTACTGGATTAAATATTTTATTTGGGAAGCGTTCTAGTGGTAAAACTTATACTATGGATCAAGTTTATGAAAATTTTAAAGGGACAAAAATAAAATATATACGCCAATTTGATCTTATAGAGAAAGATAAGGATAAAGCCCAAAAAATATTCGATGAAAAGATTTCCAATGATAGATCACTTTTTACGGATGATTATTATGCCCAATTTAAAGAGATAGTAGGCTCTATGGTGGAAATGGATATAAAGCCATTAGAAGATGAAGCAGATATTTACATAAAGAAGCTAATTGCGTTTGCAGTTCAAGCAGATAATTTAGATGCATTTGCTAAGGTGCCACTGTTTTCCGAGCAAGAATACGCAAGTACAAATACAAAATCCTTAGAAGAATTAATTAATAGTGTTATAACAATTATATCTAATAGTGAATATTCGGATATAATTTCTAAATATTTAGAAAAAAAATTTCTATATGGATTATTAGTTGAATTAGTTCAAAAATGGGAAAATATTGCGTTAGAAAATGAAGTTGCAAAAGCAACAAATGAAATAATTAAATTAGTTAAAGAAAAACTAGAAATTGAAAGTTCACAAGATTCTATTCCCTCTTTTAGAATAAATAACTATGCAGAGGTTATTTTAGATATTTCTCAGTTTAACACTCTTTGTGAAATAATTAAAAATGAAAAGAACTTATTATCTACACAATTGGGAAAATTTACTATTAAAGCTAAAAGAAGTCCATTAGGTAGTGCACAGCAATTACAAAGAATTATTTCTAAGCAAGGGAAATATAGTGATGCCTTTCAGTATTATGATAATAGCGGGGTTATTAATTTACAGCATTTGAAAAAATGTAGTCAAATAACAGAAAGTGAGTATTATAAATGTTATTCTTATATTGATTATGTGGTTTTAAATGAAAGAGGCTATGGTGTATCAGGTGGAGAGAGATCAGAATTCTATTTAGAAGAAGCGTTAAAAGATTCTGAAAAATATGATATGTTGTTAATTGATGAGCCTGAATCTTCTTTTGACAATATTTTCTTAAGAGAAGAAATAAATAAAAAAATTAAAGAATTATCGTTGAAAATGCCTGTATTTGTTTCAACACATAATAATGTCATTGGAGGATCAATCAAAGCAGACCACATTATATATACAGAGGCTTTATGTGAGGAGAATGGAACAAAATTTAAAGTTTATAGTGGTCCTTTTGCATCTAAGGAATTGACAGCTATAGATGGAAGCAGAATTAAAAATATAAATATTTTATATGATTCTCTTGAAGGTGGCCAAGATTTATATATTGAGAGGAGACAAACGTATGAAGCTTTTAAAGATTGAAAATAGCAAAGGATATTTTTATTTAGAAAAAAGCAATAATTATGATGAAATTGATAAAATAGACAAAGAGAGTTTATTATTTCTTGTTAAATATATAATTAATAATGAAGATTTTGAGATGGATGAATATATGCCTAATATTATCGTTAATAAAGCTCAAGACATAGTATATAATAATATATATATCAAACTAATAGAATTATCCAAAAGTAAAAAAACAATAAAAGAATCTATAAATAGCAAATATAAAGAAGCATTAGAGAAATATAAATAATGCTATATTTAAAAGAGTTTACAGTCTTCGTGATAAAGCAAATGTTAAATAAATACAATTGGAAATGACAGATTAGTATATTATAAAATAACTAATAAGCAAAACTGATGTCCTTTTCAAGAAATAATTTTCTGAGATTTTGAAAAAAATTAGTATTAAATATCAAAATAATGACTTTTTTATAAAAGTATGGTAAAATAATCTAGAAAGTTAGTGATTTAAAGTGAAAGAGACATTTTATGATAAAATTGGCATTTTTATTAGAGAATTACCCAATCGTTTTATGGCTTTAGTTTTAATTGATGACAAAGAAGAGATTTGTTATGTTAAATCTTCTTCTAGATTAACTAATTACTTGAATTTGACTGGGAAAAAAGTGTATTTAAAGCAAACTTTTCATTCTAAGTTTCAATATTTTATTATGGCTTATAGATTTAAAAGAAACTATATGCTTTTGTGTCCAGCCTTAGCTAATAATATTGTTATAGAGAATATAAAGAATCGTTTTTTTTCTTTTTTAGGTAAACGAGATATTATTACTAAAGAGAAAATCATAGATAATTATAAATCTGATGTTTATATTGCAGAGTCAAAAACTATAGTTGAAATTAAGGCGGTAATATCTGAAAAAAGAGAAGCAGAGATTTTTACTGTTTTTTCTGAAAGATTCTATGAACAAGTAAAATGTTTTCGTGATTTATTGAAAAATGGGTATAAGGTATATTTAATAATTGTAAACTTCAATCCTTATGTTATAAAAAATTATTTAAGTCAGGAAAATATTTTTAATCGAATGTTAAAAGAATTAATTGATATAGGTTTAGTGGTAAAAGCTATAAGTTGTGAAGAAAAAAAGGGAGAATTTGTTCCCAAAAACATTATTCAAGTTGAATTTTTATAAAAATTTGGAGTTTTATATGGAAAAAGATAGTTGTTTTTTTGATAAATTCTATACAGGAAAATGTGAAGAAGTTTTAAAATATATTCCTGATTGCAGTATAAATTTAATATTCACATCACCTCCGTATGCTGATCAAAGATTTTATGGAACAAATGAATTTAAAATTAATCCTAATGATTATGTAGAATGGTTCCTTCCAAAAGCAAAAGAATTTTATAGAGTATTAGCGGAAGATGGAAGTTTTATCCTAAATATTAATGATAAAGTTGTAGATGGATTACAGCAATTATATGTTTTTAAACTTGTAATTAAGTTGGTGGAAGATATTGGCTTTAACTATGTAAGAGATTACATATGGTATAATCCTGCCACACCTCCAAATATATATTCTACAGGTAAACATGGTAGAACGAAAAAGTCACATGAATACATTTTTTGGTTTTCTAAATCTAAAAAATGGACTTTTAATATGGATTCAATAAGAAAACCATACTCTGAGGACATGAAAAAATATTTAGAAGGAAAAGGTAAGGGAGATCGCAGTTCAAATCAAAGGCCCAGTTCTCATTCTTTTAATTGTTCTGCTGTATGGAATGATAATGGTGGTTCTGATCCTGGAACTGTAATTTCTATTGCTAATACAGCTAGTAATGACAATTTTACTAAAAGATGTAAAGAACTTGGCATTACTCATCCTGCTAGGTTTCCTAAAAAATTGGTAGAATTTTTTATTGCTGCTGGGTCAAATGAAAATGAAATTGTGTTAGATCCATTTAGCGGATCTGGTACAACCTGTGTTGTTGCAAAAAAAATGAATCGTCATTGGATAGGTATAGATGCAAATTCAGATTACAATATAATTGCAGAGGAGAGGATGCTAATGGAAGATGAATAAGAAAGATAAAAAAGGATTTATAATTAAATGCTGTGATGGTGTCGTAGGGTTGAAACAATTAGAAAATAAATCAATAAAACTCTTATATGGCTCTCCTCCATATCCTAATGCAGAAAGAAATTATGGAAATTGGACTTCAAATAATTATATTAAATTTTTTGAGCCTTTCATAGAAGCTGCACTTCCAAAAATGAAAGATGACGGCTTCATAGTAATTAATATTAAAGCTAACAGAGAAAAAAGTACAAGTACAATGTCTAGTAGAAGATCCTTAATTGTTGAAAAATTAGCGATTTTACTTGAAGAAAAATATGGCTTATACTGTGTGGATATAGAGATTTGGTGCAAGGATAACCCGGTGCCAACAGGACTTAGGGTCGCTTGCCAAGATGCTTATGAACAAAATTTATGGTTTTCTATTTCGCCCAAATGGAATATTAATCTTGATGCCATTAGAAGGCCTTATAATGATTCATCATTAAAAACCTATGAAAATACAGAATTTAAACCTCGAACTAATGGTGTATCTTACGTTAGAAAAAATAAAAAAATAGAGCCTAATCCTTTAGGAGCGTTACCAATTAATGTTATACATGGTGCTGTTTCTTCTAGACAAGATGGACATCAAGCTATTCAACCATTATATTTACCTGAAAAATATATTAAGGCTGTAACGAAGTCTGGTGATTTAGTAGTAGATCCATGGGTAGGTTCCGGAACAACTGGAATTTCAGCTATTAGATTAGATAGAAGGTTTATAGGATTTGATATACATAAAGAATTTGCTAAATTAGCAAATTCAAATATTGAAAAGACATGGAGTGAATGTCAAATGCATGCAAAACTTACGAATGAAAGAATTGAGTTGCAACATTATTTTTTAGATTGCTTGGGAGAAAAAGTTACATATTATAGTGATATAGGTTTAAGACCCTTAGAATTTGATTTGAATATGCCTAATAATGTTAGATTTAGAGCATATATTTTTCCAGCTACTAATCCTCCAGGAGGAAGATCCAAGGATGAATACAAATCTACACTTAACGTGCCAGGACAAAAAGCTGGTCAAAAAGGAAATTTTGATTGGTCGGATTCTAGAATAGTATTGCTAGTTTCATATGTTAAAGAATTTGATGTATTTGTTTTATTTGATGCTAATTCACATAATGATTTTTCCTTTAACAAAAATATCCAAATGAAAGTTGGTCTATTTGCTCAAGCAATTGCTAATGGAATTCAACGGTATAAAAGAACTAATGGTGAAATTATATTTGCTTGTTCATCTGAAAATTTAGTGGAGTGTATAAGATTTAGAAAAAATGAAGTATAGAAAGTAGATGATTTGTATGTCTTTAAGGGATATAGTATTTGAAGCAGATTACAATAAAGCATATGATAATATAGCAGAACAATTCTATATTCCTTGCATGAATGAAGCTAAATCCTACATTAGATTTACAGGATATTTTAGTTCTACTATTTATTATATTTG
>CAMXLV010000117.1 GCA_947244675.1 uncultured Clostridium sp. | reverse complement strand
TTTTATGAAAGATAATCATCAGTTGTGTTTTGGACGGAAAATTACTTCCTTCTTATAGAAAGTTATGGGCAAAGTATCTTCTAAAATATGCTATTAGTTATCAGCAAAGTGGGCTTCCTATTTCTTATATGACAATTCAAAATGAACCAAATGCTAAGCAAAAATGGGAATCCTGTTTGTATTCTGCTGATGAAGAAGCAGATTTGTTAAAAAACTATTTATCTCCTATGTTTAAACAAAATGGATTGCCTATGAAATTTTTGATATGGGATCATAATAAAGATAAAATCTTACAAAGAAGTATAGAAACTTTAATTGAACATAATGCTTTATCTTTTGCTAGTCGGTATTGCTTTTCATTGGTATACAGGTGGACATTTTACTAGCCTAGAAAGACTTTCTCATTTATTCCCCCATTTACTTTTATTTCATACAGAAGGTTGTACTGGCTATTCTCATTTTAAACCAGAAGATGAACTAGCTAATGGTGAAATGTATGCCTATGAAATAATAGAAGACTTAAATCATGGAACCAATGCTTTTATTGACTGGAATTTGGTTTTAGATTATAAACGGAGGTCCTAATCATGCTAAAAATTATTGTAATAGCCTTATTATGATAGATAAGAAAGGAAAAAATTATATTAAAACACCTGCTTTTTACTACTTTTCTCATTTTGCTAATTATATAAAACCTGGTGCTAGAAGAATTCATTTTAATAAATTTTCTGAAAATATTTCAGTACTTGCCTTTAAAAATCCTGATAAAAGTGTTATTATAGTATTGTTAAATAAAACAAGTAAAAATGTTGAGTATAATTTGTGCTATGATTCTTTTATATTTCATGACAATTTAGATAGCCATGCCATTATTACTCTTATAATACACAAATGAAAGGATGTAAAATATTATGATAAGTCGTGAAGATAATCCAGAATTTTTAAATTCATTTTTAGATTATTCTATTACTATTTTAAATAAATCACCTAATAGTATTAAGGAATATAATTATGATTTAGCTATGTTTTTTAAGTTTATAAAAATACATTTTCATATGACAGATGAAGTTGATTTTAAGGAAATTAAAATCAATGATATAGAAATAGATACAGTAAAAAAGATTACATTAGATGATATTCATGCCTTTATTTCCTATTTAATGCGTGAGTATCATAGTAAAGCTACAACAAGAGCTAGAAAAGTTTCAACTATCCGTATTTTTTTTAAATATTTAAGTAGAAAAGCTAATTTAATTGATATCAATCCAGCTCAAGATTTGGAGACGCCTAAATTAGATAAAAGATTGCCTAAATATCTTTCTTTAGAGGATAGTAAAAAATTGTTGGAGGTTACTTCTAATGAAGATAATCGAAATGCGCAAAGAGATTATGCCATTATTACTTTATTTTTAAATTGTGGTATGCGTCTTTCTGAATTAGTTGGAATTAATTTACAAGATATTGATTTTGAAGATTGCAAATTGAATGTTATTGGAAAAGGAAATAAAGAAAGGACAATTTACTTAAATAATGCTTGCATGAAAGCAATTGCAGAATATTTAGAAGTAAGACCTAAAGAAGGCATTAGACATGATAGTAAATATTCTGAAAAGGCACTTTTCTTAAGTGAAAGAAAATGTCGTATCAGTAATCGAACAGTAGAAAATGTTGTAACAAAGCAATTGCAATGTGCTGGTTTAGATACTAAAAAATATTCGGTTCACAAATTAAGACACACAGCAGCTACTTTAATGTATCAATATGGACAAGTAGATATTCGTGCTTTGCAAGAGCTTTTAGGACATGAGAGTATTTCTACTACCGAAATTTATACTCATGTTAGTAATGATCAAGTTCGTAATGCAGTAGAAAGCAATCCTTTAGCTAACTTATAATTGTTTTATGGGAAAAGCTTAATATTTTATAACTTTTCCCATAAATACTATAAATTTGGAATTCGTATTTTTTGTCCTATGGTTAAGTCTCCATTTTTAATTTGGTTAAGCTCTTTAAGTTCATACATGACTTCTCTGATGTCTTTGTTTTTATAATAATCATTTTTCTCGATTTCCTTTTCTGCAATAGACCATAGTGTATCTCCTTTTACAATATAATCTTCACGATAAGTTATTTCGGTTTTAGAATAAGTTTTTTTAATTCCCAATAAGGCTAGTAATAGAATGACTAATAATATAATAATACTTCTTATAAATTTTTTTTGGTTTATGATTTTTATTTTCATATAATCCTCCTTTTTAGAAACTTTGTTCGTTCTTTAGGATAATTATATACGAACATTTTTTCTTTGTCAATAGTTTTTAGAAAAAATGTTCGTTTTTTATAAAACAATCTAAAATTTCAATAGTTTACTTTTCAAATATTTTTTTATAATAAGGCTGTATCTCTGGTAATAAACTATCTATATAAATTATATTATGATGCGTGTCTTCTATCTTTATGTTAGGAAAAGTTTTGATCATTTTTTCATCATTCCAATAAGTAGAAATGAAATTAAGCAATGTCTCTTTTTCTTGTATTTTTCTATATTGCTCTTCTCTCCTATTTTTATCTTTTGTATCAATATTATTTTCTATGGTTACTCTAGTAATAAAAATATCTTGTGCATAGCAAGTTGCTATACAATCCAAAGCCAAAAAGCAAATCATAAAAACAAGGATCTTTTTTGCTGTTGGATAAGAAATTTGATAAGCAATTTGCTTTAGTAATTTTTCAATGATTGGATGAAATTTTTTTACTAGAAAGATTGTTAAGATCCCCCAAAATATAGAATACAATAAACAAACTCTTCCATTAATATTTAAAATATTATTACTATAATCCCACCATTTAGCATGTAAAACTACTTCAACTAAAAAGCTAGTTATATATTCTGTAATAGATCCAAGTAAATAACCTCCTAAAAATAAAGTAATAACATTCTTATTAAAATAGCGTGATAATATAATAATCATAACAGCACCTATTCCATATATTCCGTAAAAATGGTCCATAAAGAAAGCTTTGTCTGCATTCTAAAAGTCCTGTTGTTAAAATAGCATAAACCGTTTCAATTAGATAGCCTAAAAAACTATAAAAAATGAAATAGGCAGATATTTCCCATATATTAATTTTTTCTTTCATATTTTTTCCTTATATTCATAATCTTGTTATAAAAAGAAGCTCTTAAAATATCTCTTGTTATTGTTTTAATCTTAAATAGCCAAGTTCTTCCCAAACATTATAGGCTAAATTCAAACGAAAAACAATCGTTGGTTTAGCACCAGCTCTATTTTTATCTACTACACATGCATAATACCTAACATCTGGATCCTCAAATTTTTCTAAATCAAAAAATTTAGTGTCTACTTCATTTAAAGAATACTCATAATTTTGCAATGTATCACGATGTATTTGTTTAATTAGCCCAAGTGTATCTAATACTTCTTTTACTGTTCTACTAACTGCTAAATCATTAACTGTTAGATTAACTGGCAATGTATTTGTTTCGGCTAATTGCAATGTTGAACAAATGTAAATACCAAAATTTTGTGCTATATTAGAAAGAATAGTAGCAGTTTTCTTTAACTCTTCTCCTATTCCAATATTAGCAGTATCTGTTTTCAAAGTATCATAAAAAACATATTCAATTTTTTCTTTTTTTAATTCATCATTGGTATGGTCTGTAATATTAATAAAATACATAGAATTATTGATTTGTTTATTAACCCAGTTTGTAATATTTATTACATCTCGAAACTCTTTTGAAACATTTAGTAATCGTTTTACAAATTGATTTTGACTTTCCTTTTCTTCCTTTATAATAAATCCTTCTTCATCAGTTTTTACGTTCTCTCCTTCTTCTGGTCTATATTTGAATTCTAACAATTCTCCCTCTGTTTTTGAAATTTCTATGCCATGTATTTTTTGTATTTGCTTATTATTTAAAATAGTAGTAATCAGACATAGCCTCATTTTCTCTTCTGACATTTCATTGGAAATAATTAATACCTTTTTATGATGTACTAATGCAGTATGTGCTGCAATATCAATGGTAAATCTACTTTTTCCAGCATTAGATGGCATAGCAAATGCCATTGTCTCTCCTTTTCGTACTCCTTTAAATACACTCGTTAAGATAGGAAATGGCAGAGGTAATCCATTTGTTAAGTTATTATCTCCTAATTGTAGAAAATCTGTTAAGTCTTTATTTAGAATGGCTCTTTTGAATTTTTGTGTATCATTTACTTGTATTACAGCACTTTCTACTTCTTCTACTGACATTTTATCATATAGCTGATATTCTTTTATTTCAATTACTTTTTGTTGAATATTTTGAATAGGAATAGCCAAATAGTTTCTTCTAAGAACAAATAATTTTTTTAGGTCAATATAAATTGTTTCCATATCATATTCTTTATCTTTTACTTCATTTTTTAAGATGTTTTTTAATTCAAAGCTTCTTTCATTGTCTTTTGCAAAGTTGAAATTCCTTTTAGCCATTTCAGATGAATAAGCTCCACCTTCTGTAAAAATGATACTTTTATAAATATTCAATAATTCAGGATCTTCAAAATAACATTCTTCATATAAATAGAAGTATTTTATGATCAATCTTGGATCTGTTAATAATAATCCTATATATTGTCTTTCCAAATCAATATCAGATAATTTTTTAGGAAACATACCTTGTATATCTTCTTGTGCTATTTCAATACTGTCTTCTTCTTCCTCTTGTTTCTCAGAAATATTGACTTTTTTGTTAGGACTTAACATTTCTATTTTTTGCAAGGCTGATGCATAATCTTTTTTAGCCAAATCCTCTTTTATTTGTTCTATAATTTTTGAATTTTTTTTGGTTACTGGTATATTATCTAGTAATTGAGATAACGTATCTTGTTTCATGGTTTTTCATCCTCCTTCTTTTGTTTGGAATTGGTATTAGGAAGTGTATTCTTATCTTCCACCACCGCCTCCTCCGACCGTCCTCCGGCCACCGTCCTCCACCAGAGAAACCTCCGCCGCCTCCTGTTGCAGATGAATAAGTAGAAGCAATAGAGGTAGAAACTGCATTAGAAAAACTGGTAGAAAAATTTGTATTCATCATTAAATATAAACAACCATAATGGCTATTATTCCATTCTTCTTTTATGT
>CAMXLV010000116.1 GCA_947244675.1 uncultured Clostridium sp. | reverse complement strand
TAGTACAAGAAAAAGTAGCACAAGGAAATGAGATTGAATTAATACAAAAACCAAAAAGTGTATTAGCACAAGTACCAGCTTTTATTATATCTTTTTTACCAACACTCATTATGCTTGCTTTATTTGTTATGATATTTAAAATGCAAGGATTAGGAGAAAAAGGGAAAGTATATGATGATACAGAAAGAAAAACAAAAATAAAATTTGAAGATGTAGCAGGTTTAGATGAAGAAAAAGAAGAACTAGTAGAAATAGTAGAGTTCTTAAAAAAACCAGAAAAATTCACTAAAATGGGAGCTAAAATTCCAAAAGGTGTGTTATTATATGGAAAACCAGGAACAGGTAAAACATTAATTGCTAAAGCTATTGCAGGAGAGGCAGATGTACCATTTATTTCCATGAGTGGATCTGAATTTATTGAAATGTTTGCAGGATTAGGGGCATCTCGTGTTAGAAAATTATTTGAAAAAGCAAGAAAATTAGCACCATGTATTGTATTTATTGATGAAATTGATGCGATAGGAGCAAGAAGAACATCGAATAGTGGAGCAGAAACAGAAAATAATCAAACATTAAATCAATTATTAGTTGAAATGGATGGATTTAGCTCAGAAGAAACCATTATTATTTTAGCAGCAACTAATAGACCAGAAATGCTAGATAAAGCTTTATTAAGACCAGGTAGATTTGATAGACAAGTAACCATACCAACACCAGATTTAAAAGGAAGATTAGAAATTTTAAAAATTCATACAAAGGATAAGAGAATATCAGATAATGTAAATTTAGAGAGTATAGCAGAAGATACAGCAGGATTTACAGGTGCAGAACTATCTAATATCTTAAATGAAGCAGCTATTATAGCTACTAAAAATCAGCATGAAGATATTGAAAATGAAGATATTGAGGAAGCAGTTAAAAAAGTAACAGTTGGAATTGAAAAAAGAACTCGCGTATATTCTGAGAAAGACAAAAAGCTAACAGCATATCATGAAGCAGGTCATGCCGTAGTTAGTAGATATTTACCAACACAAACTGATGTAAAAGAAGTGTCTATTATTCCAAGAGGTGTTGCAGGTGGTTATACAATGTATAAATCAGATGAGGATAAATATTATATATCTAAAACAGAAATGCAAGAAAAACTAATTGGATTGTTAGGAGGAAGAGCAGCAGAAAAATTAGTATTGGATGATATTTCGACAGGAGCTAGTAATGATATTGAAGTTGCAACTAAAATTGCAAGAGATATGGTAACAAAATATGGAATGAGTGAAACATTAGGTCCAATTGATTTTCAAGGAAAAGAACCATATGAAATGCAACTATTTGGTGAAAACATAGGAGATAAAATAGGACAAGAGGTAAAAACATTAATTGATACAGCGTATCATGATGCACAAGCCATATTACAACAACATAGAGACAAATTAGATATGATAGCACAAACACTATTAGAAAAAGAAAAAATAAATGAAGAAGATTTTAAAAAGTTTTTCTAAAGTTTAGTGAAAAAGCTTGTAAAAGTACATTTTTATAAAGAAGGTGTAAATATGACAATTCGAGAAGCCATTAACAAAGGAAGCCTAAAATTAAAAATGCAAGAAATAGAAAGTCCAAAATTAAAAGCTAGATTATTGATGCAATTTACTCTAAATCAAACAAGACAATATATTATGGTTTATGATGAAGAATTACTAACAAAAGAACAAGAGGAAAAATATTTTAAAGGAATTGAAGAGTTAGTAAAAGGTATTCCATTGCAACATATTACAAATAAGCAAGAATTTATGAAAATGAATTTTTTTGTAAATAAAAAAGTTTTAATACCAAGACCAGATACAGAAGTATTAGTAGAAGAAGTAATACAAATTGCTAAAAAAATAAATGCTAAAAAAATTTTGGATATAGGAACAGGGAGTGGAGCAATTGCTGTTTCACTTGCCAAATACATAGAAAAAAGTGAAATTACAGCAATTGATATTAGTGAAGAAGCATTAACAATTGCCGAGAAAAATGCGAAAAGTAATCGGAGTGGAAAGGCAGATTGCTTTTCTTTGTTCTGATTTATTTGGAAGTTTGCCAAAAGAAAAGTATGACATAATTGTATCCAATCCACCTTATATAAAAAGAGAAATCATAAAAACCTTAGAAGAAGAGGTACAACAAGAACCTAATCAAGCTTTAGATGGCGGATGGGATGGATTAGACTTTTATCGTAAAATAGTAACAAAGGCTTATGAATTTTTAAAATATGGGGGATATTTGTGTTTAGAGATAGGATATGACCAAAAGATTGATGTTATTGAATTAATTGAGCAAGAAGAAAAGTATATTGATACTTATGGGAAAAAAGATTTATATGGAAATGATAGAATTGTTATAACTAAAGTAGGAGATTAAAAGTGTGACAAAAGAAAACTAAAAAAGAAACGAGTCTTTCAATGTCTTATTCTTCTGATATAAAACAAGAACTAAATAAATCCAATAATTTAGTGAATAAAGAAATGGTAAAAAATGAGTTGATTCGGTTATTTAATAGCTGGAAATACCAATAGAATGAATCAAAAAGAGATTAGGTTTTCAACAGAAAGTGACTATAATATTAATCGATTTTCTAAACTTTTATCCAATTTAGCAATTGATCATAAAATAGAAATATCACGGAAAGACCTTTATGATTACAGTGAAAATAAAGAATATTCCCTTTTTATTACCAAATGACATACTACTAGAAAACGAAAAAAAGGAAGAAAATTTGAAAGCTATGATTCGAGGAGCTTTTATGGGCTCAGGTTCTGTTAATAATCCAGAAAAAGAATATCATTTAGAAGTAGATTTTATAAATGAACATTATTTAGAACAAGCTGTACAAATTTTGCGCAGATTGGGATTGAGAGTAAAGACATTAGGACTTGCTATGTACATAAAAGAAGGGGAAGAAATTTCAAAATTTTTAGCATTAATTGGTGCCAATAAAGCAGTGATGCATTTTGAAGACATACGTATTCAAAAAGAAATGAGAGGAAAAGTAAATCGACTTGTTAATTGTGAAGCTGCCAATTTGAATAAAACGATCAATGCATCTGTTAAGCAAATAGCAGCAATAAAGAAATTACAAGAAACCAAACAGTTTCAAAAGTTAGATGAAAACGTAAAGGAATTAGCACTTCTTCGTTTAGAAAATCCAGATATGTCATTGATTGAATTAGGAAAAAAATTAAAAGAACCAGTTGGGAAATCTGGCGTAAATTATCGATTAAAAAAAATAATAGAAATGGCAGAGATTATATGGGAAAAAGAGAATTAGGAATTTATATTCATATTCCATTTTGTAAAAGTAAATGCTATTATTGTGATTTTGCATCTTATACAAATAAAGATGACAACATAGAGCAATATATTCAAAAAGTAATACAAGAAATAGCACAATATAATTTTAGAGATTATTATGTTACAACTATTTATATAGGAGGTGGAACTCCTTCTTATATTGATGAAAAATACATAAAACAATTGTTAGAAACCCTACAAGTAAAATTAATGGAAAATGAAATGAAATGGGAAGAAATAGAGATTACAATAGAAATAAACCCAGGAACTATTACGCAAAAGAAATTAGAACAATATAAAAATTTAGGAATTAATCGCATTAGTTTAGGGCTTCAAAGTATAAAAGATGATTTATTGAAAAAAATTGGTAGAATCCATACATACCAAGAATTTTTAGAAGCTTACCAATTAGTCAAAAAAACAGGATTTAAAAATATTAATATAGATTTGATGATAGGGCTTCCAACACAGAATATACAAGATATAAAAGAGACATTAGAAGAAATTCAAAGACTAGCACCAAATCATGTAAGTATTTATTCTTTGATTGTGGAAGAGAAAACTAAATTACAACAATTACTTGATATAGAAGAACTAAAATTACCAGAAGAAGAGTTAGAAAGAAATATGTATTGGTATGTAAAAAATACATTAGAGAAAAATGGTTATCAGCATTATGAAATATCTAATTTTGCCAAAGAAGGATATGAATCAAAACATAATAAGAATTGTTGGGAGCAAAAAGAATATATAGGGCTAGGAGCAACGAGTCATTCTTACTTAAATGGTGTTCGTTTTTCGAATCAAGATTTTACCAAAGAAGGGAATTGGGATTTTACCAATAAAAAGATAGAAGAAAGGCAAACAATAGAAGATCAAAAAAAAGAATATATGTTGTTAGGACTAAGAAAAATAAAAGGAGTAAGTATTCAAGAATTTAAGCAAAAATATGTGGATAATCCTCTCTTTTTATTTCGCAAAGAAATAGAGATGTTAGTAGAAGAAAATTTATTAGAAGTAGATGGTGATTTTATCCGTTTAACCAAAAAGGGAATTGATTTTGCTAATTTAGTGTGGGAAGAATTTATATAAAAGAAAAAATGTTCGTAAAAAGTATTGACAATTTAAAAAATTGGAGATACAATAAAAGCGAACATTTTTTTAGTGAATAAGGAGGAAGATGAAATGATAACAACCATCCATATAAAAAATATAGGAATTATAGAAGACATCACAATAGACCTAAAAGAAGGGTTAAATATATTAACAGGAGAAACAGGAGCAGGAAAAACCTTAATCATAGATTCATTACAAATTATATCAGGAGGAAGATTTTCAAAAGAAATGATGCGAAAAGGAGAAACACAATCTTTTGTAGAATTATGTCTTTATGTACCAAATCATCCAGAAGCAATAGAAGGAAATATCATCATTTCTAGAGAGATCAATGCCAACGGTAAAAATATGTGTAAAATTAATGGAAGAATGGTAACAGTAAATGAATTAAAAGAATTCATGAGCAATTTTATTGAAATACATGGACAAAATGACAATCAAAACTTATTAGAAACAAAAAAACATCTAAATTATTTAGATGGATTTTCGGGAGAAAAAATGGAAGAAAAAAGGCATAAATATGGAGAATACTATGAAAAATATTGTGAAATAAAACAAGAACTAAAAAACAATTTTGGAGATGAAAAAGAAAGGCAGAGAAAATTAGACTTACTTGCTTATCAAATCAAAGAAATAGAAGATGCCAAATTAAAAACAAAAGAAGAAGAGGAATTAGAAGAAAAAAGAAAAAAACTATAGTGAAAATAACAAGAAAGATGCAGGGA
>CAMXLV010000115.1 GCA_947244675.1 uncultured Clostridium sp. | reverse complement strand
CCCTATTCCCTGTTAGGAGGGATTTTTGCTACGTCCCCTTTTCCCTTTTTTTGAAAAGAAGAAGGTTGAAACAAAATATATTTTATGATATATTATAGGAGTCAACAACAATAGATGTTAAAAAGGAGGCAAAATGGTGAATCGAGGGAAAAGATATGAAGAGCCAAAATTAAACTTAAAAAAAGTATTTGCAGTAATTGTAGCAATTGCTGTAGTAATTATGTTTATATTTATCATAAAAGGAATTCTAACCAAAGACAAAGAACAGTTAAAAATAAGCAGTAAAGATTATGTAGTAGTCTTTAAAGATAATAAATGGGGCGTTATTGATGAAAAGCGGAGAAATAGTAATTGATCCAGCTTATGAAGAAATGATAACGATTCCCAACAGCAAAAATGATGTATTCTTATGTATTTATGATGTGAACTATGAAACAGGAGAATACAAAATGAAAGCACTAAATAGTAAAAACAAAGAAATATTAACAGAATATGAGCAAGTAGAGGCAATTGCAAATCAAGATAAAAACAATAATATGTGGTATGAACAAAACACTTTAAAAGTGAAAAAAGAAGGAAAATATGGGTTAATCAACTTTAAAGGAAAAGAATTAGCTAGTTGTCAGTATGATGAAATAACAGCAATACAAGGTATCGAAAATGCTTTAAAAGTAATCAAAGAAGGAAAAGTTCGGAATACTAAGTCAAGAAGGAAAAGAAGTTTTACCTCTTAACTATGCAGAGATAACCAATCTAGGAAAAAATGACAAAGAAGGCTTTATTGTAAAAGGAGAAAATGGAAAATTTGGGGTTGTAAATTATAGCAATCAAACTATATTGGAAACTAAATATGATGAAATTCTAAAAATCTATGGAAATGATACATATGTAGTAAAACAAGGAGGAAATACCATCTTAGTAAAAAAAGGTGGAGAAGAAATACTAAGTACAGGATATGATGAAATTAAAGAAATCTTAAAAAATGAAGAAAATGGTATCATTTATACAAAAGGTGGGCAATATGGCGTCATGAAAACAAATCGGAGAAATAACAATTGCTCCAGAATATGAAGAGTTAAAAGAAGCAAAATCAGGAATATTGCTTGCCAAAAAAGGTGGGAAATATGGAATCATTGATTTACAAAAAGAAACAAAGGTAGAACCAATTTACTTATCACTAACTTATCAGGAAAAGGCTGACATTTACATAGCTGAAAAAGAGGACTATAGCAATGATATAATTGACAATACCTATACAGTTCGTCAATCTGGAATTTTAATTGATATAGATGATGAAAAAGGATATATGGAATTAAAACAAGGAGAAGAATACAAATATTACAACTTTAAATTTGAAGAAAAAAATGTTACAGAAATAAAAACAGCAAACAACTTATTCAAAAGCAAAAAAGATGGAAAATATGGACTAGTTGATAAAAATGGAAAAGTAGTAGTAGATTATATTTATGATGATATAACCGAACAAAACAAATATGGTTATATAGGAATCAAGCAAGATGGAAAATGGGGATCTCTTGATCAAAAAGGAAACATAGTACAAGAACCAACTTATCATTTAGACGACTATTTAAAAATTGATTTTATTGGAAGATGGCATTTAGGAAAAGACATGAATATGAATTATTATAACCAATTGTAAAATAAAGGAGAAAAAAATGGAACTAAAGACAAATTATCAATACACGTATTTTATCCATCCTTTTGTTATAAAAGATGGAAAATATCAAAAATACATATTAAAAATGCTAAAAGACAAACATTGTACTTTAAAAACCTTCCAAAAAGAAAAAGATATAAGATTATATAAATATTTTTTACCTAAAATAGGAGAATTCTTATTTTCTAGTTTTGGATACCAAACAGCCAAACTAAAAAAATTAGAAGAACTACCAATAGAGACAAGAGCAGCATTGCTTGCTAAAAATACGTGTAACATCTTTGAATACACATTAAAAAAAGATATGCAGGGGAAATTAGAAAAAGATAATGGGATATTCTTTAATATCCAAAAAATAGAAATCTTATGTTTTTCAACAGGAATCAGTTTTTTAGCTATCAAAACGAATGTAGAGGAATACACAGAATTTAGTAATGTATTAAACTTTAATTACAAATTTAGAGATATAAACAATGAGTTAGCCAGTTTAGAAAATTATGATAACATACGAATTCAAACCGATAGTTTTTCTGACACTAAAATATTTCAAGAATTTATTCATGAAATAACAGGAGAAAATGCAGATGCAGCCAAGTTAAACATAGACACAGAGAGATTTTTAACTTATTCTTATGTCTGTATTGACCAAGAAGCATGGAATGCTACTAAACATTTTGATGAAATCAAAAATCAATTCATCAAATATGCCAATATCTTACCAGCAGACAATAGTAGAGATTATGAATTGGAAAAAATAGAAACCTTTTCCAGATGGAAATATGCTAAATTAGGACTAACAAAATTAGGAATGGTGTTATTTTCTTCTAGTAATGATATGAACAACTATACCATTTTACCAGAAGAATATGAAAATCAATATTTTTACACCTACCTATTCAATTTATACAAAAAAATATACTTGAAAAAAATCGAATTAGAATTCAAAAGTACAACTAAAATAAAAAAAGCCAGAAAAAAATTTGTTGAATTCACTAAAAACTTATGGATACAAGAAATCACAGAAGAAGAAACAGGAACCCTATTAAATCATAAACTACAAGAAGTATTTGAATTAGAAAAACTCTATCAGCAAGTAAAAAATAAATATGACATTTTATACAAAGAACTAAACATCGAAAAAGAAAGAAAAACAATATTAGGAATAGCCATTATAGTATTTTTATCACTGATATGGAATTTAATCAACTTTTTAATTCTAAAAGGGATTTAGGGACGTTCTTTAAATCCCTCTTAGCAGGGATTAGGGGACAGTCTTTAATTTTTTTATAAAAATGAAAGGAACTCTTTGAAGGGAGAAAAAAACATGAAAGTATGCTGTGGAACTGACATAATTGAAATAGAAAGAATTAAAGAAAGCATAGAGGATGAAAAAATGGGAAAAGCTTTTTTAGAAAGAGTATATACCAAAAATGAAATTGCTTATTGTGAAAGTAAAAAAGCTCAAAAGTATCAACATTATGCTGCAAGGTTTGCTGCTAAAGAAGCGGCATTTAAAACTATTTCTAATCAAATGGAAGATAAATATGCTATTACCTGGAAAGATATTGAGATTAGCAACAATCAACAAGGAAGACCAGAACTTAAGATTCCATCTCAATATATAAATAAAATAGAAAATATAGATTTAAGCATATCACATTGCAAACAATATGCAGTAGCTAATGTAACAGCATTAATAAAATAAAAGGAGATAAGTCATGCAATTATTTGATAGCCATGCTCATTTAGATGATGAAAAGTTTGAAGAAGATAGAGAGGAATTAATTCAAAATATTTATAAAGAAGGGATTACAAAAGTAATATCGGCTGCTTATAGTTTGGAAAGTTCTAAAAGAGCGAGCGATTTAGCAACAAAATATGATTTTATATATGCAACAGCAGGAATTTCTCCAAATGATATTCCACAAACAAAGGAAGAACTGTGGAAAATGTTAGCAGAAATTAAAGAAATAGCAAAACAAAATAAAAAAATAGTAGCAATTGGAGAAATTGGTTTTGATTATTACTGGAATCAAGACAACAAAGAAATACAAAAAGAAGCTTTTTTAGCACAAATTAATTTAGCAAATGAATTAAATTTACCAATTGTAATCCATACAAGAGAAGCTGTAATGGATACTATTATTTTATTAAAAGAGAATCTAGTGAAACAAAAGGGAGTTTTTCATTGTTGCCCACTTAATCGTGAGTTAGTCAAAGAAGCTTTAAAATTAGGATTTTATATTTCCTTTGCAGGTCCAATTACTTTCAAAAATTCAAAAAATGCAGAGGAAATTATAAGTATGGTGCCAAATGAAAAAATATTAATTGAAACAGATAGTCCCTATTTATCCCCAGAACCTTTTCGCGGTAGAAGAAATGATCCTAGCAATGTAAAATATATGGCACAAAAAATTGCTGAGGTGAAGAATATTTCAATAGAAGAAGTAGCCAATATAACATACCAAAATGCACAGAATATTTTATTAAAGGCAATTTTGTAAAAAATTAGAATTTTACTAATACAATAAAAATACATTCTACAGAAAATTTGCTAAAGTAAATTTGGCAGGCGAACAAAAAAGGAGTATGCAAAGTAATCTAAAATGTCTAACATTTTTTAGCATACTCCTTTTGTTCTTAATTTTTTAGTGTTGTGGTTGATGTTCCGCAATTAAAAAACATTTCAGTGGTATCTACATTTAGAGTAGTCCACTTATTTCCAACATAAATTTTAGTTAAATTTGTACAAGAGGAAAACATATTCCTCATAGTTGTAACATTGTGTGTATCAAAAGCAGATAAATCTAATATTGTTAATTCTCTACACCTAGAGAACATCTGTTGCATAGTTGTTACATTACTAGTATTAAAATTACTAAAATCCATATTATTTAATTTATAGCAATCAAAAAACATAGCATACATAGTTGTTACATTCTTTGTATTAAAATTTGATAAATTTATAGTTGTTAAATTGTGACAAGAATGGAACATCCATTCCATATCTGTTACATTACTAGTATCAAAACTGGATAAATCTAATGATATTAAATTGCTACAACCATAGAACATTCTATTCATATTAGTTACATTATCAGTTCTAAAATTTGTTAAATTTAATTCTGTCAGATTAGTAAGGCCATAAAACATAGAAGACATATCTGTCACATTAATGTTATTAAAATTAGATAAATCTAGCAATTCCAAACTAGTACATCCAGAAAATAGTTGTTGAGAATTAGTTACATTACTGGTATTAAAATTTGACAAGTCTAACGATAATAAGCTACTACAATTAAAAAACATAGTTCCCATATTGGTTACATTACTAGTATTAAAATTTAACAAATTTAATTCTGTTAGTTTAGAACAATTTGCAAACATGGAACGCATTGTTGTTACATTACTGGTATCAAAACTTGATACGTCAAGTTCTGTCAAATTACTACAACCATTAAACATTACTTCCATATTTGTTACTTTTCTAGTATCAA
>CAMXLV010000114.1 GCA_947244675.1 uncultured Clostridium sp. | reverse complement strand
TCATAGCTAGAAGCCTTTAGAACCCCACGTATAACGTGGGGTTTTCATTATACAACAAGAAAAAAAGCTGTGATTTATTATCACAACTTTTTTGTTTTTATTTTGCGTAATCAATAACTCTTGTTTCTCTGATTAGATTTACTTTTATTTGACCTGGATATTCCATTTCACTTTCAACTTTTTTGGCTACATCTCTTGCTAAAATAGTCATTTTGTCATCTGATATTTTGTCTGGCTTAACAATAATTCTTACTTCTCTTCCTGCTTGGATTGCAAATGATTTTTCAACACCTTCAAAAGAATCTGCTATTTCTTCAAGATTTTGTAATCTTTTGATATAGGCTTCTACGGTTTCTCTTCTTGCTCCTGGTCTTGAAGCAGATACAGCATCTGCTGCCTGTATTAAAACTGCTTCTAATGTTTTTGGCTCTACATCACCATGATGTGCTTCTACCGCATTGATAACAAGAACATTTTCTTTGTATTTTTTAAGTATTTCTACTCCTATTTCTACATGTGTTCCTTCCATGTCATGATCTAATGCTTTTCCTATATCATGCAAAAGTCCTGCTCTTCTCGCTATTTTAGGATCTAATCCAAGTTCTTCTGCCATGATTCTTGCTAAATTGGAAACTTCTATTGAATGATTTAATACATTTTGTCCATAACTGGTTCTATATTTTAGCTTTCCAATTAATTTGACTATGTCTGGATGTAAACCAATAACTCCTGTTTCTAATACTGCTCTTTCACCCTCTTCTTTAATTCTAGTGTCTACTTCTTCTTTTGCCTTTTCTACCATTTCTTCAATTTTTGCTGGGTGAATTCTTCCATCATCAATTAGTTTTTCTAAGGCAATTTTAGCAACTTCTCTTCTTAATGGGTCAAATCCTGATAAAACGACTGCTTCTGGTGTATCATCAATGATTAAATCAATTCCTGTTAAAGTTTCTAATGCTTTTATGTTTCTACCTTCTCTACCAATGATTCTTCCTTTCATATCATCATTAGGAAGTGCTACAATTGATACTGTGGTTTCTTGTGAATGGTCAGCTGCACATTTTTGCACGGCATAACTTAAAATTTCTTTGGCATTTTTCATGGCATCTTCTTTTGCTTTTTGATCTTTTTCGCGAATTAATGCAGCTTTTTCTGCTGTTAATTGCTTGTCCATCTCAGATAGTAATTGTGTTTTGGCATCTTCTTTAGTTAGAGATGCTATTTTTTGAAGTTGTACCATTTCTTCTGCCTGTAAGTTTTGAATTTCTTCTTTTTGCTTTTCAATTTCTTGTAATTCTTTTTCAACTTCTCTTTCTTTCTTTTCGTAGTTTTCTTCACGTTTTTCTAAATTTTCTTCTTTTTGAATTAATCTTGCTTCTTGTTTTTGTACTTCGCCTCTTCTTTCTTTAATCTCTTGGTCTAACTCTTTTCTACTATTCATGATTTCTTCTTTTGCTTTGAAGATTTCTTCTTTTTTCAAGTTTTCTGCTTCTATTTTCGCTAAATCAACCAATCTTTTGGCTTCGTTTTCTGCCCCTTGAATTTTAGACTCTGCAACTTTTTTACGGTAAGCAATTCCTGCTATTCCTCCAATTGCTAATGAGATTAAGATAGTGGCGATTATGATTACTATGTTCATAATCATACACCTCTTTCTTATTTATTTTTCAATGTTCGAATAAAATATATATTAATTTACTTGATATATTTTTTCCTTCCTATTCTATTTTATCTTTATTATGCTAAACTGTCAAGTGCTTTTAATTAAAAAGTGCCAAAAGGATTTACTTTATCCTCTTGGCTTTTCTCTTATTTGATGACTTCTACATCGACATCTAATGTTTCTCCATTAATATTTGTTTGTGTATAATTTGTTCTATTTTGATCATAAACTACATTAGTTGCTAGTGTGTCATGCTTGATTAGTTCTTCATTTTTTTGAATGATTTCTTGCAACATTTTGTTGTTAGCAACATAAAGTTTAATATGATCTAATACTTCAAATCCTTTATCTTTTCTCATATTTTGTACTTTGGATAGAATTTCTCTTACATACCCTTCTTCTTTTAATTCTGGTGAAATATTAGTATCCAATACAACTCCTATTTCTCCTTCTCCACTAAATGCAAATCCTTCTTTTCCTTGCATAGTTACTAATAAGTTCTCAGCATTTAAAGCAATTTGTATATCTTCAATTTCGATATATTCTATTCCACCATTTTTTACAGTATTAGCTAAATTCATTTGATTCTTTTTGGCAATTTCTTGTTTGATTTTTGGAATAAATTTACCATATTCTTTTCCTAAGACTGGTAAGTTTGGCTTAATTTCAAAATTAACATAGCTTGCCATTTCTGCTCCTAAGTCTATTTCTTTTACATTTAATTCTTCTTTTACAATATCTTCATAATACTTTGGCAAAGTATCTATTGAAATCAACATTTTAGAAAGTGGTTGTCTATTTTTTATATTAGCTATATTTCTTGCTCCTCTTCCTAATTTTACAATTTTATAAGCTAAATCCATTTCTTTTTCCAGATTTTTGTCTATCTCTTTTTCATTTACTTCTGGCCATAAACATAAGTGTACACTTTCTGGTTCTTTATCATTTAATCCAAATACTAAGTTTTGATAAATTTCGTCTGCCATAAATGGTACAAATGGCGCAACTACTTTTATTAATGTAGTTAATACTCGATATAGTGTACAATAAGCCCCTATTTTTTCATCACTTAATTTTGTCTCCCAAAATCTTTCTCGATTTCTACGTACATACCAATTAGAAAGCTCATCTGTAAAAGCTTCAATTGCTATTGCTGCTGAGGTAATGTCATAGTGTTCTAATTTTTCATCTACTTCTTTTACTAATGTATTTAACTTAGAAATAATCCATTTATCCATGATGTTACTTGATTTGGTGTCACTGTATTTTAATGGATTAAATTGGTCTATTTCTGCGTATAACACATAGAAAGAATACACATTCCATAAGGTACTTAAGAATCCTCTTCCGTGTTTCTTGTACATTATTTAGTCCCAATCTTGTTGGAAGCCATGGTGCACTTACGGTATAAAAATGCCATCTCGTTGCATCTGCTCCTACTGTATCTAATAATTCCATTGGATCTACACCATTTCCTTTGGATTTTGACATTTTTTGTCCTTTTTCATCTAATACGTGCCCTAATACAATACAATTTTCAAATGGTGTTCTTTTAAATAAAGCGGTTCCTATTGCTGTTAAGGTATAAAACCATCCTCTTGTTTGGTCAACTGCTTCTGAAATAAATCCTGCTGGAAAGTTGTTATCAAACATTTCTTTATTTTCAAATGGATAATGCCATTGAGCAAAAGGCATAGAACCAGAATCAAACCAACAATCAATTACTTCTTTTGCTCGATGCATTTTTTTTCCACATTTTGGACATTTTAAGTCTATTTTATCAATATATGGCTTATGTAATTCAATATCTTCTGGCACTTCGATTCCTTTTTCTTTTAATTCTTGAATAGAACCAATACATTCCTGGTGTTTACATTTCTCATCCTCACAAGTCCAAAGAGGAAGTGGAGTTCCCCAATAACGGTCTCTTGAAATTCCCCAATCTATTACATTTTCTAAGAATTTTCCAAATCTTCCTGTTCTTATAGTATCTGGATACCAATTTACTTTATTGTTGTTGCAAACTAATTCATCTCTTAGTTTGCTCATAGCAACAAACCAACTTTCTTTTGGATAGTAAAGAAGTGGTGTGTCACACCTCCAACAATGAGGATATGAATGTAAATGTTTTTCTTTGCTAAATAATTTGTTTTGTTCTTTCAACCACTTACAAATATCTTCATTACAATCTCTTACAAATTTTCCTTCCCAAGGTTCTACGTCTTTTACAAATCTTCCTGCTTTATCTACTAAATTAATAAAAGTTATTCCATTTTGTTTTGCTACTAAACTGTCATCCTCTCCATAAGCAGGTGCAATATGAACGATTCCTGTACCATCTTCTAAATTGACATAGTCTCCGTGAATTACTTCAAATGCTTTTCCTTCTACATTTCCAAACGGCATTAATCTTTCATATTTAGTTCCTAATAATTCTTCTCCCTTAAAGGTTTTGATTATTTCATATGGTATTTCTTTTAAGACACTCTCTAATAAATCTTTTGCTAAAATATAGGTTTCATATTCTTCTTTTTCTTCTTCTCCAATATTAGCTTTTATTTCCACATATTCATAAGATTTGTTTACACAAAGTGCTAAGTTAGATGGCAATGTCCATGGTGTTGTTGTCCAAGCTAAAATATACTTGTCTTCATTTACTATTTTAAATTTGGCAATACAAGTTAGGTCTTTTACATCTTTATATCCTTGTGCTACCTCGTGTGAAGAAAGTGCAGTTCCACATCTTGGACAATATGGCATAACTTTATGCCCTTCATACAATAATCCTTTTTCCCACATTTGTTTTAATGCCCACCACACTGATTCAATGTATTGATTATGATAGGTAACATATGGATTTTCCATGTCTACCCAATACCCTACTTTATTTGTCATTTCTTCCCACATAGATACATAGGTAAATACACTTTCTTTACACTCTTTTACAAATTTTTCTACTCCATATTTTTCAATTTGCTCTTTTCCAGAAATTCCTAATTTCTTTTCAATTTCAAGTTCAACAGGAAGCCCATGTGTATCCCATCCGTGCTTTACGAATTACTTTATATCCTTTCATTACTTTGTATCTTGGAATAATGTCTTTCATTACTCTTGTTTCAATATGTCCCACGTGTGGCTTTCCGTTGGCTGTAGGTGGGCCATCATAAAATGTAAAGTACTTTTTTCCCTCATTCATAGCAAAGTTCTTTTTTATAATGTTTTTCTCCTTCCAGTTTTTAGCAACTTCTTTTTCTATCCCTACAAATCCATTTTTTAATTCTACTTTTTTGTACATTTTTCTTTCCCCTTTCATATTTTTTTAACGGAGTAGAACAAAAAGAATATAATAAAAAATGTTAGACCTTTTAGATTACTCTGTATGCTCCGTCTTTGTTTGTCTACCAAATTTGCCTTAGCAAATTTGAAATTTTTATAGAAGGTGTTGGTTGTATAAGAAAACACTTTTCTATAGAAAATTTTTATTGTATAAGTTATCTATCGCTTACTTTAGTTTTTGCACAGCTAACTTAAAAAAAGCTATTCCAT
>CAMXLV010000113.1 GCA_947244675.1 uncultured Clostridium sp. | reverse complement strand
CAGCAGAGTCATATCCTCTGTATTCCAAACGAATTAGCCCATTAATTAAAATGGGACTTGCTTTTTGGTTTCCTATGTAACCTACAATTCCACACATGTTAAAATCCTCCTAAAATTAATATTGGAATTGAAAGATGCAACGCTTAAATATAATTAATTTTTGTTACAATATTACTACTGTTTTTTAATTAATTTTATGACCTTAAGCTAAAGCCACTAGAGCATCCGCCGAAAATTCGATAACCCTAGACCTCGTCATCACTACTTAAACTTAATACCTAAGAAATACTTAAGAAAAAGAAGTGATCAGGCGCTATGAAAATAAAAAATGAACCTCCTTTCTTTAAAAAATATTTTGCATATCTTCCAATTTATATCATTATATTACACTAAAAAAGAAAAAGAGGCAAGTACTAGTGAAAAAATTTTAAGAGAGGGGGAGAATTTGTGCCTGTCCCAAAATATCCCCATTATCCTTAATTACTCCATAAGAAGGAATCTGTGCGTGCCAATAATTGTCCCAAAATTACTCCATAAGGGGAGAATTTGTACCTGTCCCAAAATATGTCCCCAAATATCCCCCCCCATGTGCTAAAATGTTTTTTTCGTTTAAAGTGGTTAGGATACGGTTTTCCATAAGGATGTTGCCATTTACGATGGTGGTTACTACGTTGGTACCTTTGGCATTGTAAACGATGTCAGAAAAGATGTTATGGATTGGTTGAAGGGTTACGTTTGATAGGTCTAAAAGGATTAAGTCTGCTAGTTTGCCTTCACAGATACTACCAATTAAGTGTTCTTTTTTTAGGGTTTTGGCGCCATTGATTGTGGCTAGTTTTAAAATTTCATAAGCAGGTAGTAGGGTTGGATCTTCGTGGAATCCTTTTTGCAAAAGTCCAGTCAGTTTCATGGTTTCAAACATATCTAAGTTACAGCCACTGCCTTGCCCATCGGTTCCTAAAGAGACGATGATGTCATTTTCTAACATTTTAGCGATATTAGCGATACCACATCCGAGTTTTAGATTGCTAACAGGACAATGGGAAACTTTGATGTTATAATTTTTGAATATTTTGAAGTCTTCTTCTGTTAGTTTGACACAATGAGCAAAAATATTATTGGTATTTTGAAAGTGTTCTTTTACAATTTCAAAAGGTTTTTTGGCATCATAATTATGAGTGATATCTTCACTTTCTTTTGTATTTTCTAAATAATGCATATGAATGCTTAAGTGATGATGTTTTGCTAAGTCAATTGCTCTTTTGACACAAGTTTTACTAGCAGTGTATAAACCATGAATACCAACATTAAGGGAAATAGTATCATAGCGATTATGATAGTTAGCAATGAGGTCTTCTAATTCACGAAATCGAATGTCTCTTTGTCCATCTGAATCCATTACAACACGAGTGAGTTCAGCTCTAATGCCTGACTTTAGAATTGATTTTATGATTGCCTCAGGAAAGAAATAGTGATCATTTACAGTGGTAGTACCAGTTTTGATCATTTCTAGACAAGATAAAAGAGAAGAATGATAAACATCTTCTGGTGTTAATTTATCTTCGATTGGCCAAATTTTTTTAGTGAGCCAATCTTGTGTTGTATAACCATCAACAGATTCTCTAAAAATACTCATACCAATATGAGCATGGGTATTAATAAGACCTGGAAGAAGATATTGATTGGTGGCATCAATTATTTTATCATCTTTTTCTAAGGCATGACTAGAAGAGGGTATATTTTTATTAATTTTTTCAATTTTATTATCATGAATTAGAACATCTGTATTATATTCTATTTTTTCTCTAGTTTCGTCCATAGATATTAAATTACAATTTTTTATTAAAATACGCATATTTTTTTCCTCCTATAGCGTATTTTACTATAATGAAAAAATAAAAACAAGGGGAAGTACATTTACGAATTCTTAAAAACAAAATTTAAAATAAAAAGGGCTTGTATAATTTTTAGAAATTAGTGTATAATCTAAAAAAAGAAAGGAGTGATTTTTGTGAGTAATGAGAAAATCAAAGTAGTCCAATATGGAGCTGGAAAAATGAGTGTGTATACTATGCGTTATGTGTATGAAAAGGGAGCAGAAATTGTAGGGGCAGTTGATGTAAATCCAGATGTAATTGGAAAAGATATTGGCGAAATTATGGGCGTAGAAGATAAAGGTGTAAAGGTGGTTTCGATAGAAGAAGCGGAAAATATGATGAAAGAAACCAAACCAGATATTGCTATTGTTACAACAATGAGCTTGATAAAAGATGTAGAAGATGCCTTAATGTTATGTGCTAGATTAGGAGTAAATGCTATTACAACTTGTGAAGAGGCATTTTATCCAATGAATTCTAATCCAGAAGTGACGAAAAAGATCGATGAGATGGCAAAACAAACGAATTGTACAATAACAGGAAGTGGCTACCAAGATATTTATTGGGGACAATTAATTTCTAGTATTGCTGGTTCTACACAAACAATTAAGAAAATAAAAGGAAGTTCTAGTTATAATGTAGAAGATTATGGAATTGCTTTGGCAAAAGCACATGGAGCAGGATTATCTTTAGAAGAGTTTGATGAGCAAGTAGCATCTGTTGACAGAATCTCAGATGAAGAAAGACAAGCTATGATTGATAAAGGAGAATATTTACCTTCTTATATGTGGAATGTAAATGGGTGGTTATGTGCTAAATTAGGTTTAACAGTAAAGAGTCAAACACAAAAAACAGTACCACAAACAAATCAGGAGGATATTGAATCTTCTACTTTAGGAATGACAGTAAAAGCAGGAATGGCAACAGGAATGAGTGCAGTAGTAACAACTGATACCGAAGAAGGTATTGTAATTGAAAGTGAATGTATTGGAAAGGTATATGGTAAAGAGGATTTTGACAAAAATGAATGGACAGTTATAGGAGAGCCAGAAACAACTTTAGTGATTAATAGACCAGCAACAGTAGAACTTACTTGTGCTTCTGTTGTAAATAGAATCCCAGATGTTATTCGTAGTAAACCTGGTTATGTTCCAACAGAAGAGATTGGAGAATTAACTTATAAAAAGAAACTTATTTAAGAAATAAGAAAATAGTGTAGAAGAGCTTGATTTGTTAGGCTCTTTTATGCTATAATAAAAAAATAGAAAGTTTATTTTTGAGGTGAAAAATGGAAAAAAAATTTGAAAATAATGAAGAAGAAAAAGAAGTTTTAGAAAAAACAGCACCTTTTTTAGATGTGGCAAAAGTAATGGTAGAAGATTCAGAAGAGGAAGCAACTACCCAAAAAGAAGAGATATTGAAATCATCAGAAGGAACAGAAGAACTAAAAAAAGAGTTGTTACAATCTTTGGAAAGAGTAAAAGAAATGGAAAAGATACTAGAAGTACCAGGACCTACTTTGGCTAGAAATAAAGAGATGAGAACAGAATTACAGGTAAGTAAAGATAGCAGAGGAAAACAGGAAAAGAAAGAAATACAATCTGAGCAGAGAGAAGAAAAGGAAACAGAAGTTAAAGATAATGAGAATGTAATAGAATAGTTTTTAATCTCTTAGATTACCCTATATGCTCTGTCTTTGTTTGTGAAAATTTCGTAGAAATTTTCTGTCGAATGTATTTTTATTGTATAGGAAAAATCAGAGTTTTTTCCTATACAATAAAAAAATACAAGAAATTTAGAAATTTCTTGTATTTTATCTTGACAAATGGGAAAACTACCATTATAATAAATAGCGTTAAATGAATATGGCGAAGTAGCTCAGTTGGCTAGAGCATTCGGTTCATACCCGAAGGGTCATGTGTTCGAATCACATCTTCGCTACCAATTAAATTTTTGTTCAAACTAATTGAGCAAGAAAACAAAAAAACATTCAGAAGTGAATGTTTTTTTTTGTATAGGAAAAGTCGAAGATTTTACCTATACAAAAATAAAAGCCCCATAGGGGCAAAATTATCGCAAAATTAAAAAAGATATGAAATTTAATTTGCGATAATGATATGGTACTACTGTACCATATTATGTATAAAAAGTTAATTGTTTAATCAAATGGATTACATCATAATTTACATAAAAATACAAGCGCTACTTGCCGAATTTCAAAATGAAGTCTGGAAATTTTCTAAAATTGGTGGAGAATCATAATTATAATTTGTATAAAATAATATTCATTCAAAGAAAAAGAAGAGGACTAAGAATTATGTTAAAAAGTAATTATCAAATAAAGCTGTTTTTATTGTAGTAAGTAGAACACAAAGATATAATGATAATAAGAAAAAATAAAGAAGGAGCATACAAAAGATGAAAAGAAAAAGTAATCAAGGAATCACATTAATAGCATTAGTGATTACAATCATTATATTACTAATACTAGCAGGAATTGCAATAGCAACTTTAACAGGAGATAATGGAATATTAAATAAAGCTAACTTGGCAGGAGAAGAAACAAAAAAGAAAGAATATGAGGAAGTTTTGAAAATTATAGGAAATGGATTAAGAGCAGATAAAATTGTAAATTATGAGACAAGTGAAATATATATGGAAAAATATAACCAAAAGATAAAATGGGAATAGAAAAGAAAGTATTTCACAGGAAATAAAGGCTACTTATACACATTTTATTATACAAAATTCTTCTCTTAAACAACAAACACCAAGTAGGGTTTGGTTTGCTGGAAGTAATAATGTTCCTGGCTATGATACTATTGGTAAATATTGGCAAATTCATTTATACAGCATGAATAACACTTATTCAGCTTTTACATGGAAATTCCAGTTTATCGGTTCTAAGGCTACAATTGTAGCAGATTTTAAGAAAAAAGATTTGAATACTAGTGCAACTTCTAATATTTGGTTGTTTGGTGCCAAAATGGAACCAACAGGAGGACAGCCAGTAACAGGACCATACACAGATTTTTATGGAAGTGAAAAAATTTATTCTCGGAACTGGAAATATGTCACGTAGGACATATACAGTTCAACTTACAGGAATTGAACAGAAGTTGTATGTAGGATGTCAATTAAGTGGATGGTCTGGGAATTATGCAGCTGGTAGAAGTTTTGAAATATATAATTTGTCAGTGACTTTTTAAAGAAAATAGCTTGTATCATTGATACAGGCTGTTTTTTATATGAATTAGTCAAAAAAAGCAAAGTACATATTTTACAAAACAGCTAAAAACATATATGAAACAGGAAGAAAAATTTTTAAAAAAGAAAAAAATAGATTTTACAAGTAAAAACAAACCTTTCATA
>CAMXLV010000112.1 GCA_947244675.1 uncultured Clostridium sp. | reverse complement strand
TGATATTGTATTTAGAAAGAATAATCCAGCTAATATCATTTTTAACTGGATTAGTTTCTATCTCTCTAATTCTCATTTCTAAGTAGGAAAATTTATGATCAAGGACCTTGTAAATGTTATTTAAATTTAAGAGATGATCTTTTTTTAATGTTATTTCAAAGTCTGACTTTTCATGGATTTCTCTTAAAATCTCTATGATTCTTCCTATTTTAACATTTGCCTCTGTTAAATTTTCATATTCAAAAAATAACAAATAACCATTTTGTAAATTAATTTCATAAACTGCTTGTTTCAAACGATTGGTAAAACGACATAAGTCATAATAAATTGCATATTCCTGCTGGGTTACATATCTGACTAAAAACTCTTCATTTGTTGATGTCTTTATATATTCATAATCCTTATAGCTTTGGCTAGAGGCTATAGAAAAAGGAAGACTAACCGATGCTAAATATGACTTTGTGAGATTGTCTATCATAGCCTGCAAGAAGCTGTTCAAGCTTTACATTGTATTCTTTAGCCACAGCCTCTAAATCCTCTTCCTTTTCCACATAAAGGCATTTTAATTTATAATAGCTGCTTTTAGATTCAAAGAAATCTAAAAAGGATTCTACGCTTTCATGAGCTTTTGTAGTTATAACCTTATCCTCACGAGTTAGATTATCAGCAAGCTTATCCTCATAGTATTCCTTCATATCTTCCTTAATCTGCTCTAATTTTTCCTCTTTTACCTCTTTAACCGGTTCTTCCTCTACTTCAATATCCTTTTCCTCAATAACCTTAATTTCCTCTGCCTCTTCTACTGGAAGAAAATTGATAACAAGCTCATAATTGATATCTAAGCCTTGCCCTTCTACTTGATATACCTCAACTCTACCAACAACTACATCTAGTATTTTCAGCATATCTAAATCTAAATCAAACGGAAAATCCATTGATTTAAAGCATTCCATTCCTTCAATGTCTAAATAGGATAGATTCATTTCAAGAATTCCTGTTGCCTTTGAATCCTTTATTGTAAGGCCTTTAATCTTTTCTAAATGATTTTTAATATTAGAGATGCCTTCTAACTGACAAAAATTATGTTTTTCAATATTAAATTGCATAGTATCACCATTAGGATTATATTCAAAAGTTTAAGAAAAAAGAACCAGAAATTTAATCTGGTTCCTTATTTAATTCTATCATTTTCTTATTAAAATTTTCCAAAAAATCTTCTATTAAAAATGGACTAGATGTATCCACTATCCAAAGTTTATCTTTAGGAATTTTTTTGAGATAGAGGTCATAATGTTTATTTAATTCTATTAGAAATTCACGATTTATATTTTTTTCATATAATCGATTTCTTTTCTTAATTCTTTCCAGTTGTTCCTCTAAATTACACTTTAAATATATGTAATAATCTATTTTTGGAAGCGATTGTATAATTAGATTATAAAATTGTTTATATAATTTAAATTCATCTAAAGATAATATATTTTTTTCTAAAAGAAAATAATTATAACAAATTAATTCTTCAACACCATTATCTAGGATTGTAATATCTTTAGAAATATCAACTTTATCATAATTTTTGTACATCATCAATAACATTTCTAATGTACTTCTAAAGGCATATTCCGTCATGTTATTATAAAATTTTTTCAAATAAATATTTTCTTCTAAATATTCCTCAATAAAATCAATATTTGTAAATTTAGATTTTATTTGGTGTCCTAAAGTTGTTTTCCCAACACCAATAGATCCGAAAAATGCAATGAATTTCATTTTATATAACTTCCTCTTTGCTTAGAAAATGAAAAAAGTAATTCTATAAATCCTTCTGCATAGTTGACAAACTCTTTTTTTTCCATCATTTCTAGAATCTCTTGCTTTGTCGCATATTTGATACCTAAAACTTCATTTTCACGGATAGTAATTTCTTCTAAAGTAATTTTATCATTTAAAATATAATAGTCATCAAATCCTTGAGGATAAAATATTCGCATATAATATCTATCATTCAAGCAAATATTAATTCCCAATTCCTCTTTTACTTCTCTTAATATTGCTTCATAAGAAGTTTCTCCAGCATTTACTCCACCACCACAAGATATATCCCAACAGCCAGGAAAATCTTTCTTGTGTACATCCCTTTTTTGGATAAGCATTTTATCACCCATAAAAATGCAAACATGGCAGATAAATCTATATTCATTTTCTTGTAATATATATGAAGATGGAACAATTTTTCCAGTTCTTATACCATTCTTGTTATATATTTCATAAAATTCCATCTTTTTCCTCCTTTTGTTTCACAAGTGGACAATAACTACCACACATCGAACATTTTCTTTCGTCTTGAACATATTTTTCAATTAATTTTGGAAATAATGCATAGGATGGATTGCCAATGCATCCTTGCTTTTTTCTAGAAATTGTCATAGCTCTATCTAATGTAAAATCATTAGTTCTTGCACTATATCCAGAATGTACTGCTACTTTAGCAACCATAACACCTTCATAAGTATCTTCTTGTGATGGTATACCTAAATGCTCTTTTCTTGTTACACAGGTAATACTATCAGCTCCATAATATATCGCAAGTGCTGAAGCAATTGCAGAGGAAACATGATCATAACCTATTGATATATCAGTAGAAACAACCATGCAACGATAAGGAACGTTATAACAAAGACTTTTGGCTGTTTTTATCATTTCCTCTATACGATTAATAGGTGCATGTCCTATCCCTTCAATCATTATATTTACTCCATTATCTAATGCTATTCTACATAATTTTTGCATTCTAAGCAATTCTATATAATGCAGATCTTCTATTTTACAATCACAAACACTAGCAGGGCGATACATTGGACCTAGAGAGATTGCAACATCATATTTTTTTACTATAGCAAGGATTTCTTCAAAGCATGTATAGTAGGGATTTTCAATATTATACTTTTTCATTAATTCTAACATTAAAACGCCACCTCTACTAGTAGAAGGAATCAATCTCTTAGACTTTTTTATCAATACATCATCTTCTAATAATACTGTAGCATGTAGCGTCAAAACATCAATACCACGTAAACATTCTTCTTCTATAATTTTTATAAAATACTGTTCATTAATTTTTTCACTATTTGACTCTAAGGATATATACGTTTCATAAATAGAGACGGCACCAAATGGTATAGTTAAATCTTTCATTAAGCATTCCTGTATATAAGGAATTTTTTTATTCATAGAAACATCGCATATAGCATTCGTTCCAGCTTGAATAGCTAATTGGATCTTTTCTTTAGCATCTTTTATATTGATTTCTATATTTTCAATATCTTCACTACAACCAACATGAGTAAATATGACTGGACAAAATTCATCTCCAATAAATATTGGCTCTATATCTTTCAAATTATTTTTAATTCTCATTGCCTATTTCCTCCCAAAATTTTTCAAAAGTTTCAATATCAAAATGATAATTTACATTTAAACTACAAATTTTTTCAATTAATAAATTAGGTATTAATTCATCTGAAGGAAAAACTAATCTAGTTTGATGAGTCTGATTTATATTTGTGCTTAATAAACTATACATTAACTTACAGGTATATAAATCTAAACTATGTATTTTTTTAGTAAGAATCTCTAATGAATCTGTAAAATTGGGTACATTTTCTTTATTATGAACATTAATATATTTTCCATTCTCATAACATAGTGTCTTAGCAGAAATAAAAATCATTTTGCTCTCATTTTTTATTGATAACAAAGTAGAATCTTTCCATATTTCTTGTGATGTTTCACGGTCTAATACAAATAATCGCTTACTCCTTTTATATTTTGAAGCAATTTCCTTAATAGGAAAAGCAGATTCAACATAGGAAAGTTTTCGCTTAAATTCTGTATAATTCAGTCTTTCCTCAGCTGGAGTATTTTCATCCATTTTTTCTACATACTCTAAAATCTTAGTAACATATAAATTATGAAAATTAACCGCATAATCTTTAGGATTTTGTTTGTAAAATTGATCTTCTTTTAAAATTCTTGTGTCTTCTCCTATAATTTTTCTTATCACAATTGAAAACCATTGGCATATGATGTTATATCGTTTAATATCAGTTTCTTTATTCATTTTAGTTGTACGAAGTTTATCATTATAATGTAATGCAATGATGACTTCACATTTCAATTTTTTCTTTAAATCTCTCAAATAAGAAAAGTATACAAAATCAATCCAATTTAAATATTCTTTTGCAGATAATAAGTAATAAATTACTGGATGGTACTTTCCTTTAAAATGAGCAACAAGTTCTTCTTCTAATTTAGGAACATCAAACATTGCAATATGCTCCTCATCAGTTACTTGACCATTTAAGGGAATACGATATTTATCACCTATAAAATCAATTTTATGTACGCTATCAGAAACAATTTCTTTTTTAGATTGATGAATTAAGTAAGTAATCAATTCTAATAATACAGCAATCAAAATACATATTCCAAAAAAAATGACATAAGTTATCCATTCATTAGAAAAAAATTCATTATTAAGAGTACTCATTATTAATGAAATTATCTTAGGTAAACCAATAGACATAACTGCATACCATATAAATCTATATTTTTTCATCGTTTTAAAGCATAATTAATTAAAAATAAATTAACTATAATCCTTTCCATTTACATTATACCATATTCTTGTTTTTTATGACAATTTTTTTCAAAAAAAAGAACCAGAAATCTCATCTGGTTCCCATATTTTAATTCCTCTATTCTAACTCTAATTTTCCCGTATAGAGATTATAATAAATTCCTTTTAAGGTTAACAATTCTTGATGAGTTCCTCGCTCTACAATTCTTCCTTTATCTAAAACCATAATGGCATCGGAATTTCTAACTGTAGAAAGTCGATGCGCAATAACAAATACGGTTCTTCCTTGCATAAGTTTATCCATTCCCTCTTGAACAAGTCTTTCTGTTCTTGTATCAATAGAGGAGGTTGCCTCATCTAAAATAAGAACTGGAGCATTTGCAACTGCAGCTCTTGCTATACTGATTAGCTGCCTTTGTCCTTGACTTAAATTTCCTCCATCTGCAGTAACCATCGTGTCATATCCATTCGGTAGTTTTTTTATAAAATGATGTGCATTAGCAAGCTTAGCTGCATAAATCACCTCATCATCAGATGCACTCAATCTCCCATATCTAATATTTTCACGTATTGTTCCTGAAAACAAATTTGTATCCTGTAAAACAACAGCTAAAGAATGTCTTAAGTCCT
>CAMXLV010000111.1 GCA_947244675.1 uncultured Clostridium sp. | reverse complement strand
GAATTATGGATATTATTGAAAGTGCAATTTTTATAAAAAAAGTAGATCATTATTTAGATTAATTATTAAAAAGTAAAGTACAAAATAGCTTAATAAGCAACAATATAAAAAAGGTTGATTATTAAGGGAGAACAAAAAAGTAAGAAATCCAAACTTTTGGGATAAAGTTTGGATTTTTTTGTATCATTTTCAAGATAAAAGTCATATTATGGAAGTAAAGGAGGAAGAAAAATGTTTAGAAGAAAATGCTTTTGTATGAACAATAGTTATCAAAATAATTCATGTGATTTACAAAATGAATTAATAGAAAAACAATGTAAAGACGTGGTTTCTTATGAAGAATATGCAAACAGTTGTGATTGCGGATTTGATGAAGAATATAACATATTTCCAGAAAATCCTATGCTTGCACAAAGCTATGTACCAATTCAATATATGGATAAAACATTTAAACCATGTGTTGGATTAAAAATGGGAACTATATTTCCAGAATTGGTTAGTCCTTATGTACCAGGTCAATCTATGGATGAAATTAATTATATTAAAGAAACAAATAAAATAGGGAAGGGGTGCAATCAATGTCATTAGAAGAAAATAGAAATTGTAGTTGTGGAGCGTGTGGATGTAATAAGATAGAAGTAGCAAATACATGTGAATGTGAAGTAGAAAGAACTGTTGATTGTGAAGCAAGAAGAGAAATGATAGAACAAATTAGATGCTATGATTTTGCAATTACAGAATTAGCATTGTATTTGGATACCCATCCAGAGGATGAGAAAGCTCTTTGTTTGCATAGAAAATATTGCAAACAAGTGAAAGAATTGAAAGATAAGTACCAAAAAGTGTATGGACCTCTTACGATTCAATATCCTTGTAATAAATGGAGATGGCTTGAAGAACCATGGCCATGGGAAAGGGGGAATTATTAATGTGGACTTATAATAAGACATTACAATATCCAATTAATATTAAATGTCCAGATCCAAAACTTGCTAAAGTAATTATATCACAATATGGTGGTCCAGATGGAGAACTTGCAGCATCGTTACGATATCTTTCTCAAAGATTTGGTATGCCAGACCAAAAATCAAAGGCAATTTTAAATGATATAGGAACAGAAGAATGGGTACCATGATGTTGTCAATAGCTAAAGACAGTGATTACAAATTAGCTATTGACTGTAAAATAATAATTTTAATTATAGATTAATTTATATCCTTTTGCCTTCACATACGAGCCATTCACCACTTTCCCAGTTACCATAAGTTGATTTATATCTAACATCTTATCTTATATCTAGATTTTCACTATAATCTAAATAAATTGCTTTGAAAGTACAACCATCATAATATACCCCTTGGTCTTTAGGAAATAAGTTTTCAATTTCATTTTTTGATAAATCTGTTTCTATATCAATTTGTATGCCTGCAATATCAGTGTACTTATCATAAACAAATTCGAATCTTGGCTCTCGTAAAATTTTAAAATCTGTTATTTCATTTTCATGTTCATATTCTGTTACTGGTAGTAAAAATGGCCAAGGTTCTCCTGTAGGATAACTATACACATTACCATTAGAGGAGAAGTAATCCAATAAGTTTTTGTATTCCAACTCATCAAATAAAATAGTTGGCAAATTTATTCCCGTATGATCAATTCTTTTAATATGCCCTGATAATTTGTGAGAAACATCATTAATATGCAATTTTTTTATATCGCTCAATTCTTTGTTATATTTATTTTGCCTAGATAATAAATTTAAATATTTCTTATCTCCTATATTTAATTGGATATTAGAAGTAATATTATCTAATTTAAAAATAGTTTCAGGTTTTAAGTTTGAGGTTATTATATGTATTTCTTCATTGTTAATATTAGTTACATATTTTACATCTTTAAATAAATTAATAAGCAGATTAAAAAATTCTACATTTTTATTGTTTTTTTGAAATATATATTCTATTTTCTCTAGCATATATGTTATCTCCTTTTAAATTTTTTATATTATATCAAATAATAAATATAATTAATATATATCGGGAAAATTTAATAATTAGCTTTTTGGTATTTTAGGATATATATGTAATTCAAAGTTAGTTGGGTCAGCTTCTTTTTTTATAGCTTTTTCTGTTTTTAAATAAGTAATTTTAACAATAAGACTTTTTAGTAAAATGTTCTTATCTTCAGCAGTTTCTAACTTATCATATAAATCTATAACATTTTCTAATTTTGGTATCATTGTTTCTTTTTGATTTTGTATTTCTGTATTTTTTTGTAATAGAGAATTAGTTTCTAAACTTTGAATATTTTCTTTAATAGCTTTTGAACGATTGATAAATTCATCTTTACTATAAATAGCATTTTCTAAGAAGTCGTAAATTTTATCAAGTTTAGTATTTTCTTTTTCTAATTCTTTTTTAGTATTTACAATAAATTTTTCAATTAATTTATTATTTTCAGTATTTGAATCATCTTTAATTTTATAGTCTACTTTATAGTTTTCAAGCCAAATTTTCAATGCTTCGATAATTTTATTTTCTACAATATAAAGTTTAGAACTTATATTATTACATTTTGAATTAGAACACATAAGAGTTGCGGGTTTATCAGCTTTGTTATATGGTCTCCTTTGCATTGGCTTGCCACATTTTTCGCAAAATACTAATCCAACTAATGGATTTTGAACTTGATGGCTATGTTTCACTTTTGGAGTATTTTGTTTTCTTTTCTCTTGAACTAATTCCCAAGTTTTATTATCAATAATAGGTTCATGTAACCCATCATAAATTAAATAGTCTTGATTACGAGGTCTGCTAATGATAATATGTCCATTTTTCGTTTTCTTTTTCTGTTTCCTTTTATTCCAAACAATCTTACCAATATAGGTAGGGTTAGAAAGAATATCTTTAACAGACGAAATAGTCCATTCATTAGCAATTCTAGGTTTTAAATTCATATTGTTTAACTGTTTTACGACTGAATTTATATTGTTATTTTCAAAAGTATATAATCTAAAAATTTCTTTCACAATAGGTGCTTCATTTTGATTAATTGATAAAGTATAACCTTTTGAATCTTGTAGTTTTACTCTATCATATCCAAAAGGAGCAATATTACCTACAAACTTACCTTCAGAAACAGAAATTTCACGCCCTCTTTGCAAACGTCTATTGATTGTTTTATATTCTCTTCTAGACATAAATAGCCCAAACTCAAAATATTCTTCATCAAATTCATTATCTGGGTCATAAGTTTTTACAGGTGTAATAATTTTTGTATGAGAATATTTAAAAGCTTTAGAAACTCTTCCTTGGTCAGCAGTGTCACCACGAGCAAGTCTTTCAACTTCAACAACTAAAACCCCAGCCCATTTTTCGTTTTCAACATCTTTAAGAAGTTTTTGCATTTCTTTTCTTTCACTAATTGTTTCGCCACTTACAACTTCTCGATAGATTTTTGAAATATGCAAATTTCGCTTTTGGGCTAAAGTAGTTAAAATCTTTTCATGTCTTGCTAAAGTTTCACCTTCGCCATATTTTTCAGATTCTATATCTTCTCTTGATTTTCTTAAATAAATTGCATATGTGCCATTTTGCACATTTCCTCCTTTCCTTGTAATTTGTCTTTAACTTGTAATTAATTATATCTGTAATTGTAACAAATTACAACAAAGAAGGATTTATTTTTCTTATTAAATTAATAATAACGTTATCTATATATTCTTTTTGAGCAGTTATATTTTCTACCATATAATCATCATAAAATTTCACTTTAGTATTTTCAATAGTATATTCTTCTAATAACATATAAATCGCCTCTTTAAAATTTATGAGAAAAGCATAAAAAAATACCCAAGACAAACTTGTCTTGAGCAAATTTATATTTTTCTATGCTAACATTATATGAGGTGAAATTTATAAAATCAATTCCCTTTTATTTCCCTTTTTTCTAAAAAATGCTAAATTTCTTGAAAAAGAATTAATTTTATGATAATAATATATAAAAATATGGAAAGGAAACAGTGTATAAATATAATGGAAAATTTAGATATAAAATTAGAAAAAGAAAATAATGATTATTTTAGAGAATGGATTATAGAAGAATGGAAACATCATAATACCGTTGATCCAATATATCAATTAAGAATTATAAAACCAGAAGAATTGACTTTTGAAGAAAACGAAGAATATTATAAAATTATGTTTAAGAATGAAATGGTTGGTTTTATAGGAATAAAAAATTATAAAAAAGAAATATATTTATATCGATTTTTTATAGATGAAAAATATAGAGGTCAAGGAATAGGAACAATAGCATTAAGTAAATTAATTGAAATAGCAAAAGAACAAGATAAAGATATGTCATTAGAAGTATCAGGATATAATATTGCAAAAGATTTATACGAAAGATTAGGATTTAAAACGCATTGGACAAGAATGGTATTAAAAATAAATGATAATATATATGAAAATTAGGAGAAATAATATATGTGGTTATATTACTGCTTGTTATCAACAGTAATTTGGGGATTTGTTGCGATTGCTATAAAAAAGTGTTCAAATAATGAGCCTAAAAGAATAGCAATAATGGGAATGTTAATTTATCATTGTACTATGATTTTAATTAGTTTAATTGCCAATCCACAAATTATTGATAGATTAAATGTTATAGATATGATTAAAATGTCACCTGGAATTATAATACAATCAATAGGATTTTATTGTTCGATTTCAGCTATCAAATATGGAAAGGTGGCTATAACATCATCAATACAAAGAACACAAGTAATTGTAACATTTTTGTTAGGCATTTTGATTTTAAAAGAGAAATTTACAATATTACAATTAATAATTTCCGGAATATTAGTTACATTATCTATAATGATAGCAAGAGATAAGAAAAGTGATGAAGAAAAAATAAATAAAAAAGCAAACCAAAAAGCTATAATGTATTCATGGGGAGTTGTATTATTTTATGGAATTTCGGACTTCATAAATAAGATATATATTACAGAGTATCAAAATCCATTATATGTAATGTTCAATTATGCAATAATAATTATAATAGGAATATTTGCATATTGCTTAATAACGAAAAATTGGAATTACATAGATATTATGAAAATAAATAACAAAAGATATTTTGTATTACAATCGTTATTAGATGTTTCATCTTCAATATTTAATAGGTTTGCGTTATTAGATGGAAATGTTTCAATTGTGTCTGTAATTAGCACAAGCTCTATTATTATAACAATACTAGCATCAAGATTAATATTAAAAGAAAAAATAAGTTGGAAGAAGTATTTGATGATACTGGGAATATTTATATGTATTCTAATC
>CAMXLV010000110.1 GCA_947244675.1 uncultured Clostridium sp. | reverse complement strand
TATGAGAACAAATCTATTTCAAGACGTTTTAAGAAGAGTACTTACTTACAATGGCTACACTTTAAAGCATGCAATGAACATAACCGATGTAGGACACTTAGTTTCAGATGGTGATGAAGGGGAAGACAAAATGTTAAAAACAGCAAGAGAAGAAAAGAAAACACCAATGGAAATTGCCAACCATTATACAAAACTTTTTTTTGAAGACTTAGCATCACTAAATATCCAAACACCAGAAATAGTATGTAAAGCAACAGACCATATCCAAGAAATGTTAGCCTATGTAAAAAAACTAATAGAAAAAGATTATGCTTATGAAACTTCTAATACCATTTATTTTGATGTAGCTAAATTAGATCAATATCCAATTCTTTCTAATGTGAATTTAGAAGAGCAAAAAGCAGGAGCAAGAGTAAATGTTGATACCGAAAAAAGAAATCCTTATGATTTTGCATTATGGATTAAAGCACCTAAAAACCATTTAATGAAATGGGATAGTCCATGGGGACCAAGTTATCCAGGATGGCATATTGAATGTTCTGCTATGGGACAAAAATATTTAGGAGAAGAATTTGATATTCATACAGGAGGAATTGATTTAATACCAACACATCATGAAAATGAAATAGCACAAAGCAAAGGAAATAGTGGAAAAATACCAGCTAGATTTTGGATGCATGGAGAATATCTATTAATTGATGGTGGAAAAATGTCAAAAAGCTTGGGAAATGTATATCTCATGAAAGACATCATCGAAAGAGGGTATGATCCATTAGTTTATAGATTATTTACTTATTCATGCCATTATAGAAATAAATTGAATTTCACATGGGAAGCAATGGATGCAACTGCCAAATCATTAGAAAGATTAAAAAGTGGTTATCAAATGCATTTGGAAGGAAAAGAAATTATAGAAGAGAACAAAATACAAGAATTAGAAGAAAAATTTTGTGAAGCAATTAATGATGATTTGAATATGCCTCTTGCTATGGGAGTTGTGTGGGAAGTAGTGAGACAAGAAAAGAAGTCAGTGCAATTGGCTAAATTGTTAGAAAAATTTGATAAGGTGTTAGGTTTAAAAATAGAAGAACCAATAGAAGAAACGGAATTAAAGTTACCACAAGAAATAGTAGACTTAATAGAAGAAAGAAAAAAAGCAAGAGAAAATAAAGACTGGGGAAAATCAGATGAATTAAGAGATAAGATAAAAGAAAAAGGCTATGAAATAAAAGACACCAAAGAAGGAGCTGTTATAAAAAAAGTTTGACTTTTAAGAAGGAAGAGATTATAATTTAAGAAAAAACAAAGGAAAGGTGGAAAAATAAATGGCAATTTTATTACCAGGAGGAGCACGGATATATTGGTAGTCATACAGCAATTGAATTATTAGAAAAAGGAAAAGAGATTATAATTGTAGATGATTTTTCTAATAGTAATCCACAAGTATTAGAGAGAATAAAAGAAATAACAAAAAAAGATTTTAAGTTTTACGAAATAGATTACAAAAATAAAGAGAAATTAGAAAAAGTATTCCAAGAAAATACAATTGAAGCAGTTATCAATTTTGCTGGATTTAAAGCAGTAGGAGAATCTGTACAAAAACCAATAGAATATTATACAAATAATATTTCTGGAGCATTAGTATTATTAGATGTTATGAGAAAATATAACTGTAAGAAATTTATTTTTAGTTCTTCTGCTACTGTCTATGGAGAACCAGAGAAAATACCATTAACAGAAGAGTGCCATACAGGAGGAACAACAAATCCTTATGGAACGACGAAATTATTTATTGAACAAATTTTAAAAGATATTTATAAATCAGATAATTCATGGGATATTTGTATATTGCGATATTTTAACCCAGTAGGAGCACACAAAAGTGGGTTAATAGGGGAAGAGCCACAAGGGATTCCTAATAATTTAATGCCATATATTGTAAGAGTAGCAAATGGGAATTTGAAAGAATTATCTATATTTGGAGATGATTATGATACACCAGATGGAACAGGTGTTAGAGACTATATTCACGTGGTAGACTTAGCCAAAGGACATTTAAAAGCGTTAGACAAAATAGAAAAAGAACAAAAAGGATTATATATTTACAATTTAGGTACAGGAACAGGCTATAGTGTGTTAGATATGGTAAAAGCATTTGAAAGAACAACAGGTAAAAAAGTATCTTATAAAATTACACCAAGAAGAGCTGGTGATATTGCTACTTGTTATGCTGACCCAAAAAAAGCAAAAGAAGAACTTGATTGGGAGGCAACAAAAACATTAGAAGATATGTGTTTGGATTCTTGGAATTATATTGTGAATCAAACAAAATAAAAAGGTTTATAAGGAAGGAATATAAGGAAAAGAAAATGATAAATTTTAAACAAGAAATAGCAAACAAAATAGCAAAAGTTATTTGTTTAGATGTTAAAGAATTAGAAAGTTATATTGAAATTCCAAAAGATAGCAAAAATGGAGACTATGCATTTCCTTGTTTTCGTCTTGCCAAAGAGTTAAAAAAAGCACCAGGGCAAATTGCTAATGAGATAAAAGAAAAAATAGAAATAAACCAAGAGCAAATAGAAAAAGTAGAAGTTATTCGGTGGCTATTTGAATTTTTGGGTAAATACATCTTTATTGACAAAAGAAGTAATTGCTTATGTTCAAAATGAAGAATATAAGAAGATAAAAACAGGAGAAGGAAAAAAAATAGTAATTGATTATTCTTCTCCTAATATTGCTAAACCATTTCATATAGGGCATTTACGTTCTACTGTAATTGGAGGTGCACTTTATAGGATTTACAAGGCTTTAGGGTATCAAGTAACTAGTATCAATCATTTAGGAGATTATGGTACACAATTTGGAAAACTAATTGAAGGTTATAAGCTTTGGGGAGAAGAATACGAAATAGAAAAAGATCCTATTAATGAATTAACCAAAATTTATATTCGTATTAATGAAGCTTGTAAACAAGAGGAAGAAGTATTAAATCGTTGTAGAGAAAACTTTAAAAAATTAGAAGAAAAAGATGAATACTGCCTAAAAATTTGGGAGAAATTCAGAACACTTAGTTTGCAAGAGTTTCAAAGAGTATATGACCTATTAGGGAGTCATTTTGATTCTTGGAATGGTGAAGCCTTTTACTCTGATAAAATGACAGAAGTGATAGAAATGTTAGAGAAAACGGGGAAGGTAATAGAATCGCAAGGAGCAAGAATTATTAATTTAGAAGAAAAAGGAATAGAAGCTCCTTGCATTATTGAAAAATCAAATGGATCTACAACATATGCAACAAGAGACTTAGCTGCTATTTTATATCGTGCTAGAACTTATGATTATGATAAATCGATTTATGTGACATCTTATGAGCAAACATTACATTTTAAACAGATATTTGAAGTAGCTAAACTTTTAAGTTTAGATGAAAAATATATAAAAGGTTTAACACATATTCCTTTTGGTATGGTATTACTTCCAACTGGTAAAATGTCAACAAGAGAAGGAAATATTATCAAATTAGAAGAATTATTAAAGGAAGCAATAACGAGAGCAATTAAAATTATAGAAGAAAAAAATGCATCCCTAGAAAATAAGGAAGAAGTAGCTAAAAAAGTGGGAATTGGTGCAGTTATCTTTAATGATTTAGCAAATAGTAGAATTAAAGATGAAATATTTGACTGGAATCAAATTTTAAATTTTCAAGGAGAAACACGGTCCATATATTCAATATACTTATGTACGTACAAAAAGTATACAAGAAAAAGCACAGTATTTACCAAAAGCAGAAGAAATTGATTACCAAGAACTTTTAGATCCATATTCACAAAATATGATCAAACAAATTTATTTATTTGAAGATATCTTAAAAGCAGTAATTATAAAAGATGAGCCATCTATTTTAGCAAGATATTTGATTGAGTTAGCAAAATCGTTTAGTAGCTTTTATAATGAAAATAAAATTATAACAGAAGATAAGAAAACACAAGACGCTAGAGTTTTCTTAAGTTATTGGGTAGGTGAAGTTTTAAAGGCGGGAGCTAATCTACTTGGTATGGAAATGCCAGATAAAATGTAAGAGGCAAAAAGAGAAAACATAGGAGGAAAATAGAAATGAGAGATACGAAAGGGATTACGTTAATAGGCTTAGTTATTACAATAATATTTTCTTATGACAAAAAATAAAAATATAGTAATAGCAAAGGTTTCCTCCTACAAACAATTTAGTAATTTATAAAAAAGATGAATTGCCAGAAATAATAATGCAAATTCATCTTTTTTGATTTTATAATAATAGAAAAATTTAAAACTATAAAATAAAAATGGTAGGATTTGAAAAAATGAAAAATAAAGAAGTTGAGATTGAATACAAATATAAGAACAAAGAACTATTGTTAAAATTTTGAGGATATGTTAAAATATTATTAAAAATAGAAAATAATAAAAATAGGAGAAATAATTATGGCTTTTATGGGTAGAGGGGATATGCCATCAATTAACAATAATATTGATGGGGGAGAAAATAATGATTTTGATGATGGATATAGACATCATTATGGTTGGTATTATAGAAGAATGTACTATATTCCGTTGGATAATACATATGTAATAATACAAATGATAGTAACATTTACAATTTTAATAATTGGAGTAATTACATATTTGTTTATGCATAAGTCATCAATAATAGATCCGATTGAAAATATGAAAAGTGTATTTATAAATATTTATTCAATAGTATTATTAACCCTATTAAGTATAGTTGTAAGTGCTAATTTCTTTTCTAAAAGCAAAGAGATATTAATAAAAAAACTGGCAATTATTTTAGCTATTTCTATAGTAACAATGTTAGTTTTTTTAGGAATAAAATTAAGTTATGATTCGACTTATGATAAGAATAAATTTGAACAGTTTTACTTAGAACAAGACACACAAGAAAAAGCTAATAACTCAAAATTTGATATAGGAATAGGTGGATTAAGTATAAAAACAGAAAAAGAATACTATATAGATGAATGTATGGAAATGTATAATATATTTAAAATAAAAGGATATGCTATGTTAATATTACATTTATTGCTTAATACATTACTGATTTATCAAATATTTAAAATAATAAATATACAAAAGAAGAAAGATAGATTAGAAAAAGATGATTTAATTTTATTTGATGAAGAACAAAATGTTCGCTTTTAGATGATTAACAAAAGAAAATATTGTAAGGAGCCTAAAATGGAAGAAAAAGAAAAAAAAATTATAAAAAAAGTAAATGTTGATAAAGCAAAAAATAAGACAATTGCACCTATACTATTAATTGTAATTAGTATAATGACCTATATTATACCTTTAATGTATGGAGAATTTGATTTTGGTATAGTTTTTGAAATAATATCTTTGATTTTTTTGATAATAGCTAGAAACTATATGTCAGAATAT
>CAMXLV010000109.1 GCA_947244675.1 uncultured Clostridium sp. | reverse complement strand
CCGTTAACAACTAAAACATTAAATTATATAAGTCATAGATAATTACAAATTACAATAAGTAAGGTAGATAGTAAGTTTTAGAGGTAGAGAAAATATGGGTAAGAAAATAGTAAAAATATGTGTATTATTGATTTTGATAGCTATATTTGCTTTTGTTGGAATAGTTAGTGGGGGTGTTTATGATACGGTAAGAACGCATACAAGCCAAATTGAATTAAATAAAATTTCACAACAAGAAAAAGAAGAGTTAATAAAACTTGATTTTTTAGAATTGACTGAATATCCATTAAGTCTGGAATTTTTACAATTAAGACAAGAGTCAGAAATAAGAGAAACACAGTATTATATAGAATTCTCCATAGATAAAAAAGAAGTAGAATTATATGAAATTGAAAAAAATAGTAATCGTTCTCCAAATAAAATAACTATATTAAAAAAATATGAAGATAATGAGAAAAATATATATGAGTTGCAAACGAATTTTGCACAAAATAGTAAAGAAGAAAAATGGAAATACTTATATGATTTAATCGAAAAATATAAAGAAAGATAAGTTAGAATAATTAGGGGAAGGTAAAAATGTTCTAAAAATTTATGCCTTCTAAAAACTACAAGTGAATAAATTTCGCAGGCATAAATTTTTAGAACTTCGAGGAAAAGTGCAGTGGGGTGTCGACCAACTGCACTTTTTCGTAGAAGTTATATTCATTTGCAGTGTGGCAATATTATTTTTCTAGGTCAAAATGTTTATAACTTAATACTTAAATTTTAAAACTCTTGCATATTTTAGTAATTAAATTTATAATAGTTAAGTAGTAAGATAAATAAAAATAGAAGAGAACGGAGGATTGGAATGCCAAATGAAGAAATAAGGCGAAAAGCTTCCAAAAAAGAAACTTTTATGCAAGGTGTAATTACCTTAATTTTTTCACAAGTACTGATTAAATTATTAGGTTTAGTATATACATTATATTTAACAAATAGAGAAGGTTTTGGTGATAAGGGAAATGGAATTGTGGCAGCAGGGTATCAAATTTATGCTATGTTACTTACCATTTCATCTATAGGAGTTCCCAATGCAATTTCAAAATTAGTATCAGAAAGAATTGCTGTTGGAGATCATAAGGGAGGGCATAGAATTTTTAAAATTGCTTTTGCAACATTTGCTATGATTCGGTCTAGTAGGAAGTTTATTATTGTTTTTGGGAGCAAATAAGATAGCAAATGAATGGCTACAGATACCAGAAGCAGAAATGACATTAGTTGCTCTATCACCAGCTATTTTCTTTGTAGCGATATCATCAGTTATGAGAGGATATTTTAATGCTAGGCAAAATATCAAAGCAACAGCTAGGTCACAAAGCCTAGAACAAGTATTTAAAACTACATTTACTATTATTATTGTAGAAATTATTGCCATTTTATCTAAATCATCAACAGAATGGATGGCAGGAGGGGCAACGTTAGCCACAACTTTTGCAACTTTTGTAGGATTTGGATATTTGCATTTATATTATAAAACGAGAAGAAGAGAAGTTGCAACAGAAATAAAATCAACTGTAAATTATAAATATGAAAGAGTAAAAACAATTATAAAAAGGATTTTAATGGTTTCAATTCCAATAGCATTAACTGCTATTATGTCATCATTGAATAAAAATATTGATTCTTTCACAGTAGTAAGGAGTCTAAAGCAATTTATGTCAGAAGATATGGCAATTTCACAATATGGAATTTTAGGTGGAAAAGTAGATATGCTAACAAGTTTGCCGTTATCAATTAATGTTGCCTTTTCAACTGCTTTAGTTCCAGCAATAGCAGCGGCAAGAGCCAAAAGAGATAGAAAAACGATAACACAAAAAACGTCGTTTTCTTTATTAGTTTCAATGTTAATAGGACTTCCTTGTACAGTTGGTATGTGCCTATTTGCAGGTCCAATTCTAAATTTACTATTTCCTAATGCAAGTGCAGGAGAAACTATTTTGCAAATTAGTTCCTTAACTATTATTTTTACAATTTTAGATCAGACAATCAATGGTGCACTGCAAGGATATGGAAAACTAATGGTACCAACAATTTCTTTGGGATGTCGGTGTGATAATGAAACTTATTTTAAATTTAATATTGGTTCCAATTCCAGAAATAGGCGTAAATGGAGCGGCATGGGCTTCAGTTGCCTGTCATTTAGTAGCATTTACCATTGCAATGACTTCCCTTAAGAAAACAATAAAATTAGATTTAACATTTTCAAAATTTGTAATAAAACCTATTATGGCAGTAACGATTATGGGAATTTGTTCCTATTTTACTTATGTAACACTTTCTGGAATAATTGCTAAAAAGATGGCAACAATAATAGCAATTACTATAGCTGTAATTATTTATGCACTAGCGATTGTAGCATTAAAAGTATTTTCTAAGAAAGAAATACAAATGATGCCAGCAGGTGAAAAAATTTATCAAATTTTAAAAAAACTAAAAATCTATTAAAAAAATGTAAAAAAAAGAAGGATTTTCAGTATTTTTGGCGAAATATTTTAAGTGAAGTACATTATTGTGTTTGTTCCACAATAAAGTACATAAACTATTTAAATCTTATAGGAGGTAATTGAAATGAACAAAGCTGAATTAATCGCAGCAATGGCTGCAAAAACAGGAGCTACTAAAAAAGCAGCTGAGGAATCAGTAAACGCTTTTGTAGAAGTAGTAACAGATGCATTAAAAAAAGGAGACAAAGTTCAATTAGTTGGATTTGGATCTTTTGAAGTAAGAAAAAGAGCAGCTAGAAAAGGAAGAAACCCACAAACTAAGGAAGAAATCAAAATACCTGCATCAAAAGCTCCAGTATTCAAAGCTGGTAAAGCATTAAAAGATTTAGTAAACAAAAAATAAGAAATTTATATAAGAATATAAATATATGAATTCATAGAAAGAGGCTAGAACAGCCTCTTTTTTTTGTATAGAAAAAATACTTTTTACACAAATTTAGCAGGAGATGAACACGATATATTAAACGAGGAAATAATTTTTTTTTCGACAGAACTTTACAGGAAATTCCAAAAATGGTATAATTTGGAATGAGAGGAAAGAGGAAGTTAAATGTCAAAAAAATATTTAGAAAAAAATGTATTGGATGCAACTATGGAAAGACTAGAAATTATGTTCCAAAATTTTGAAAATATCTATTTTAGCGTCAGTGGAGGAAAAGATAGCTCTGTTATGGTTCAATTAGCTAATAAAATAGCACAAAAATTAAACAAAAAATTTGATGTTCTATTTATTGATTTAGAAGCACAATATCGTTATACAATTGAGCATATAGAAGAATTAAAGCAATTATCACAAATTAGAGATTTTTATCATATTACCCTACCAATTGCTTTGAGAAATGCAGTATCAGTATTACAACCTAAATGGATTTGTTGGGAAGAAGAAAGTAAGCATTTATGGGTAAGGAGCATGCCAGAAAATACTATAAATGTAGATAATTGTCCATTCACATGGTTTAAAAAAGGAGAAGAATTTGAAGAATTTATTATTCAATTTGCTGGATGGTATCAAGAAAAACATAAAGGAAAAGTAGCTTGTGGAATAGGAATTAGAACTGATGAGAGCTTAAATCGATTTAGAACTATAGCTTTTCAAGAAAAGAAAATCAGATTTAATAATTATAATTGGACAACAAAATTAAAGGTAAATGAAAAACATATTGATGTATATAACTTTTATCCTCTGTATGATTGGGCAACAGAAGATATATGGGGAGCTGTTAGCCAACTAGATTTAAAATTTAATTATATTTATGAGCTAATGTATAAAAATGGACTAAGTATTTATGAACAAAGACTTTGTCAACCCTATGGTGATGACCAGAGGAATGGATTAAATCAATTTAAGGCACTAGAATATGATACTTGGAGTAAGGTATTAAATCGTGTTAATGGAGTTAATTTTGGAAATATTTATTGTAAAACAACAGCACTTGGAAATATAAAATCATGTAAACCAAATTTTATGTCATGGCAAGAATATACTGTGTTTTTATTGGAGAGCATAGGCATTTATAATAGAGATTTAATGTTACATTATTATCGAAAAATTAAAAAGTTTATGATTTGGTATAAAAACAAATATGGAGTAAAAGAAGAGGAAATTCCAGATACAGCTGAGCTTAAATTAGAAAATCAAAAGAAAGCGATTTCTTGGAGAAGAATGGCAAGAGCCATAGAAAAAAATGATTTTTATTTACGTCGATTATCGTTTGGACAAACAAAAAATGATGATAGAGAACTGATGGAACTGATTCATAAATGGGATAACTTGTTAAATAATAAAACAAAGACAGATGATAAATTATTGCAAAAAGTAATAGAAGAAAAATGTGGATAAAGGAGCAAAAAAATGGTAGTAAAAATGGTAAATAAAGACGAAAATTTTTATCAATATATGGGAAAAATTTTTGGTTCTAGGTTAATTGAAAAACAAACAAATGATAGGATTTATGATGATGACACGAAAGAATGGTATTTATGCTTAGAAGAAGATAAAGTGATGGCATTTGTATCTATTAGTAAAAATATTATTAAAAATGTGTATACAACGAAAGAAAAATATTTAGAAGAAATTTTAAGAAAAATAAGAAAAGAAAAAAATATTACTTATAGTATTGTAACCAATTATTATAAAGATGTTTATGAAAGGTGTGAATTTCAAGTTAGCCAAAATCAGGATTATAAGAATTTTGTAACAATTTATGCTTAAAAAAAGTTAAGAGAGGACTAAACAATAATGAAAAAAATAGAATTTCCAGTACTAAATGTAAAAATGGTAGACATTGATAAAGTAGTAGCCAATGATTATAACCCCAATAAAGTAGCTCCACCAGAAATGAAATTGTTAAAACATTCAATTGAAGAAGATGGATATACACAGCCAATTGTAACATATTATGATGAAGAAAGTGATATCTATATTGTAGTAGATGGATTCCATCGTTATCGTTGTGCAAAAGAATATTTTCATTTAAAAAAGATACCGATTGTTACAATAGATAAAGATTTAGAAAATCGAATGGCAAGTACAATTAGGCATAATAGGGCAAGAGGAACACACCAAATTATTGATATGTCACATATTGTATTGACATTGACGGAAAATGGATGGAATGAGAAGGAAATTTCTAGGCATTTAGGTATGGAACTAGATGAAATTATTCGTCTAAAACAAATTACTGGTTTAAAAGAAATGTTTGCAAATCATCAATTTAGTAAATCATGGGAAGAATTTGAGGAAAACAGGAAAAAGAAGAATAAGTAAATTGTAATTGCAAAAATCCAGAATTCCATTGTAGAGAAATATATAAAGGGGAGATAATTGAATTGAAATTATCTCCCCTTTATTGTATAATGAAAACCCCACGTTATACGTGGGGTTCTAAAGGCTTCTAGC
>CAMXLV010000108.1 GCA_947244675.1 uncultured Clostridium sp. | reverse complement strand
ATTTTGTAGGAAAAGCAGTAATAAAATTTGAAGATAAATTACCATATGAAATAGACGAAGAAAAATCAGACTTAAAAGCATTAGGAAAATATGAGTATAATGCAAAAGAAAAGACAATAACATGGGAAGTAACAGTAGAAGACATAAATACATATAAAAATAATGCTTCTGTGTTAGAAGACAAAATAAACTCAGAAATAGGAACAGTAGAAGAAATAAGCAAAACATATGCAGTTTCATTAAGGTATATCTATGAAAACGAAGAAAACATAAATGGAGAAATGGAAAATACAGTAAAAGTAAAAACAGACTTAGTAGAGCCAGAAATAAAAGACCCAGAAAATCCAGATGCTCCAGAAGACCCAGAAAAAATAGTAAAAACAGAAGAAAAAGAAGACAAGCATAAAGTAGAAATAGAGATACCAGCAAGAGTAATAGTACATCATTATATTTACGATGCAGAAACTAATAAGTATACAACTAATAATGTTATATTAGAAGATGGAAGTAAGGCATTAGATAAAATTCAAGAAGGAACAATAGGAACTGATTATACAACAAGTAAATTAGAAAATGTATCAAAAAATTATGAGTGTATAAATGAAACACCAGATAAGCATAAAGGAACCATGACTAAAACAGATATAGAAGTAATCTACTACTATAAATTAATAGACGAAAAAGTAGAAGGAACAATAACAAAAACAGCAAATATAGTTGAAATAAATGTAGATAATGAAAATATAATTTATACAATAAACTATAAAGTAAAAATAGAAGACTATATAGGAAAAGCCAAAATAGTAATAGAAGATAGATTACCAGCAGAAATAGATGAGTCAAAATCAAATATATTAGAAGGAAAATACAATAAAGAAAACAAAACAATTACATGGGAAGAAACAATAGAAAATATAAACACATATGCAAATGGTGTTTATGAAAAAGAAATAACAAAAGAAATAAATATAAAATACATAGGAAAAGATAAATTAGGTGAGTTGGTAAATACAGCAGAAGGAAGAATAATAACATATTATCCAGAAAATCATTCAAGTAATCCAGGAGAAGAAAAAGAAATAATAAAGGCAGAAGACAAAAATGTAATTAAACAAGATTATAAAGTAGAAAAAACAGTAGAAAAAGTATGGAATGATAATGAAGATACAAAGGGAAATAGACCAGAAGAAATAAAAATACAATTAACAGCAAATGGAAAAAATGAGTCAAATGGAGAAAAATTAGAAGAAGTAATTTTATCAGAGAAAAATGGATGGAGCCATGTATTTAAAGACTTAAGGCAATATGATGAAAATAGTAATGAAATAGAATATAGTGTAAAAGAAACAGAAGTAAAAGATGGCGACTTAAAATATTATGGAACTCCAAAAATAGTAGAATCAGAAGATAAGATTATAGTAACTAACTCATATAAACTATTGAATACATATTTAGACAGCAATATAACAAAAACAGGAACAGAAAAAATAACAAGTTCAAAAGAAGAAGTAAGCTATGATATAAATTATAATGCAACAATATCAAGCTATATAGGAGATGCAGTATTAACAATAACGGATAAATTGCCTTATGGAATAGATATTGAGAAATCAAGTTTAAATGATGGTATTTATGATGAAAATACAAATATAATAACATGGACATATAATATAGAAAATATAAATACAGAAAAAGACGGAGATTATAAAATCAAAGTTCAAAAAGCAATTACTCTAGTATATGTTGATATTGATGCTAAAGAAAATAGCATGATAAATAATGTAACAGGAAAAGTAGAGTTTACACAAGATGATAGCAAAAACGAAGTAAAAGATGACCACGAAACACAAATAGACATCAAAGGAAAAGTAATAGTAAAATATGTAGATATAGAAACAAAAGAAGAGATAGCAGAAGGAAAAGAAACAGAAGAAAAAGTAGGAAAAGAATATAAAACAGAAGAAAAGAAAATAGCAAACTATACATATGAAGAAGATACAGGAAACACAGAAGGAAATTTCGTAGAAGGAGCAATAGAAGTAATCTACTATTATAGAAAGAATCCATCAGGAGGAGTAACAGTAAAATATGTAGATGAAGACGGAAACGAAATAGAGGAAAAAGAAGAGCAAACAGGAAAAGTAGGAGATTCATATGAAACAGAACAGAAAGAAATAGAAGACTATGAATTTGTAGAGGTAACAGGAGATGAGCCAAAAGGCGAAATGACAGAAAAGCCAAAAGAAGTAATCTACCACTACAAGAAGATAAGAGGAAAAGTAATAGTAAGCTATTTAGAAAAAGGAACAGACAAAGAATTATCTACAAAAGATACAATGGAAGGCAAGATAGGTGAGGATTATAAAACAACAAGAAAAGTAATAGAAGGATATAGAAAAGCAGACCCAGAGCCAGAAAACAAAGAAGGAACAATAAGAAAAATAGTAGAAACAAATAATACAATATATGTAACATATTACTATGAAAGAATTCCAAGCGGAAATGTAATAACAAAATATGTAGACATAGACACAGGAGAAGAACTAGCAGAAGGAAGCAAAACGTCTGGATATGTAGGAGATGGATATACAACAGAAGAAAAAACAATAGAATACTATGAATACTTAAAAGAAAAAGAACCAAATAACAAAAATGGAACATATGCTCAAGAAGACAAAATAGTAACATACTATTATAGAAAATTACCATTTAATTTCAAAGTAGAAAAAACAATAAAAGAAGCAGTAGTAAATGGAAATGTGGCAAATATATCAGAAGACGGAAAATTAACAAAGCTAGAGGTATCAGCAAAGAAAGTAGGAGAAACAGCAATTAAGGTAAAATACAATATAGTAGTAACAAATACAGGAGAAATAGATGGAACAGCAGTAGTAGCAGATATATTGCCAAGCGGATTTACAGTATCAGGAGAAAACCCAGAATATTGGAGATATGGAGAAAATGGAAGACTAGAAACAGAAGTAGAATTAAAAGCAAAAGAAAGTAAAGAACTAGAAGTAGTACTAGACTGGGTAAATAGAAATGATAACTTTGGAAGTATGGTAAATAAAGCAGAAATAGAAAAAACAACAAATGTAAAAAACTTTGAAGAAATAGACTTAAATGATAATAAATCAGAGGCAAAAGTAATGATGAGTATAAGAACAGGAAAAGAAGAAGCAGTAGCAGGAATAGTGTTATTAACAAGTATGATAAGTTTAGCATTAATAGTAGGATATGTAAGAGAGAAAAGACGTAAATAGATAGTGCTAAATATAGAAGATTATTGATGTTTTAGATAATACTAATAGTAAATATTTATTTGTATTTTATATGTTGGTATATATAAATAGTTATTAGAATTTTAAATATTGGTATATATTAATAATAAATAGTTATTGGAATTTAATATTATCAATAAAATAATAAATACTAATAAGAGATGTTTTGTAAAAGTTTATATAATGTTACTATTCAGTTTTAATAGTAAATTTAATAATTCAAGAATAAATTTAAACTATGTTTAATTAAAAAAATAAAGAGCTGAATAGTAACTTATATATAAAATACGTAAATAAATATTAGTAAGACTAGAATATTCATTAATAATTATGATATACTTAAATAAAAAACCAAAATATAAATTCAAAAGAAAAGAGGTTTGAAAATGTTTAAGGGAGATAAAGGTGTTACAATAGTTGTACTTGTTATAACAATTATAGTTTTATTAATTTTAGCTGGAATATCAGTATTATTAATATCTCGGTGAGAACGGAATACTATCAAAAGCAATAAAATCTAAAGAGGTAACAGAAAAAGGACAAGAAGAAGAACAATCAAAATTGGCATATAGTGAAGAACTTATGAATAAAATTGAAGATGGTTCTAGTGTTATAGATAAAAATTCTGAAGAACAATCCAAACCGCAGAAAGCTCCTTCAGAAACAAATGGAGGAAATTCAGCAATTACAGATGAAGAAGTAAAAACAGATAATAAACTAGCTAAAATTGTAAGTCCAAGTAATTATGGAGATTATGTATATTATCCTATAGATTTAAATGAAGATGGAGATTATACAAATGACTGGAAAATATTTTATAGTAATGAAGAAAATATTTTTCTAATTTCAGCTGATTATTTATCAAATACATCATCATATTTAAATATAGAAGCTTCAAAAATGGTAACTGATGGCACAAATGTTATGTATTGGGAAGATAAACCAAATTATCAAGAAGTAAATAATGATGTACAAAAAATGTTTATGGCAAAAGTATATAATTTAAATAGTAATATGAGCAATTCAAAATGTATTTCAACATTATTGAATTCTTCAAATTGGACAAAGTTTGTAAAAGATACTTATGCAGATTATTCTATAGGAAGTCCAACATTAGAGATGTGGATTGAAAGTTGGAATGGAAAATATAAAAATGAAAAAGAATTATATTATAGTTCAGGCGAAAACGGATATTACATTGGAAATTCTCTTGAAGTAGATGGATTTAGCTTAAGTTCAACTGAAATGAGTGAAGTGGCTGGATATAAAGATACTCTATATTATCCACATAATGATGCATATAATGCGTGTTATGGATATTGGTTATCTTCTCCATCTCAAAGTAGTACAGATAATTTAATCTATATAGGATATAATGGTTCTGTAAATGTGGATTCTTATATGAGTGATCTTTTACGGTATTAGACCAGTAGTTGCCTTAAAGACAGATATTAAGGCTGAATATAATGAAGTTTTGAAGGTTTGGTATTTAGATAACTAAAGACTAAATTGTAGAATTAACCATTAAATTATTAAGAGTTTTAGAAATGAAAAGATTTAAAAAATCTATATATACAAAATAAATTTTAGAAGAGAAAAGATTTTTGAATTTATATATGAGAATAAATTTTAGAAGTAAAAAATTAAAAAATATATAAATTTTTAGAAATTAAGAGATTTTAAAATTCATATATAAACAAAATAAATTACGGAAACGATAATATATAAGGATATATATTTTAAACTTAATAAATATGTAAAATATGAATAAATCTTTTTATATAATTAAATATAAGATATAAAATACTTGTAGTAAGTGCTACATAGATTTTGATAGAGCTAAAATATAAAATTTAGCTCTATTTTTTTTGCAATTTAATAAATTTTTTAAAATATTGTTAGGGGAATACGTAGTTTAAGATGAATAAATAAAAAAGTTTGAAAAATAGGAGAAGTTTAATAAAAAAGTAATAGAAACAATATTAAAGTGTAAAAAAACAATAGAACAAAACTTCCGTAATAGAATTTCCAGAATATTCTACAAATGGCTAATATCAACCATTTACAGGAGATTAAAAGTGTGTGAAAATATATAGTAATATATAATGTCTTTTTTGCTTTTAGAAGATTTAAATATATTTTTTAGAAGATGAAGTTTTTTATAAAAAAGAAAATATATTTTTAAATGAATTTTAAAAGCAATGTAAGTATGGAGGTTTACCATGGATAAAAAATTTACTAAGAAAAATTTAGGTATAGTTTTAGGAGTAATAT
>CAMXLV010000107.1 GCA_947244675.1 uncultured Clostridium sp. | reverse complement strand
TATCAAGCAAATTAAAATCCTGAAATATAAATCCTAATTCTTCTCTTCTAAATTGATTTAAACGATTTCCTCTTAACCTAGTAATATCTTTTTGATTAATAATAATATGACCAGCTGTTACTTTATCTATTGTTGAAATGCAATTTAATAATGTTGTCTTACCGCTTCCTGATGCCCCCATAATTGCTACAAATTCTCCTTTTTCCACTTCAAAGCTAATGTTATCAATGGCTTTACTTAAATTAGTTTTTGTTCCATAATATTTTTCAATATTCTTAACCTCTAAAATCTTTTCCATTTTATTTACCTTCTTTCTTTTTCTTTCCTATTTTAAGTATAAAGGATTTCTCTCTAAAGTAACATCGATTTACCTTACAATTTTCTTACATTTTTGTAAGAAAACAACAATACTAGGAAGTTTAAAATTTCCTAGTATATGAAAGTTTTATAAATTAGTATAACTATTTTTAGGAAACACTATCCTTACTTCTGTTCCCTCTTCTTGTATAGAATTCAATTCTATGGCAACTCCTAATTTTTGACAAAGTTTTTTACATAAATACAAACCAATTCCTGTTGATTTTCTTCCTAATATTCTTCCATTTGTTCCTGTAAATCCTTTTTCAAACACTCTTGTAATTTCTCCCTTTTTTATTCCCATCCCATTATCTTTTATCCATAAAATAACACTTTCTTTTTTCTCAACTGCATAAATTTCTATTTCTAAATTTCCTTCTTGTTTTTTATATTTTACACTATTTTGAAGCACTTGATTTAAAATAAAGAGGATCCATTTATTATCACTATTAACCATTACATCTAAGTCATGTATTTTTATTGTTATCTTTTCTTGCATTAATATATTTTTATTCTTTCTAATACATTCATTTACTATTTCTTTTAATAGTATCTTTTTAATATAGTAATCTTTTTCTACTGTACTACTTCTTGCATAAAACAATGCTTGTTCTATATAATTTTCTATTTTTTCTAGTTCTTCCTTAATGCTTTTTGTAACTTCATTCTTGTTATTTTCTATCATTAGTTTACTAGCTGCTAATGGCAATTTTACTTCATGAATCCATAATTCAATATATTCTTTATAATCTTTTGCTACATATTGATATTGATTAACATTTTCTAACATAGATTTACTGGTTTGTTCTAATATTTCTTTTAATATCTTTCCTTCTGCAAAGCTTGTATTTTCTATTAATTCTACAATTAAATATTTTTGCTCTAATTCATCTAATAAATAGAATATTTTTTGATAAAACCTCTTTTTTCTTAGATATTCTATTATAAGACTTATTCCATATAAAACAAATAGTATAATGGGAATATATAATTTTATAAAATTTTCAATTGGATAAATGCTTAAAAACATTTCAATAGTAACTATTCCAAATGTTAATAAAGCAATTGTTACTAACTTGTCCTTCAAAAATTGTTTTACTGTCATTTTTATTCCCTTCTTTATTTTAGTAAATATCCTTGTCCTCTTTTGGTTTCTAATAATTCTTTTATGTTTAACTCATCTAACTTATTTCTGAGTCTCGTAATGTTTACTGTTAAAGTATTATCATCAATAAAACTTTCGCTATCCCATAAATATTCTATTATCTCTTCTCTTGTTACAATTCTTTCTCGATTTTGTGTTAAATATCTTAATATTTTAAACTCATTTTTTGTCAGTTCAATTACTCTTCCTTCTTTTTCAATCGTATTTTTACTAATGTCTAAAACAAATTCCTTACAATCTATCCTTTCTTGCCATTCATTCTGTTCATTTTCTTTATTAACTCTTTTTAATACAGAATCTATTTTAGCTAATAAAATTTGAATATTAAAAGGCTTAGTAATATAATGATCTGCTCCATAATGAATACTTAGCAGTTCATCTAGTTCATTATCTCTACTTGTTACCATCATAATTGGTACTTTTGATTGCTTTCTAATTTCTTTGCAAATATATTCACCATCTGTATTTGGTAAGTTTATATCTAATAACAATACATCTGGTTTTTGATTTAAAATGTCTTGTATTGTATTATCAAATTTTTCTAAAGTTTCTACCAAATAACCATTGTGAGTTAAAAAAATTTCTAATTCATTTCTTACTTTTTCATCATCTTCTACAATTAGTATTTTTTGCATATTTAACTCCTTTTGCTTAACTGTTTACACTATATTTTTTTAGAAATCCACTATAAATTTCTTTTAAATTTTCTATTTCTTTAAAGTCTTCTGGTTTTGCTACCTCTGGTAAATTTGTCTTCACTTTTCCTTCTTCTAATACGTATTTTACAAATTCTGCACAATAAAATGATTTGTTTACTGTTATTTTTTTTCGGAATCCTGCTGCAAATAATCCTAATATGTTAAAAGTATATTGTTTCTTTTCTTTGTTAATCCTATTAATACTATTTTCTATGTCTTTGTACTGTTCTTCTGTTATTGCTAAAGAGTAAATTTTAGTTTTTGTATTACAAAATCTTTTAAATGTACCATTTTCAATAGATTCATGTACAAAACCTGCCCAAAAAGGATTATATGGATTTAATCTTCCAAAACTATACATTTCTTTTAATTCAAGGTCTAATGCAATTGAAACATGAGAAAATTCATCTTTTGTATAGCTTTTTATTAGTTTAGACAAATTCGTTCCTGTATGAGTTAATACAATATATATGTTTTTCATAAGCATTATCCTTCCTCCTTTTTGTATTATATCACCTTTCTTTCTTTTTTAAAACTATTATTGAATTTTTTTATATTGTAGTTAGTTCTTTTATTAATTGATGAACGGAAATAATTTCTGTTATTTTGTAAACATTACTTCCACAAAATACTAATGCTTTTTCCATGTTTCCTTTTACTGCATTAACTAGTGCTTTTGTTATGCAATATGGTGTGTTCATCACATCACAAGTTCTAATACACTGATAACACTTTTCTATTTTTGATTTTTCTTTTTGTGTATTTTTGATAAATAAATTATTTATCGCTCTTCCTGGCATTCCAACTGGACTATTAATAATCGCTATATCTTCTTTTTTAGCATTTATATAAGCTTGTTTAAATTCTTCTGATGCATCACATTCATAAGTAGCTACAAATCTTGTTGCCATTTGAACACCACTTGCTCCTAAGTTTAAAAATTTTTGTATGTCTTTATTGTCCCAAATTCCTCCAGCAACAATTACTGGTATTTTTTTCTGATTTTCTTCCTCGATTTGTTTTATATAATCTGTTATTTCTTTTGTAATTTCTTCTAACTTTGGTTTTTCACTTTCTTCTAATTCTTCTTTTTTATATCCTAAATGTCCTCCCGCTTCTGGACCTTCTATCACAATCATATCTGGTAAGTATTGATATTTTTTTAGCCAATGTTTTACGATTAATTTACAACATCTAAGAGAAGATACAATTGGTGCTATTTTAGTATTAGAACCTTTTACATATTCTGGTAGCTCTTTTGGAATTCCAGCTCCAGAAATAATTAAATCAATTTTACTTTTTACACATTCTTTTACAATTTCTTTATAATTGTTTAATGCTACCATAATATTAACGCCTAATATTTTGTCTTCTCCTGCAATTTCTCTTGCTTTTTTTATTTCTTTTCCAATAGCTCTTAAATTTGCTTCTCTTGGATTTCTATCAAAATCTTCTTCTTGATATCCAATATCTGCTGTCGCAATAATTCCAATTCCTCCTTCTTTACTAACAGTTCCTGCTAACTTATGTAGTGAAACACCAACTCCCATTCCTCCTTGTATTATAGGATATTTTGATTGCTTATTTCCTAATTTTATTCCTTCCATTTTTTACCTCCTATCTAGTTTCTTTGTCTAGGTTATCACTTCTTCTTTACTTTGTCAATTTATTGACCATACCTTCTAAAAAAATCAAAAATTATGCAAATTTAATCTAATGTAGAACAGGTATTTCGCTTCGACATAAAACCTTATCCAGCAAGAATAAGTTACGTACACTTTATAAAAATTTATATTTATAGACAGCTTTAATAGATATAAAATTATACTTCTAAAGGTAATGAAATTGAATTTTAGGTGGATTTTATTATGGTAAGGATAACTTAATCACAAAGAGGGGAATTTTTTCGTTCTTAACTTATATTGGGAAAAGAAAGATTATCAAAATGATTATATTATTGGAAAGTATTGGAATTTAAGATTAGAATATTTAAAAAGTCATAAAAAAGCAAAATATATAATAATACTTATGAATAAGACTTTAAGAAAACATATTGTAAAAACTGATAATCAAGTTAAACAAAGATTTGAAATACTTATGAAACAAATGCTAGAAAAAAATCCTATTGATAAAAACTTGAAAAATACTGTCCATTTGAAATGGATTGGACTTATGAATAATTATAAGCATTGTAAAGAAAGAGCAAATCGAAAAAAATTTCTTTTATATTTTTTACCATATTTATTAAACTCATATTCTTCTCCTAATTTATACTTATGCAAGCACGGGCAGACCAAAATCCTGCCCATACTGTTCTTCTTTAGTTGAACGATTCGTTCGTTCCTATATTATTTATTTTCTAACGTATATTTGCTATTGAATACAGATGTTGGAATACAAACTATGGGGCGAACTGCATAAGAGTAAGTTTCGACGCGGTTTTGGTTGAAATAGCCGGCATTGCCGTTCACGCGCAGCTCGGCACTGCTGAAGCTGAGACTAGGCGAAGCAAGCCACCAGTAAGATGATGTGCTTTTATTGTAAATTCCATAATTATCACTAACTGATAACCAATCGATTTCTGTATTTTGTCTATAACCATATGTTCCTAAATCTAATTCTATTATGTTTGTTGTTTTATTACTTCTGTTATTATAAGATGCTGCAAATAATTCAACTGTCGGACTCCCAATGGCAAATACAGCATCCGTATTTTTATAACTACTCCACATTCCTGTATCTGATGTATCAGTTAACCATGCCGTTGTTCTAATATTTTCATTTGTATTGCTTGATGTAAATAATGAATTTATAATTGGACTTAATTTTTGTCCTATCGTACTTACATCTTCCCCTGTTTGGTATTTTAGTTCTTCATAATAATCACTTGGCTTATAACTTCCAACACATTCATCTGTTATTAAATATGTATAATTACTATCTTGATAAAATAATCTCCATACTCCTGTTGTAAATTGTTCTGTCTTTACTGTATATTTTGGAACTAACCAGCCATATTTATCTGTATTTCTAGCATCTGGTGATTCTGTTCCTAATGTAAATGTGTTTTCATCAAAACTAGGAACTACAGGAGTTTCCTCTCCTCCAAATTTTCCATTCCATATATCGGATACTTTGATAGCATGGTTTCCATATTCTGCTTTTGATGTTAATGTTAATGTTTCTAAATCCTCTGGTAAGTCTTCTGCTATTGGAACACTATCAAAATAGTCTCCCAATATTTCTACAAATTGTGTTTTTGTAATATCACCACTTTTGTTCTCTGCTTGTGTTCCTAAGATATCAACTCGTGCTCTTTCTATCGTATCTGCTATTTCTGTTTGT
>CAMXLV010000106.1 GCA_947244675.1 uncultured Clostridium sp. | reverse complement strand
AATTCATATTTAAAATTTTGTTTAACATTAAATATTAAAAATATAAATAAAATTTTCTCTAAAACTTATATTTCTATAAATTTAAAAAAATATTAATTATAAAATATACTTTTCATTTAATGTATATTCGAGGTAATATAAAATATTCTTTAAATTATTACAGCAATTACTAATGAAACAAAAAATGCAGTACAAATTAGTTGTAATTTCTTAATTTTTCTTTCTAATTTTTTCTTTTGTTTTATCAAATCATCTTGATTAATTTTATTAATATACTCTGAAACAACATGTTCTGCTTCTTTTAAAATTACTTCTTTACTAGTATTCTTTTCTATAAAATTTTTTGTATGTTCCATTTTTTTTATTTTAACATGTGGCTTTAGTATAACAATAGCTTCATCAACAACATTTGAAGCCATTCCTCTTAAAACAATCGTATTTTTTACTTTATTATTTTGCATAGGATACCTCTTCTTTAATAAAATTTAACTTATGGGTAATATTTCCAAATTGCAAAATAATTATTCAAATTTAATTTAAATTTTAAATAAAATAATATCTTCACCTATACATGTAATGTTTTCCCATGGAATCGTTATATCATTACTACTAGTAAATATACCAAATAATTTATTATTACTTCCTGGAACTATAATAGATGTTATTGTTCCAGTTTTTAAATCTGCTGTAACATCTTGTACAAATCCTAGTCTTTTTCCATCATTTATATTTATAACTTCCTTATGTTTAAAATCTAACCCTTTATTATTAATTTAAACCACCTCTTTTTTATTACTCATTTTATTATATTCTTATATATATTAAAAAGAACTCATTTAGTTATTACTCTAATTTTTTGATTTTTTATTTAGCTAATACATAAAGAAAATTTTTAAACTTGTTATTATATATTTTTTTATAGTTTAAAAATTTTAAAGTATATCATTTCCCCTTTTTGGAAATAATTAAAGTAAATAATTTTCAAAGGAGTGTTAATTAATGATTAATAAAGTAGAAATTGCAAACATTAATACTTCAAAATTACCAAAATTAAATGCAGAAAAAAACAAAGAATTATTTATTAGAATGAAAAATGGAGATGAAGAAGCTCGTGAAGAATTAATAACTGGAAATTTAAGATTAGTTTTAAGTATTATACAAAGATTTGGAGGTCGTGGAGAAAACCCAGATGATTTATTTCAAGTTGGAGTTGTTGGTTTAATTAAGGCTATAGATAATTTTGATATTACTTTAGATGTTCAAATGAGTACGTACTGCGTTCCAATGATTATTGGAGAAATTCGTAGATATTTAAGAGATAATAATATTGTAAGAGTAAGTCGTTCTATAAGAGATTTAGCTTACAAAGTCTTACAATCCAAAGAAAAACTTACTAAAGAAACTGGTAAAGAACCAACTGTTGAAGAAATTGCAAAAGATCTTGGTGTAGAAAAAGAAGATATTGTAGTTAGTTTAGATGCAATTCAAGATCCTATCTCACTTCAAGAACCAGTTTATAATGAAGGTAATGACAGCATTTACGTTATGGATCAAGTAAAAGATAAAAAAAATACAGATGAAAATTGGGCTGAAAACATAACAATTTCTGAAGCAATTGAACATTTATCAAATAAAGAAAAATCTATAATTGATAAAAGATTTTTCAAAGGTAGAACTCAAATGGAAGTTGCTGCTGAAATTGGAATTTCTCAAGCACAAGTTTCAAGAATTGAAAAAAATGCTTTAATGCATATAAAAAGATTTTATAAATAATAAAATATTGATATATATCAATTATAACTAATCAAACTATAATTATCCCCCAACTGGGGTTTACTTTAATGTTAATATGAAAAGAATCCAGTTTTTAGTCTGGATTCTTTTTATTAATTTTCATATACTTTCATTTTAATTTTTATCACACCTTAAATTTTAATAAATATTTACTATCCTGTTTTACTTAAAATATCTTTTTTCATTTTCTTCATAATTTTCTTTTCAAGTCTTGAAATATAGCTTTGAGATATTCCCATTATATCTGCTACTTCTTTTTGTGTTTTTTCTTTTCCTTGAAGTGAAGCTCCAAACCTTAATTCCATAATCTCTTTTTCTTTTTCTGTTAGTTTTTCTATTGCAGCTCTTAAAAGTTTTCTATCTACCTCATCTTCTATTCTTTTTGAAGTAACATCAATATCTGTTCCTAAAATATCTGATAATAAAAGTTCATTTCCATCCCCATCTTGATTTAATGGTTCATCAATTGAAACTTCTGTCTTTAATTTTGTTGTTTTTCTAAGTTGCATTAAAATTTCATTTTCTATACATCTTGATGCATATGTTGCAAGTTTTATATTTTTAGCAACATCAAATGTATTAATTGCTTTCATTAATCCTATTGTTCCTACGGAAATTAAATCTTCTAAATCAACCCCTGTATTTTCAAACTTTTTAGCAATATAAACAACTAATCTTAAATTTCTTTCAACTAAAATTTGTTTTGCATTTTCATTTTTATCCAAATCTTTTAATATCTTTTCTTCTTCTTTTGGATCTAATGGTGGTGGTAATGTTTGATTACCGATTTATATAAAATACTGGAAATTTTTCTATTTTATCTCTTCCTAAATATTTTTTATAAATCTCCAATATCCTATTTTTAAGCAATTGTAATAAATTCATTTTTCTTCTCCTCCTTTAATATATTTAAACCAATTAAACTTGTATATAAATTAACTTTACTAAGTTTACCATCATAAATCCCTACTATAACATCATTTTTTAAATGAATTTCTTCATCATAAATTTTTATATAATCAGGTTTAAAACCTAATAAAATTCCATTTTCATTACCAAGTGATTTAAATGGAATTATATTAAATTTATAATCATATACATTATCGCAATTACTTGTTAACCATTTTCCATTTATAATATTTTTTAAATTCTTTAATATATCTTCACTAATCAATTCTTTTAAACTAGACTTTTCTACAATTATTACATCTAATCCTGAAATAGGTTCTTTTAATAAATTTCCGGGAATCCACCAATGCTTTTATTTTTATTTCTTTTCCTTTATATAAAATTTCTAAATCACATATTAAATCTTTAAATTTATCTTTAATTACTTTTGAAACAATTAAAATTAACACTAATCCAAATAATCCTCCCAATAACGCCATTTTTATTGGATATGTTCCGAATAAAATGTCCACTATCAAACATTATATTCTGGGGCTTTATAAAAAAAAGAAACATAAATGAAGCTCCCCCAAATGTAAATGATATTAAATAAAAAATTATGAGATTTTTAAAAAAAATGATTATCTTATGATTTTCAAATGCAATTATAATCATTAAAAAAGAAATTACTAATTTAAATAAAAAATTACACAAAAAGTTCATTTCCAAAATGTAATTCAAAATAGAAAATGCGCTTCCTAACATACTAGAAAATAAAATCTTTATCCAATGAATTTTTAATTTTCTCATAATAGTAGTCGCTAACAAAATAATATAATTAAGTATTAAATTTTCAAAAAAAATTAAATCTACATATATAGTCATTATTTCATCACTAACATTATATATTTTTTGTTTGCATAATCATTATAACTCGTATACATTTAAAAAGATGTCATTTTCTAGTGCTGAAAAAAACAACACGTCTTCTATTTTTTCTAGTAGTAGACAAAATCTGAGATAAAAAAATAAAAAACGTTTTAGATTTTCTTCTAAAACGTTTTTTATTTTTATGTATTTAATTTACTATTTTCCCATTTTGTTTTTTCTTAAAAATGTAGGAATATCTAAATCATTTGAATTGCTTTCAGTAGTTTGTGGTGTAGAAGTTACTGGGTTTCTTTTTCTCCAAGCATCTGCTACTATATTTTCATATCCTGAAAGTCCATTTGCTTTATCGCTATCTTTTTCAAAACCTGTTGCAATTACTGTTATTTTTAATTCATCTCCCATAGAATCGTCTGTAACTGTACCAAAGATAATATTGGCTTCTGGATCTGCACTGCGTTGAACAAGCTCTGCAGCTGTATTTGCTTCTAATAATCCTACATCACTTCCACCTGTAATATTTATAATAACTCCTCTTGCACCTTCTATTGATGTTTCTAATAATGGACTTTGAATTGCTTGTTTTGCAGCATCTTCTGCTCTATTTTCACCACTAGCTGAACCAATTCCCATATGAGCCATACCTTGATTTAACATTATTGTTTTAACATCTGCAAAATCTAAGTTTATAAGACCTGGTACAGCGATTAAATCTGAAATACCTTGTACACCTTGTCTTAAAACATCATCTGCCATTTTAAAAGCTTCTACTATTGATGTTTTTCTATCAATTACTTGTAATAATTTATCATTTGGTATCACAACTAAAGTATCAACTTTTCCTTTTAATGATGCAATTCCTCTTTCTGCTTGAGCTAATCTTTTCTTTCCTTCGAATGTGAATGGTTTTGTAACAACACCAATTGTTAAAATACCTAGTTCCTTAGCCGTAGCTGCAACTATTGGAGCTGCACCTGTTCCTGTTCCTCCACCCATTCCAGCTGTAACAAATACCATATCTGCACCTTTTACAAGTTCTGCTATTTCTGCTTTACTTTCTTCTGCTGCTTGAGCTCCAATATCAGGATTTGCTCCTGCCCCTAGTCCTCTTGTTAATTTTTCACCTATTTGTACTTTTGCTCCAGCTTTTGAAGTTGTAAGTGCTTGCTTGTCAGTATTTAGCGCTATAAACTCAACATTTTTGATTCCTGCTTCAACCATTCTATTTACTGCATTATTTCCTGCTCCACCAACACCTATAACTTTAATTGTTGCTGTTCCATCCATGTTATAATTTAAATCATCCATATCTTTTATCATAAGGTGATTCCTCCTTTATATATATATAATTTTAAAATTAATGTCATACAATAACATTCTAATCTATTGTTAAATCATTAGCTCTTTTGTTCCTATAATTTTAAGAATAAAAAAAGTCTTTTATTCTATCTAATAAATTTTTAAAAATATGTGTTTCTGTTTTTGCTTCTATATTATTAGAAACTGTTTGTGCGTATGGTCTTGCAGCTATGTATCTAACTAATGCATAACTTGTTCTATATGCAGATTTTATAGTGCTTATTAATCTTCCTGTAGATATTTTTACTGGTATATTTAAAATAATTCTTCCTGCCATATCACTTTTACTAATATTTACAATTCCTTCTCCAGTAAGAACTACATCATTTATAGTTGGTTTTAAACCTTGTTCTGTTATGTCTTTATTTACTAAAGAAAAAATTTCTTCTATTCTAGCTTCTATAATTTCTATTAGTTCCGAACTTTTTATAGTTTTATTTTTACTATTAACGTCTTTACATGTATTTAAACTAATATTATTATCGTTATCAATATATGATTTTAAAGCTAAACCATATTGTCGTTTTAATTTATCTGCCTCTTCTCTTGAAATATTCAAACAATATGCAATATCACTTGTTATATTATCTCCACCTATGTTTATTGTATTACTATAAATATATGAAGAACCACAAAATACGCCAATTTCTGTATT
>CAMXLV010000105.1 GCA_947244675.1 uncultured Clostridium sp. | reverse complement strand
AAATATCATTGTACTTTATTCTACATTGATATTTTGCATGGCGCACCTCTTGCTTGGTCTTCTGTTGAAACTCTTAAATATAACCCACATTTTTTCTTTTCTTCGTTCAATTCTCACTCCTCCTTATAAAACAAAAAGAGACATCAAAGTACACGAGTACCGTTGACATCTCTTAAATCCATTTATAGCAAAATAAAATATAATGCAATATAATATAATCTTTTCAAAGTACTCATAATAGTATAGTCCTTAACGAACAACTATACATAATTTATTGTCTATATTATACTACAATTTGAAGAAATGTCAAATATTTCAAATTATATGTTTTTCAAATATTCTTCTAATTCTGATAACTTAATCTTTTTAGTCAAGTTAGAAATATACACATCATTAGAATAATTAAAAACTAAAAAAGTAATATTTTTAATAATCACTCTATGTGGCTCTATATATGTAAGATTAGTTCTCTCTAATTTTCTAATACTACCATTGATAAAGGTAGGAGTAACTTTAGAAAACTCACATATAAATTCAAGTCGTTGTTTTAGACATTCCTCAAATTCTAGTTCTTGCTTAATTATCTTCATTTTAAACACCATCCTTTCGTTTGGATGATTTTTATATTGTTTTTAAGCAACAAAAAAATCAACCAGATTTTATTTTCTGATTGATTTCTGTATCAATTCTGTTCAATTTAGTTCGAACGGATACGTCGTTGGTGTACCTAAGCTATCCAAAAACGAACTCTCTAATTCTTCTATTAAAGGCACTTTTTCTTGAAGTCCGTTTTCTCTAGCATTAAAAATAATAATAAAATAATCATCATACAAGTAAACTTTATTAATCAATATATTAATTAAATGTTTTTTATAATAAATGTCATTTACGTTTCCATTTCGTATATGCTTTAAAAAAAATTCTATCTCTGGAACAGTAATTTGTAAATGCTGAGATTTTGTAAAATTTATTTCATCTTGAATGGAAACAAATTGTTTGTTCAGTTTTTCTAGTTCTTTGCAAATTGTTTTTTTTACACTATCATATTCACAAAATTTTAAACTATCAAGTAAATTACTTTTTTGTTTTTCATTATTTTTTAAAGACTGATATAAATCATCTAATTTAGAACTATTTTGTTCTTTCTGTACTAATGAGACAATAGAATGTGCTATTTTGTCAATCATGTTATCAGTTAAAGCTTCTCTAGCCTTTTCAACTACAAGACTTTCAATAGATTCTTTTTTTACATTTGCTTTATTACATATTTTTTTCCTACGATTATTGCAAGAATAGTAATAATGTATTTTTTTTGTTTTTGAAGTGCCAGAAACTCCTGCCATCATTTCTTTACAATGTCCACAAAACAGTTTTGTAGTCAATATATATTCTTGTTTTGCTTTATTATGAGCAGTTGCTTTACGATTTTTAGATAAAATAATTTGTGCTTCTTCAAAAGTTTTGTTATCAATAATTGCAGGTATACTATTTGGATGTTCTTTACCATTATATGTATAAGTACCAATGTATTTTTTGTTTGATAAAATTCCTCTAATACTATTTTTAGAAAAGTCATTGCCCAAAGCAGTTTTATAATTCATATTATTCATATGTTTACCAATATCTACCATAGTATAACCTTTTATATACATTTCAAAAATTTCTTTTACAATGTGTGATGTTTCATTATCAATAATATATTTTTTATCGGGTGAGATTTTAAATCCTAGAGGACTAACTCCACCATTTGAAAGACATTTATTAGCATTAATTTCCATACCTCTTTTTACTTTTTGTGAAAGTTCAGCCGAGTAATATTCTGCCATTCCTTCTAAAACACTTTCCATAAGAATACCAGAAGCATCATCAGAAATATTTTCACGTGCAGAAAATACACGTACATTATTCTTTTTTAATTTAGCTTTATAGGTTGCGCTATCATAACGATTTCTTGCAAATCTGTCTAATTGATAAACTAGTATACCATTAAATGCTTTTTTATTACTATCTTCTATCATTTTTAAAAATTGTGGTCTATTATCTGTTGTAGCAGATAATGCCCTATCAATATATTGTCCAATGATTGTAAAATTGTTTTTCTTTGCATATTCCTCACAAACTGCAATTTGTCCTTCTATTGATTGTTCTGTTTGATTGTGTGAACTATATCTAGCATATATTACAACATTCATGTTTTATCCCCTTTCTATGCTTGAATATCAGTAGTAACTTGAATTACTTTTCCTAAAATTGTAATATCTTTGGTTTTATATTCTAGTTTTTCAAAATCTTTTGGATTTAATGAAGTAAGTAAAATGCTATCGTTTTTGAATAACGCATATCTTACGATAAAATCATTTTTGTTTTTAACATTTATAGCTAATATATCGCCATCACTATAATTTTCCTGTATTTTTAATGTTATTTTTGCATTTTCAGGTATAGTTGGATACATTGCATTGTCTTTTACTTTTAAAGAGGTAGGATTGTTTAATATAAAATTGAAGTTATCTTCTTCAATATTTATTTCAATTTTTTCATCATCAATTGTTATGTCAGTAGCTTTATTATCTATTAGAGATATGATGAATTCAGATAAAGGTTGTTTTTCCATTTCTCTTTCCAAATCTTCTAATATTTTTTTATCAAAAGTATTTTCGAATGTTTGTAATGCAGATAGAGTTGTCATATATTTGATAGATAAAAAAGCTTCAACAATTTCATTAGGTGCTTTTTCAAGGTATCCTTCTAGTACAAGTTGTCTATCATCCACATTACATACTTTTGCTATATCTCTTGATACTTTTTCAGATGGTGCAGGCAATTTAGAATTTTGTAATTTACTTAGTCTAGTTGTATCAATGCCATTTCCTAATTCGTTACATTTTTCTACAATTTCTTTTGCTGTTAGACCACTTCCAGCAATTATATTATTCAATAATATACTATATTTTGTCATTTTATATTCACTCCTTTATAAAAGAAGTATACCATAGTTGAAACTACAATGTCAAGTACATTGAAAGAGTGTTGACAAATATTTTTGTTGAATATATAATATCAATATAATTGAAAAAAAAACAACAACAAAGCAAAATGCTCATTTTCAATTTATCATTTTCCTTTGCTTAGTGAACTAAAATGTCTTTGTTAATTAGTTGTCAAGGTCACGCAGTGCCGAGCAGCAGCGAAGGAAACCTTTACAAATAATTTACAAAGGCATAAATTGAAAATTGCAAAGGGAAAATGTAGGGTATTAGTAACACCCTACGAAAGTCCGTAATTACAGAAAAGGAGGAATTAAAATTATGATAGATACAGTTAAAATTGTATCAATGATAAATACAAGAATATTTAATACTATAAAAAACAACAGTATTATCAAAATGTCATATGACAATGGAACTGGCGAAAATATTTATACAATTATCAATGCCCATCTAAAAGGTTCTTATAGTTCAAGTTTATCTGTAAAAGTTGGAGATGGTGCAAAATATGGATTTCAACAAATGTATTATATAGAAATAGAGGGTTCATATCACAAGTTAGTAAGAGGATATAATAGCCACAAAGGATATTATAATTTACAAGAAATTGTAATACATTTAATAGATATTGTTGAAAAATCTTATAATATAAAATTGCCAACCATAAAACATTGGTTTTTACAAAGAATAGATATAGCAATTTGTTATGATTTAAAAAATCAAGTGAATATTCAAACTTATATAGATAATTTAAGCAGATGTAATTATGCAAGAAGAAAATTAAAACATTATGAGGGGGAAAGCATTTATATAACAGGTACGACAACAACTATAAAGATTTATAACAAATTAAAAGAATTTGAAAAAAATGATTTAAAAAAATTTAAAAATACAGATTTTGATATATGTAGTTATAAGGAAAAAATAAAAGGTTTTATAAGATTTGAATGTGAAATAAAAAAGCGAAAATTAAAAAGTATCTATCATAAAAAATATATAAGAGTTGACCAAATTTTCTATAGTGATTTAAAAAAGATATGGAAAAATGAGTTTGAGAAATTTTTAAAAAGTATAGATTTAGAATTAAGCATTGTAAGAGAAAGAGAAGATGTAAAACAAAGATTAAATCAAGCATATAGAAAAAAGAGGGCAAAGCATCTATATAATTTTTATTTATTAATTTTATTGCAAGGGATAAATGAAATAAAAAAAGATACAGATAAAAGCAGTTATTATAAAAATGTAGCAGATTTAAAAAGAGCAAAAATAGATTTTTCACAAACATTAGATTTGAATATGGATAATAAAGTTGTTAATTTTAATCCATTTGACACACAAGAAATATTATAAAGAAAGGGGCTATTAATATAGTGGAATTAACACAAAAACAAATTGAAGAATTTAGTTCTATTATTCGAATAAGTGATATAAAAACTTATATTAATAGTCACTTAAAAGAATACGAAGAGTTTTTAAAAAACAAAAAGTGATATATTATTCATTTTCTAAATTATCTAATATAGTAGATACAGCTTCTATAACAAAGGCACTAAAAGTACAGTCTTTACCGATAATATAATTTTCAATTTTGTCTATAATATTGTTAGGAAATCTTATACATTTTTGAGTTGTTAATGGTGTTTGAGGTATTTTAAATTGTTTCATATCGTCTCCTTCATTTTTATATTAAATTATAAAATCAAATATTTTTAGTTAAATATTTAAGATAAATAAAATTTAATATTTCACATAAAATAAGTAAAAGTTGAAAATATATAATTGTTTTTTCATGATTTTCCACTAAAGTATCAATGAATATTATAAATTGTAAAATATTATATGAGAGCATGGTTTCCTCCTTTACTTCACCGCATTAAAATGCGGTGAAATGGTATAAAAATTTGTTATTCTCAAATAATAAAAAATAAAGGAGAATAACAACGATGACATTATCACAAGCTATTATACAAAGAATAAAAGATTTAATTAAGCAGAATTCAGAAATACAAAATTACCATCAATTATCCATAAGAGCAGGTTTAAATGAGTCAGTAATAAGAGCTATTCTTTCTGGTGAAAGTAAAAATCCTTCGACGCAAACAATGTATTATATTTCTTTTGCTTTTGGATTAACTCTTTCAGAATTTTATAATGATAAATTATTCAATTTTGACAACATAGAAGATAATTAATATAATTATTATAACTTTTATTGTAGTTTTTTGTCAATAAAGTATTACGAAAATGTAATACTTTTTAGGTTGTATAAATCTAATACAAATAATGATATAAAAATAAAAGGTGATAGAAATGGGAAAATTTAAGTTAGAAAAATCAAAAAGTAGTAATATTGTTAAAAGTGTTCGTTTCCCAGAAGACGTAGAAAACAAAATCAATGATATTATAAGAAAAGAAAATGATGGGTTAAAAAAGAAAAAATATAGTTTTAATGGTTTTGTTGTGTCTGCTTGTCGTTATGCATTAGAAAATTATGAGGAAGATGATAAAACAATAAAAAAAGATTAAAAGTATTTTTCAAATTTAGCACATAATAAAACGGAAAACAAAAATGTTTTCCGTTTTATTATGCTATTTGAAATTTAATTGCAAAACCAGTAGTAAAGCAAA
>CAMXLV010000104.1 GCA_947244675.1 uncultured Clostridium sp. | reverse complement strand
AGAGATGAGAATACTTTTCAGGTATCTCACCCCAACTATTGACATTCAACCATAAAATGAGGTTCTAGGATACCCTAAAACCTCGATTTTTGGTTGGGCTGGCTAGATTCGAACTAGCGCATGCCAGAGTCAAAGTCTGGTGCCTTACCGCTTGGCTACAGCCCAATGTATTAATTTTATATAATTAAATGGGGTGGAATATGGGACTCGAACCCATGGTCTCCAGTGCCACAAACTGGCGCGTTAACCAACTACGCCACATCCACCATAACTCTGTGTACATACGTAACTTGTAACGAACACTTCATTATTTTACCCTATCTCTACCCCATTTGTCAACTGTTTTTCTATAAAAAACATAAAAATTCCATTAAATAACTACTTAAAAAGTATTATCTATTCTATTTAATTTCCCATTGTACTTGGATCTAATCCATATTGTTTATACATCCATGTCATATAATCAAATGGCTCTAGTGTTTCTGGTAGTCCATAATCTACTCCATAGGTTTCTACTTTAATTGATGTAATTTTAGGAGGATTAACTGGTGTACTAACCTCAGAATTTCCTGTCTCTTCAGCATTTTCTGGTGCTTTTACTTCTACTTCTTCTATTTTATGCACAATGTCTAAGCCTTCTATTACTTTTCCAAATGCTGTATAATATCCATTTAATGATGTATTTGCTTTTGTCATAATAAAAAATTGCGAACTTCCAGAATTGTAAGATTCTTCTGTTAATGTTGGTGAATAAGAAGTATAATCACTTCTAGCCATACCAAGAATTCCTTCCTCAAATTTTAATTTATTGTTTTCTACTCCATTAGAAATAAATTCTCCTTTTATTGTATATTGCGTTTCATCTCCACCATCTTTTAAATCAGCTGTTGTTGCAGAGCCTTCCCCTGTTCCTTTTTTATCTCCACCTTGAATCATAAAATCTTTTACAATTCTGTGGAAAGTTAATCCATCATAAAATCCTCTGTTAGCAAGTGCTGTGAAATTTGCTACTGTTTCTGGTGCAAATTCTGGATATAATTCTATTTTTATGGTTCCAAAATTTTCTACCTCCATAGTTGCTACTGGATTTTTAACTTCCATTGTTGCTTTCTTATAATAACCAAATCCTAATACTGCTATTAATACTATTACCAAAATTAACGCAATTATCCATATAATATTTTTTGTTTTCATTTTTTCATTTCTCCTTTTTCTTTTTTCTTTTTAATATTTAAAATACAAACTGGTCTTGCATTCTTTTTAATGATTGTTTAATGGTTCTTGCTCTTACTTCACCAATTCCTTCTACATCATCTAAGCTTTCTATATCTGCCGCTAATATGTGTTGGAATGATTTAAAAGAGTCAATTAAATTTTCTACAATGTTTGTTGGCATTCTTGGTATTTTGTTTAAAATACGATATCCTTTTGTGTAAACACCTACTTCGTCATAATTATCAAAATTTTCGTATCCTAATAATTTGGCTATCATGTTTTCATTTGATAATTCTTCATATTCTAAAAGTTCTAATTTTTCTAATACTTTTTCTGGTGTTTGTCTTCTTTTACTTGCCACAATGTAATCTTTTATGATTAATAATTCTTCCTTTTCTAGTCCTCCAATTAGCTCTTCTAATTGCATTTCAACTAGTCTTCCATCACTACCTAATTCATATATTTGCCTTTGAATTTCTTCGACAATTCTCATTACCATTTCTGCTCTTTGTATTGCTACTAGTACATTTTCTAATGTTACAATATCATTAAATTCATATTCATTTAATAGATTTAGTTTGTTATCAAATACTTTTTTGTATTTTTCTAGGGTTTGTATTGCTTGATTTGCTTTGTTTAATACTACATCTGTGTCTTCTAAAACATAACGATCATTCCCTTTAAATACGGTTATGATGCTTCTTCTTTGTGAAATACTAATCACTAATTCTCCAGTTTGTTTTGCTGTTCTCTCTGCTGTTCTATGCCTTGTTCCTGTTTCTTGTGTTAGTATTTGTCTTGCTGGTATTAACTGTGCATTGGCATACAAAATTTTCTTTAAGTCTCCACTTAGTATGATAGCACCATCCATTTTAGCTAATTCATATAATTTAGCAGAAGTATAATCTTCATTAATGGTAAATCCTCCATCTACTACTTCTTTTACAATTTCATTATTGTCTGTTATTAATAATAATGCACCTGTTTTTGCCCTTAATATATTTTCTAACCCATCTCTTATGGGAGTACCTGGAGCAATTAGTTTTAGAATTTCTGTGATATTATCTTCTTTTCTCTTTCTCAAACCTATTCTCCCTTCTGTCTTGAACTTTTTGTTTTTAGTTTAATGCTTTTTTCATTGCTTCACTTACATTCTTGATTCCTATTATATCTAATTTGTAATTATCTTTCAAGTCTTTTTTATTACTTTCTGGAATAATACAACTTTTAAATCCTAATCGCTCTACTTCTTTTAATCTTTTCTCTATTAAATTGATTCTTCTTACTTCTCCTGTTAAACCGTACTTCCCCCATAATTACCATTGTTTTTGGAATAGGCATATTTTTAAAACTAGATGCTGTTGCTACTACCATTCCTAAATCAATAGCAGGTTCATTTATTTTTAGACCTCCTGCTACATTCAAATATACATCTTGTGAACCTAACATAAGACCTGCCTTTTTTTCTAAAACTGCAATTAGTAAAGCCAGACGATTATTATCAACTCCATCTGCTGTTCTTCTAGGATATCCATAGATTGTTTGTGAAGTTAAAGCTTGCAATTCTACTAAAATAGGTCTTGTTCCTTCCATACTTGCAACAATACATGAACCAGATGGATTGTCTTCTCTTTCTGAGATGAGTATTTCTGATGGATTTACAATTTCACACATTCCTTCTTCTTTCATTTCAAACATACCAATTTCATTTGTAGATCCAAATCTATTTTTTACTCCTCTTAAAATTCGATAAGAAAAATATCTCTCTCCTTCTAAATATAAAACAGTATCTACCATATGTTCTAATACTCTTGGCCCCGCTATATTTCCTTCTTTGGTTACATGACCAATAATAATGGTAGTAATTGCCCTAGATTTACATACTCTCATTACTTGTGAAGTAATTTCTCTTACTTGGCTTACACTTCCTGCTGCTGCTGATAATTCTTCTGAATACATCGTTTGTATTGAATCTATAATGACAAGTTTTGGATTTGTTTCTATAATAGCTTGATTTACTATATCAATATCAGTTTCTCCTAAAAATAAAATGTCTTCATTATTAATTTGTAATCGATCTGCTCTCATTTTAATTTGCTCTGCTGATTCTTCACCTGAGACATATAGTACTTTTCCTTCTCCTACTACTTTATCACAAATTTGCAAAATTAAAGTGGATTTTCCAATTCCAGGTTCTCCTCCGCAGTAAAACTAATGATCCTTTAACTAATCCTCCACCCAAAACATTGTCTAATTCTGTAAATCCAGTGGAAGTTCTAATTGTTTCTTTGGCTTCATAAGAACTTAATTTTTGTGGGATATTATTTTTTACATCTTTTACTTTTAAATTGCTATTTTTGCTCTCTACTACTTTTTGTTCAAAAAAACTGTTCCAACTATTACAAGCAGGACATTTTCCAAGCCACTTTGCTGACTCATTTCCACATTCATTACAAACAAAAACTGTTTTACTCTTTGCCATTTTGCCTTATTTACTCCTTTTTTTATTTTGCCTCTATTATAAAACAAAAAAAGTATAGCATAATTTTTTACAATTTACTATACTTTTTTATAAATTTACTAAAATTTCATAATCCTTATTTGCTTCTTGGGTTTGTTTATTCTTAAAAGACACAAAAATATTCTAACCTAAAATCGTCCTTTAAGTTTTTCCCCTTAAGATCTTTTAGTTTTTGCTTCTGAATGAAACTTCTTGGAATAAGAAATCATGTACTTTTTCCCAAGTAATTTCTTGGTGTAAAAATTCATTAATTTCATTTTCTACTTTTTGTTGGTATGGTGTTAATTCAACTTTTATTTCTTGATTCCAATCAATAACCAGAATGCTTTGAATTTATTCCAAAGTCCTACTTTTGTTGGTAAGTTGCTTCCTGTTTGTCTAATGGTTCCTGCATTTTCTTGTGCTGGATTTTCTCCATTTCCCATATTTTCTAATTCAACCCCTCCAAAAACTCCTGAGATATTGTTTCCTTCTCCTAAATCTGCCATTTGTATTTCCTCCTTCGTAATTTTATACACTTTACTGTTCTATTTATACTACATATTTTTAGAATTAGCAAGGGATTTCATCTATTTTTATATTAAATGTTTGTTACTACTTTGTTACGATTTTGTTACATCATCTTGTATTTTCGTTTCAATAGAATCTGTATAAGCTTTTATACATCTAGCTTTTACTATTTTATTTTCTAGTTTTTTTGTACTTTTTACTAATGCCAATATATAATTTTTAGTATGCCCTCTATAGTACCCATTTTTTTGTTCTTCACACAAAATTTCTACTTCTTTTTCTAAATAGGTTTCATTATATTCTTTTTGGTTTTTATCTGATAAGTTCATTAATTTTTTACTTCTCTCTTCTTTTATTTTCCCATCTATTTGCCCTATCATTTTTTCTGCTTTTGTACCTTTTCTTGGCGAATATTTAAAAATATGCATTTTATAAAATTTCATTTCTTTTAAAAATTGATATGTTTTTTCAAATTCTTCTTTACTTTCTTGTGGAAATCCAACAATAATGTCAGTTGTTAAAATAACATCTTCATATGTTTTTCTTAATCTTTCTACTATTGTTTTAAATTCACTTGTTGTATATTTACGATTCATTCTATTTAATGTCTCATCACAACCACTTTGCAAAGATAAATGAAAGTGATGACATATTTTTTCTAGTTTTGCTAGTCTTTCTACAAATTCTTCTTTCATGAGTAATGGTTCTATCGAACCTAGTCGGATTCTTTTAATTCCTTCTATCTTGTTTATTTCTTCTAATAAATCTATTAATTTATATTCTTCTTTAAAATCTTTTCCATAAGAAGCAATATGAATTCCTGTAATAACTACTTCTTGAATCCCTGCTTTGGCTATTTTTTTTATTTCTTCTAAAACATTTTTGGCTTTCCTGCTTCTTACTCTTCCCCTAGCATATGGAATGATACAATAAGAACAAAATCTATCACATCCATCTTGTACTTTAATGACTGCTCTTGTTTTTTCAGTATACGTTGTTTCCCCTAATTCCACAAATTCTTTTTGCAACATAACATCTTCTATTGTTTTATTTTTTTGTTTTTCTTGTTGATATTGTTCTACAATTTCTACGATTTTCTTTTTTTCATTATTCCCAACTGCTAAATCAATTTCTTCGATTTTTTCCACTTTTTCTTTCGCTACTTGCACATAACATCCACAAGCTACTACTAAAGCTTTTGAATTTTGCTCTTTTACTCTTCTTAGCATTTGTCTTGATTTTTTGTCTGCTATATTTGTTACTGTACAAGTATTTACAATATAAATGTCTGCTTTTTGATCTGCTTCTACTATTTCATATTCTTTTTCTTTAAATTTTTGTATCATACTATTAGTTTCATATTGGTTTACTTTAC
>CAMXLV010000103.1 GCA_947244675.1 uncultured Clostridium sp. | reverse complement strand
TATAGACCAAAGCATATAACATTTCTGCAAAAAATCCAAAAACACTACCTATTACAAATATCCAGAATATTTTTATACTATAATTTATAATTTTCTTTCCCATATGTTTGTGTTTCCCCATTTATTTTAATTACTCCTATTATATAATACTTATACAGATATGAAAAGATTTCTTTCAAAATTAATAAAATCTTCATATAATATCTTTTATTACTTCTCCAGCTATCATAAGACCTGCTACTGATGGAACAAATGATATGCTCCCTACCCTATGATCTTCTTTATTTTTTATTGGTTCTTCTTTGGAATACAGTACTTTTAAAGTTTTTGTACCCTTCCCTTTTAATTCCTTTCTGATTACTCTTGCTAATGGACAAACTGATGTCTTTTTAATGTCTGTTATTTCAAATTTAGTTGGATCTAATTTATTTCCTGTCCCCATACAAGATAAAATTGGCACATTTAGATTATTTGCTCTTTCAATTAGCTTTAACTTTGTTGTTATGGTATCTACAGCATCTATTATGTAAGAAAAAGAGGAATCAATTATGCTCTCTTCTCCCTTTTCTATTTCTTGTGGCATATAGGTATCTACTATTAATTTGGGATTAATTGTTAAAATTCTTTCTTTCATCATTTCTACTTTTTTTTGCCCAATTGTCTGATGGTTAGCATGGATTTGTCTATTGATATTTGTTATATCTATTACATCTTTATCAATTAAGACCAAATGTCCAATTCCTGCTCTTGCTAATCCTTCTACTACAAACGATCCAACGCCTCCTATTCCAAAAATTGCTACTTTAGCTTGTTTTAATTTTTCAATAGCTGGCTTTCCAATTAATAATTCTGTTCTATTTGTCCAATTTTCTTCCATTTTCTGATTCCTTTCTTTGTTTATTATAGCATAAATTTAACTTATATGCTATAATAAGGTTATTATTATAAAAATAGGAGTCATTTTATGTTGCGAATTAATCATATAAAAATTAGAAAAGATTTAAGCAATGCTGAAGTATTTGAAATTGCTATTCACAAAGCTCATATAAAAAAAGAGGATATTTTAAGTTGGCGAATTGCTAGAAAATCTATTGATGCTAGAAATAAACAAGATGTTCATTATACTTATTCTATTGATGTAGCTGTAAAAAATGAAAAAAAATATAAAAAATTAGATGTTATTGCAACTTCTCCCTTAAAAACCTTTTCTATAAAATCTTATCCTTCTACTCGTCCTATTATTATAGGTTGTGGACCTTCTGGACTTTTTGCTGCTTTGATACTAACAAAAAATAAGCTAAATCCCATCATTATTGAACAAGGAGAAAAATTAGAAGAAAGAAGCAAAAGTGTTGATACTTTTTTTAAAACAGGAAAATTAAATATTTCGTCTAATGTGCAATTTGGTGAAGGTGGTGCTGGTACTTTCTCAGATGGAAAGTTAACAACTGGTATTCATAGCCCTTTTTGCCAAAAAGTTTTGGAAGAACTAGTTTACTTTGGTGCACCAAAACAAATTCTATATCTATCTAAACCTCATATCGGAACAGACAATTTAATTTCTATTTTAAAAAATATGAGAGAATATATGATAGCTAATGGTGCTACCTTTCTTTTTAATACTAAAGTAACCGATTTTGAAATTACAAATCATAAAGTAGTTGGTTTGCATACTCTTTGTAATGGTATGCAAAACACATTAGAAGCCAATCAAGTTATTTTAGCTATTGGACATAGTGCCAGAGATACTTTTGAAAAGCTTTATGAAAAAGGAATCTCGATGGAAGCTAAAAATTTTTCGGTTGGTGTTCGTATTGAACATCTACAAAAATGGATTAATGAAGCTCAATATGGTACTATTACCAAATTAAACTTACCACCTGCTGAATATAAATTAGCTTATCATGCTAAATCTGGTCGTTCTTGTTATACTTTTTGTATGTGCCCTGGAGGTAAAGTTATTGCTTCTTCTAGCGAGGAGGAATCCATTGTTACAAATGGTATGAGCAATTTTTTAAGAGATGGTATAAATGCTAATTCTGCTCTTTTAGTTAATGTAACCCCTGATGATTTTACTACTTCTTCTCCTTTGGCTGGTATTTCATTTCAAAAAAACTTAGAAGAAAAAGCTTTTCATCTTGGTGGCTCTAATTACTACGCACCTGTGCAAAGAGTAGAAGACTTTTTGTTAGATCAAAAATCTTCTTTTGTTGGATCTGTTCATCCTTCTTATCTTCCTCGGTTTTACTTTATGTAATCTAAATGATATTTTACCAGATTTTGTTTCTACTACTTTAAAAGAAGGTTTGCAATTTTTTGAACAAAAACTACATGGTTTTGCAAATCCTGATAGTATTTTAACAGGAATAGAAACAAGAAGTTCTTCACCTGTTCGTATTCTTAGAGATGAAAAACTTCTTTCTAATATTTTAGGTATTTATCCTTGTGGTGAAGGTGCCCGGCTATGCTGGTGGTATTATGTCCGCTAGTGTTGATGGCATTAAATGTGCTACTTCTCTATTAGAAAATAGTTGTTGTTAATTCAATTACTATTTTCTTTTAATTTATTGATAATCTCAACTAAACTATTTACTAAAAAATCCACATCTTCTTTCGTATTCTCTTCTCCAAAAGTAACTCTTAATGAACTTCTAGCCAAATCGTCTGTAAGTCCTATGCTACTTAAAACATGAGATGGATTATTGGAAGCAGATGTACAAGCAGAGCCAGCAGATGCACATATTCCTTTAGCATCTAAATTTAATAATAAGGCTTCTCCATCAATATTTGGGAAAGAAAAATTAGCATTTCCTGGCAAACGATTTTCAATTCCTCCATTTAATATAGCTCCTTTTATTTTTTCTTCCACTTGTGCTATAAAATAATTTCTTAATTCTTTTAGGTGTCTATTATGTTCTGGCAAATTTAGCTTGGCAAGTTCACAAGCTTTTCCTAATCCTACTATTCCCGCAACATTTTCGGTTCCAGCCCTTTTATCCTTTTCTTGATGTCCACCATCCATAAATTTTTCAAATTCTATCCCTTTTTTTACATATAATGCCCCAATTCCTTTGGGAGCATATAATTTATGTCCTGATAAAGATAAGGCATCCATCCCCATTTTTTTCACATCAATAGGTACATTTCCACACGCTTGCACTGCATCTGTATGAAATGGAATGTTATACATTTTCGCAATTTTGGCAATCATTTCAATTGGTTGTATACTTCCAATTTCATTATTGGCAAACATAATGGTAATTAATATAGTATCATTTTTAATAGCATTTCTTAATTCTTCTAGGTTAATGATCCCTTTTGAATTTACTGGTAAATAAGTTACTTCAAATCCTTGCCTTTCTAAGGTTTTACAAGTGTGAATAACAGCTGGGTGTTCTATTTTGGTTGTTATTATATGTTTTCCTCTTTGTCTACTAGCATAAGCTATTCCTTTAATAATAGTATTATCACTCTCTGATCCACAACCAGTAAAATAGATTTCATTTACATTACTATTGATTAAACTAGCTACTCTCTTTCTTGCTTCTTCTATTGCTTTTTTTGAAATTCTTCCTATACTATATAAGGATGATGGATTTCCATAGTTATCTTCTAAAAAAGGTATCATTTCTTCTAAAACTTCTTTTTTTACTTTCGTTGTAGCTGCATTATCAAAATATCTTATTTTCATGGTTTTTCTTCCTTTCATTTTGTCACTTTTTATTATTATATTCAAAACCATAAATTATATTTCGTTTATTTGTAAATCTAATTTATTATTTTCTTGATCTCTTCTATATTTTCGATTACTGCTTTATATCCAAATTGATAACATTTATCTAATTTTTCTATATCCAAAAGTCCTGTTTTATCTGTTGCAATTGTTAATACAAAATCACTTTGCTCTAAACTTTCTTCTGAAATTTTATTTCCCATAATATCAATTGTTCTCATTGCAATATCCATCATATTGCTACTTTCATCTACATCATCTGCTTTAAAATTAATGGCTATTACTTTATTAGCACCTTGCTTTTTCACTTCTAATACAGGAATATTATCTAATATACCACCATCTAAAAATTTATGATTTTTAAAATCACATGGACAAAACACAGCAGGAAAACTACTACTAGCTCTTACTGCCTTTCCCACTGGTATATCTGTAATGTATTGTGTTTTATCTTTACTCTTTTTGGGTGTTTGATTTGTAAAAATATATTCTTTTGACTCTTTTACATCTACACTTGTAATTACCACTGGCATTTTAGTGATATCTCCTATTTTTTTGATTCCTTTTCTTTTAGCCAGTTCATTATATGCCTTTTCCAAAGTTTCTCCTGTTTTCAATCCGTGAAATGCATACCTTTTTATTCATCATAAAATTACCAATTCCAGAAATGATTGGTTTAGAATTTATTTCTGCAATATCTTTTGCATATCGTTTAAAGAGTATGTAAATATAATAAGGAGAATAACCAAGTGCATACAAGCAAGCCACTAAACTTCCTGAGCTAGTACCTCCAATAATGTCAATTTTTATGCCATTATCTTCTAGTGCTTTTAAAGCTCCTGCATGTGCAATTCCTCTTATTCCCCCTCCAGACAAAGCAACTCCTAATTTCAAATTACCACCTCTATAACAAAAAAATTCATATTATTAGTATTTACCAATAATATGAATCTAAATCATAAAATGCTATTTTTTCTTTATATATCATCTGTATAATAGAATTCTCCAAATCCATAAGTTATTCGATAGTATTTTCCAATAAAGAATGGTTCAACTTGCTCTTCCATCTCATAAGTTGGAATAACTACTTCTTCTCCTTGTTCATTAATAGCACCCCATTTTCCCTCTTTTTGTACAGAAGCAAAACCATAATCATTAAACTCATAAGCTTTATCATATTGGTTATTTACTACTAAATTGCCATTTACATCTTGATAACCATATTTACCATCTTTTTGTGTAACAAATAACTTATTATTTGGATACACTTCTGTATTCTTTAGTTCTCTTCCTTCTTTACTAAAATATTTTACTTCCATTTCATTATATACTTTAATGTACTTTTCATTTACTTCAATCATTGCATTTTTCATTTCACAGATTTTGTCCATGTTCTTGTTGTATAATTCGGTTATTTTGTTTTCTGTTATACTAACTTGTAATAATTCAGTTTCTTGTATTTTTTGTATTGCATCTTTTTGAATTGATATTTTTTCATTTTCTTTATCATCAACAATTCCTAATTTACCATTTTCACTACTTACAATAAAATAATTGTCATATAGATATTCTATATAGTTGTATTTTTCTTCTATTAGTTGTTTTCCTTCTTTATTGATGACTCCATATTTAGTTCCTTCTTCATTATTGATTCTAATTTTATATTTTTCATTGCTTGTATTTAAAATAGATACATTAGAATCAATATTGGCTTGTGTTCCATTACTGTTATATACTGTAACTCCTTGTTCATTTTGTGCATATAAATAGATACCTGTTATATCTATTTGATTATATTGTACAGGAACAATTAACTTTCCTTCTAAATTAGCAATACCATATTTTTTACTTTTTTCAATGACAAATACATGATTGGTAGCATCATATCGAATGGATTGA
>CAMXLV010000102.1 GCA_947244675.1 uncultured Clostridium sp. | reverse complement strand
TTTACCAAAATTGGTGTTTTTTTGCAATTCTTTTACTTTTTTAAAAAACTGTCGGGTAATAAGAGAATATTGATACAATGAAAACCAAAAGATGAATACAACCATTGAAAATAGAAAATAATAACCAAAGAAATAATGATAAAAAAGAAAGAAACAAACAAAAGAACTTTGAGGAGGATAATATGAAATTAAAGGATAGGAAACAACAAAAAAATAACAAAGGTATTACCTTAATTGCATTGGTAATTACTATAATCATATTACTGATATTAGCAGGAATAAGTATTGCGACCTTAACAGGAGAAAATGGAATATTAACCAAAGCCAATACTGGAAAAGAAGAAACGCAAAAAATGTCAGCCAAAGAAAAAGTACAAATAGCAGTGATGGGAAGTTTTGGAACTGATAAAAAAATAGACATAGATACTTTTAATAAAAATTTAGAACAAGTAGATGGAATCGATAAAGAACAATCGAAGTTACCAATTACGAGTTTGCCAGCAACAGTAGTGGTAAATGATTACAAAGTAATTATTGGAGAAAAAGGACAAGTAACAGTAGAAGGAGAAAATCTTGGAACAAGCGATGAAACATTACCATCAACAGAAGATACAAAGCCATTTTTACCAGAAGGAGCTCAAAAAATAGAAGGAACCGATTTAGATACAGGACTAGTGATCAAAGATAAGAATCAAAATGAATGGGTATGGGTAGAAGTTCCAAAGTCTATTTATAGTGAAACAACAACTAGTACTGATTACACAGAAATTGAAACAGCAATGCAAACTTATGCAAGTGCTTATCGACAAAGTGGATGTACAGATAGCTTTTATTTGAAAGCACAACATGGATTTGCAAATGCTACAGAATATAATAATCATAAATATAGTATGTTAAAAAGTGTATTTGAAAATGGAGGATTTTATATCGGAAGATATGAAACAGGGACAGAAACACCAAGGTTTTCATCTTCAGATACTTTAACGCCACCAGTAATTCGAAGAGATGTTTATCCTTATAATTTTGTAACCTGTAAACAAATGCAAGAAAAAGCAACAGAACTATCCACAGGAGGAAAAACAAGTAGTTTATTGTTTGGTATTCAATGGGATTTAGTTATGAAATTTATCGAAGAAAAAGGAGCAAAAACGCAAGAAGAATTAAAGACAAATTCAACAGATTGGGGAAATCATAGCACTAGTACCTTTGAAATAACAAGAGGATTATATACAACAGCACCTGGTACTTCTGGTTCATGGAATGAGGCAAATATATCAAACAAATATGAAAAACCAACTTCAACAAGTACTTTATTAACAACAGGAGCAAGTGATCAAAATAGTGTACTTGGAATTTATGATTTGGCAGGAAATGTATGGGAATGGACATTGGAAAAAGGTTCGTCTTCTACTCGCCAGTGTGCAAAATTTGGAGGTAGTTATGACAATAGTGCACTCACCTATTCAGCATCTTCACGTTACTCCAATAGTACTGTCAACGCTGCATACAACAATGGTGGACGTTTTACTTTATGGTAAGACTTATCTCAAGAAAAAATAACTATAAAAAAAGTTCCCTTTTCTTAGGAACTTTTTTTAAATGTATTGATATTTTTTCTTATTAAATACTATAAAGATAGAACTTACTATCAATGAAAAAATTTCTGCTAAAACAATTGCTAACCAAATTCCATTTATTCCTAAAATAAGTGGAAGTACTAATATCATTAAAATTTGGAACACAAGTGTTCTTAAAAATGAAATGATAGCTGATATGACTCCATTATTTAATGCTGTAAAAAAGGATGTGCTAAATATATTAAATCCACTAAATAAATACGAAATGGAAAATAATCTTATGGCATTTATGGTTATTGTTAATAAATTTTTATCATAACTTACAAATATAGAAGCAAGTGTTTTGGATAATATTTCTGCAATTCCTGTCATAATAATTGATGATATGAATATTAATATTAAACTTTTAGTAAATAAATTTTTTAATTCATCTGTATTTTTTGCTCCATAATGATAACTAATAATAGGAGCTGTTCCTAATGAATAACCTAAAAATGTTCCAGAAAATAGAAAACCTACATACATGATAATTCCATAAGCTACTACTCCTTCTGATCCTATATACTTCATAAGTTGCATATTATATAACATATTTACTAAAGACATAGATAAATTTGTTAACATTTCTGATGAACCATTCATGCAAGCTTTAAAATTAGGTTTAAATGCAAAATTTGTTTTTACTAATTTTAGATTATTACTTTTATTACTTATAAAATATATAAAAGGTGCTATGCTTCCTAATATTTGACTAATTCCGTGTGGCTAATGCTGCACCAGCAATGCCTAATTTAAAAAGATAGATTAGTAAAAAGTCTAAAAATATATTAGAAATCCCAGAAATTATTGAAATTACTAAACCAAATGTCGGTTTTTCTTCTACTATTAAGAAACTTTGGAAAGCATTCTGCAATAAGAATGGTACTAAAAATATAAGTAATACTTGTCCATAGATAATACATTCTTTCATCATTATTTCATCTGCTCCTAATAATTTTGATACAGGTTTTACAAATAAAATTCCAATAATAGAAAATAGTATTCCAATTATTACTAGTAAATAGATAAGCATTGAAAAATAACTATTTGCTTTTTCTTTTTCTCCTTCTCCTATTGTTTTAGAAACTAAAGCACTTCCTCCTGTACCAATCATAAAACCAATGGAACCAAAAATCATTAGAGCAGGCATAATTAAGTTGACTGCTGCAAAGCTTTTGGATCCAATATAATTAGATACAAATAATCCATCTATTACTCCATAAATAGATGTAATTATCATCATGATAATAGTGGGTATGGTAAATTTTATTAATTTTTTATAAGTAAAGTTTTCTGATAGTTGTATTTTCATTTTGTTTTCTCCATATATTTTTGATTACAAATATTATGTATTTGTGTTTATATTTTCATTTTTATTAATAATATTACTAGAATTACTAGATGTGTTTGTATTGTTGCTTGTGATAGTATTATTACTTGGTAAATTTGTTGTATTAGTATTATGATTAGTGTTATTATTTGTCGTTTGATTGATTGGCGATGTTGTATTTGATTCTTGATTTGTATTAGTAGAATTGGTTACTTGTGTATGATTAGTCGTATTTACATGATTATTAGTGTTTGGCAATATTTGTTGTGGATCCTCAGCATCAATATCTTGTGTGATTCCTTGTATGATTTCTTCTACTTTTTGTTGTGGTGTATGATTACTATTTTCGTTTAATTCTAAACCACTATGTTCACTACATAAAGTTGGAGTTGTTAGCCATAAGAAATGTTCTATATAAGTATCCTGACATCCTGTAGTAGCTTTTTTCCCTGTTTTAGCACATATTGTACAGGTAGAAATATTAGTTGGTTTTTCGAATTTAGCACTATTTAATCCTGTATGGATTCTTGACATGACATTTGCCCATAATAAACCAGCTGGATTCTTTTTATCATATTCTATTGGTTCATTTTCATCATAACCATACCATGTAACAGCAGTGTAATATGGTGTAAATCCACAAAGCCATCTATCATTGTTTTCATCTGTTGTCCCTGTTTTAGCTGCAACATCTACACCAGAAATTTTGCAATAAGTTGCTGTTCCATATTCCCCTATAACTGGCTGTGTTAAAATATTTTTTACAAGGTAAGCTACTTCTTTTGATACTACTTTTCTTTTTTTTAGTTTTGTTTTTAATATCGTTTTGTTAGCGTCACTGCTTTCTATGCTAATATAAAAAGTTGGTTCAATGTACTCTCCATCATTAGCTATCATAGCATAAGCTCCTGCCATTTCTAAAGGACTAATTCCCCTTTGTAATCCTCCTAAAGATAATACTAATGTTTCATCTTCTGGTGTTAATGTTGTAATTCCCATTTTTTCTAAATAACGAATCGAAGTTTTGGGTTTGAGTGTTTCCATTATTTCTACAAATGGAATATTTTGAGATGATTCTACTGCTCTTCTAACAGTTATTTTTCCTAAAGATGGATTGTAATCTGTTGGATGATATCCTTCTGGAAAATCACGTTCTGTATCATCATAAATGGAAGATGCTGTAATTATTTTTTTATCAATAGCAGGAATTAGAACAGATAATGGCTTAATGGAAGAACCTGTTTGTCTTATACTTTGTGTTGCTCTATTTAATGCTCTTGCTTTTGTTTTTTTGCCAAGTCCTCCTACACAACCGACTTACATATCCAGTTCTATGATCAATAACCACCATTGCTGCTTGTGAAGAAACACCTTCTTTCTTTTTAGAAGGTAAACGATATTTGCTTTTTTCAAATTCTGCCTCTACTTTTTCCTGTATTTTAGAATCTTGTGTGCTATATATACTTAATCCTGCCATATTAATATAATTTGTAGCAAAACTTTCTGATATATGATATTTTTTAGAAATATCTTTTGTTATTTGTAAAATTAAAGCATCAGTATGATAAGAATAAACTGCCTCATTTAAAGGAATTTCTCCCTTTTTAAAAGATAAGCCTTTATCTATGTTTTCAATTGCATGATTATAGTTTTCTTCTTCAATATAGTTTAATTCTAACATTTTAGTAAGAACTGTTTTTGTTCTTTTTTTAATTTTTTCTTCGTTGTCCTTGCCTTCAAATGGATTGTAAGAATTAGGAGAATGATTAATTCCTGCTAAAAAAGCACATTCTTCTAATGTTAAATCACTTGCGGATTTACTAAAATAATAGTTAGCTCCTGTTTCTACACCATACATATTAGGTCCTACATAAATAATATTTAGATAAGCTTCTAGTATCTCATCTTTTGACAAACATTTTTCTAGTTGCCATGCTTTCCACCACTCTTTTACTTTTCTTATAATACTATCAGTAGAGTCCCCTGTTAAATTTTTTACTAGTTGTTGTGTAATGGTACTTCCTCCATAGGAACTTTTGCCAAAATGTGTAATATAAGAAATAATTGCTCCACCTGTTCTTTTAATGTCTACACCTCCATGAGAATAGAAACGCTCATCTTCAATAGCCACATAAGCATCCCTTAAATTTTGAGGCATCGTACTTGCTGAGATTACTTTATTTCTTTTTTCACATCCCAATTTGGCAATTTCATTTTTATCAATATCAAAAACAACAGAATTTTCGTAAATTAACATTTGTTTTGCAAGTGTTTTCCATTGATTACTAGAGATTCCTAAATAAATTCCCATTACTATGATTGTTATTAAAAGAAACAGGATGATTATTTTCTTTAACTTTTTTTTGTGATGTTTCTTTTTGGATTTTTTGTTTCTTTTTTTCGGTTCTCTTTTTTCTTCTATTTTTTTGCTCTTATGAAAAGCTTTTGGAATATATTCTTCTTCTTTTTTTCTAACCATTTATGCTTCCTTTCTTTTTTTGTACACATAGTATATCATAAATAGCATAAAATAGAAATATGAAAGTTGAAAAAATAGAAACGAATATAAAACGAAATTTATGGCTTCATTCTTCTTTTGTGATGTTTTCTTTAGATGCAAAGCAAGAAGAAAATCAAGTAATTCAAATTAATCCAGAATTTACATTCCAAGAATTTCTGGGTTTTGGTGGAGCTTTTACAGAAAGCAGTTGCTATGTATTAAGTAATGTAAATGAAGAGATCAGAAATCAAATTTTAGATATTTATTTTTCAAAAGACAAATTGAATTATCAATTTGGTAGGATTTCTATTGGCAGTTGTGATTTTTCTTTGGATCATTATTCTTATTCTCAAAAAGATGATTTGTCAGACTTTTCTATTAACAGAGATATAAAATATATTGTTCCAATTGTTCAATTAGCAAAAAAAAGAAATCCACATCTTAAATTACTTGCTTCTCCTTGGT
>CAMXLV010000101.1 GCA_947244675.1 uncultured Clostridium sp. | reverse complement strand
GCTAGAAGCCTTTAGAACCCCACGTATAACGTGGGGTTTTCATTATACAATAAAAAGGAGCCTTTCAAAAATTGGCTCCTTTTATTATTTTACATTTTCTTTTATGTAGTCTACTACATCTCCTACTGTTACTACCTTTTCTGCATCGCTATCAGGAATTTCTATATCAAATTCTTCTTCTAATGCCATAACTAATTCAACAATGTCTAATGAATCTGCTCCTAAATCATCAATAAATGATGCTTCCATTGCCACTGCTGTATCTGCTACACCTAGTTGTTCAACAATGATTGCTTTTACTTTTTCTAATATTTCTTCTGAACTCATTACTTCGAGTTCACCTCCTCTCAAGTTTCTAAATGCTTTATTCATATCACAGTTATATTATATGTTTTTCTTTTTGTCAAGTATATTATTAAAATATTTTTATTTTATACTACTGAGTCGAAAATATCTATTTTTCAAATTCTTCTATCATATGTTCTACTGCCTTATTTTCTACAAATTTTTCGGCCTGCACTAAGGTATATTCAAACAATAAACTATCACTACTACCATGTGCTTTTACAACTGGCTTTTTAACACCTAAAAACAAAGCTCCTCCATAAGATTTATAATCCATTGTTTTAGAAAATCTTTTTATTGCTGGCAGAGCTGGAATAGAAAAAATTTTAGCCAAAATATTTTTTGTAAAGCTTTCTGTTAATGACCTCTTCACAAATTTTCCTAATCCTTCTGTTGTCTTTAAAAATACATTTCCTGTAAAACCATCTGCAACAATAGCATCAATTTTTCCAGAAAACGCATCTCTTCCTTCTACATTTCCAACAAAATTCAAGTTTAATTCTTCTGCCTTTTCTTTTAATAATTGATAACTTTCTTTGACTAATTCATTTCCTTTAGTTTCTTCTGTTCCAATGTTCAACAGACCAATAGCTGGGTGAGAAATTCCATAGGTATTTCGTAAATAAATGCTAGACATTTGTGCAAATTGTAATAAATTAATTGGTTTGCAATTTGTATTAGATCCTGCATCAATTAATAATAATTGACTTTTATATGCTGGCAAAATTCCGTGCTAGTGCTGGTCTATCAATACCTTTAATTCTACCAACAATTAATGTTGCTCCGAGTTAGTAAAGCTCCTGAATTTCCTGCAGAAATAAAAACATCTCCTTCTCCTTCTTTTAGCATTTTAAATCCAACTACCATAGAAGAATCTTTTTTGCGTTTGATAGCAACAGTTGGTGTGTCTTCCATTTCAATCATTTCTGTTGCATTTTTAATTTTTAATCGATCTGATATTTCTTCTAATTCTTTTCCATAAAATTCTTTCATTTTACTTCTAATAATCTCTTCTTTTCCGATTAAAATAACTTCTGCTTTTATTTTTTTTATAGCATTAACCGCACCCTTAATATTAGCATCTGGTGCATTGTCTCCTCCCATTGCATCTAGTATAATTTTCATGATATTCCTCCCTTAGGTTTGCTATTTAATTATATTTTTGATAACTATATTTTATTATTCTTTATAAAAAAAAGCAATAGCTTTTATAATTTAATTTGGAAAATAGGATTTTGAAGACATTTCGCTGTCTCAAAATCCTATTTCTTTTTATATAGTTTCCAACTTATAATTAATATAATTCCTATTCCCATAATTATAATAAATGCAATACATGAATTTTTTAATTGTCCAAAAGGTGGAATAATCCTAATTATTTCTGAAAGTCCAGGTTCACTTGTTCCTTGTATTTTTCCATCAATTTCATATGCTATAGCTGAATTTTGAAATTCATATTCTTTAGTACCCAACAATCGACTGGCTTCCATAGTAGCTTCAAATGTACCAAATGGTTCAATTGCTGGATTGTATCTATCTCCATATACTTTTAATGTGGCTATTTCTTTTAGGACATCACATTCCCAGCCTTCTGAATCACAGACCAATCCACCTCCTAATTTCTGTTGTATTACTAATTTTTCACATGGTCTGACCGAATTATTTTTAACTCTAATTTTACATTCTACTTCTATTCGTGCACCTTGTATAATTTCATTATCTGCAATTAAATAAATAGAATCTGCTATAAATGCATCTTTTAATTTACCTACTGTTTTTCCATCTCTTAATTCTATTGAATTTATCATGTTTCCATTTGCTGTATATAATCTTATTTTGTAAAATTCTTGCTCAACAACTAATGGATATGGTACTTTTTCTGGTGGGGTTGGAGTAGGTGTAGGGTCTTGAGTAGGCTTTTCTTCCTCTTTTGGTTTTTCTGGTATATTAGGATTTTCTTCGCTTTCTTGTATTTTTTTACTTGATATACTATGAGCTTTTATAAATATTGCTGAATCAAGAATACTATCTCCTACATCTGCTATTACTAATTTTAATCTATTAGTTTCTCCTGCTTTTACATTTGCTTGACAACTTAATAATACACTATATCCTAAAAATCCAAGGTTTTTTCCATTTTTATTGTCATGATAATAATCTTTATGCTTATTTCTTAGACTCACCATTGAAACTGTATCATTAGTTCCAGGTATTTTTGCTATGTTTTCTCCGTTTACATATAAGGCAAAAGTATCATTAAAACCATCAGGTTGATCAAATTCTTCTGAAGCAAATACATATTGAAAAGAAATATAATCACTATCTGATACAGCATCAAATTCAATTGAAACAGCCTCATGTGTTAATGGCGTATTTTTTGATCCTCCTAAAATTTTTTCTAAATCTTCATCACCATTGTACTCACGCGAATTCCAAACACCACATAAATAAGTTTTTTCAGGTCCAAAGACATTGACAGATGTTCCTGTAGTTAAAATAACTCCATCATTTAAGTTTTCAAATTCTTCAACATAATTTGCTCCTTCAAAACGTCCTATCTGACTTGGATATCCTTTTGTTTTTACATTTGATATTGTAACTCCTTCTCCTACTAAAAAATCTCCTATTTCTTCTGCTTTTATTATTTCTGTTTTTGTTTTTGCATAAGAAAAAATTGGATATATCCTAAAAAACATTAAAAATAAAATTATAGAAACTATACATTTACTATTTTTCATATCCAATCACTCCTTACAAATAAAATACCCTCTACCTTTATTTTACACTTTTTTTACTAATTTGTCAAAACTTACAAAAAAATGTCGTATGGAGAAACGTCCCCAATACGACATTTTTATATTTAAGCTAAGATATCAGCAACGACACCAGAACCTACTGTTCATTTTTTTACCTTTTTAAATCTTTCCAAATCTTCCTATTCAATATTTTTCAAGCATTTCAAGTATATTTCATATATAATCATTTTTAAATATTTTAAACTAAAGTGGGAAAAAAGTGGGAAACTACTTCAAATCTTTCAATAAACCATTTATATATTGACTTGCTCTTTCGTCATCTTCCTTTATACTCTTTTCTAATAATACTATACAATTATCTATGACACTTTGCAAAGCAATTACATTTTCGTTTTCAATAAAAACATCTGTATTCTTTAATTTATCTAAAACTTGTTTTCTTACATCCATATTATACACCTCTTTAGGATTATATCATAGTAATTCTATAAAATCATCATTTTATGGAATAATTATATTAAAAACAATATTCCTGTAAAATATATACAGGAGGTAGTATATTATGATTTATTTAGATATACCTAATCTCTTGAAGAAAAAAGGCAAAACAATGTATTGGCTTGTTAAACAAGTAGAAAGTAGTTATCAAGCATTAGGCCACATGATAGATGGAGATACTACAAGCATACATTTTGAAATGATAGACAAATTGTGTGATGCCTTAGACTGTGAGCCAGGAGATTTAATAAAAAGAAAAAAGAAAAAATAGGAGGATTTTGTTATGAGTAAATTATTGGAACAATATACCTCACTAAAGAAAAATGATAAGGATACTTTATATCTTATTCGTGTAGGTATCTTTTATAATATTTTGAATGAAGATGCTGACACTATATCTAAAGCCTTAGGATTAAAAATAATGGATATGGGACCAAATATCTATAAATGTGGTTTTCCATACCAACAAATACAAAAGTACACTAAACTACTTGATGAAAAAAACATAAAATATCAGATTATAGATAATCATTATGAAAAGGAAAAAATAAAAAATAATGAAGATTATTTCAAAAATATTGAATTGAAAAAAATTGTAGATAAAATACTTAATATAAACTTTGATAATATTACTTTTAAAGATAGTTTTGATAAATTGCAAGAAATTCAAAAAGATTTGAAAAAAATATATAAAGATTAAAAAATCAACACTTGAAAATCGTTTTTAAAGCATTTTTTTAATATAACTAATATACTTTTATAGGGGGAATAAAAGCCCCCTATAATTTTATTTTAACACATTTTATTTATTAATTTTTGAATTGCACTAGGATCATAACCAGCATTTCTTAATTTCTGTTTTCTTGTTTCTCCTGTTCCCCATCCATCAAAATTAGGTTTTGTTACTATATCTCTTGCAATTTCCTCATTTGACTTTCTTCTTGTAGTATTAGTTCCTGTATTATTTGCATAACCTACCAAGTCTTTGGTATATACCCATGAATACAATTCTTTCAATAAAACTTTTCCATTTCCTACTTGCATTATAGTATAGTTTTTATTTTTATAACATTCTGGTATTTTTTGCCCTGTAGCATAATTAGTAGCATTTGATGATAATGTTACTGTACTTCCTACTGATATATTAGGTGCTGTATTTACATTATTGTTATTTGCTTGTGAACTTCCACTACTTACAATACAAGAATCATTTACCCATCCAACGTTTCCATTATTAATTAGATATGGATTTTTTGCTCCTGGTATTATCCTTGTAATCATACCACTTTTAACTGCAGGACTTAATCTTTTTGTAGATGATGAAGAAGTATAAACACCATTAATTGTAACTGTATCGCCTACATTTCTACCAGTATTGTTATTATTTTCATTTACAACTATATTAGGTGTCCCTTGTGCTTTTTCTCCTGTAAGTTCTCTGTATTCTTCTCTAATCATATTATAAAATCTTTCAAGCCCATTGTCCAAAGTTCTATGAGGACAATATTTACCACTTCTATTTTGATGAGTTCCTACTGTATGTCTAGTGTCTGTTATATTATCTAAATTCCATCCGTATTGTTTCATTAAATAAGCAATTCTTTCTGCTGCATTTCTTTCTGCTTTTTCAAATCGTTCTCCACCAGATTTAGAATAACAGATTTCAATTCCTATTGTTTTCATATTTCCAAATCCGTGTCCATCTCCTGCATGCCACGCATTACGATTATGTTCTATTCCTTGAACACATCTGTAATCATCTATGGCCTCATGAAAAGATACTTGATTATTGTTTCTAATCATATATGAAACTTCTGACATAGCTGAGGCATCATTTGCTGTATTATGAATTGTTATTCCTTCTGGTTTCATTGGATAAGGACATTTTATACCAAATTTGCTCGAAGGCATATTTACTTTTGTTACTAACATTATTCAACACCTCCATTGTAATATTCGTCTGTTTCTTTTACTTCGCCTATTCCATCTTCTTTTTCATTGATTTCTGCAAATGTATTTTCCTGCAGATTTAATTCTGCTAATTCTTCGTTGTATTCAACTGTTTCCTCTTCCATAAACAAATCCTCCTATAATAAAAATAATACTGGAAGAATTTTGTTTTTTCTTCCAGTATCTCACTTTTACAAGAAAACATTTCTTGTATTAAATTATTGATTTTTTGCGTCATATAATACAGTAGCTGTTCCAACTCCACCTAATGCTGTAACTACAGCTTGTATTACTCCGTTAGCATCTAAGCCTTCAACATGAATAACACATCCAATAATTGTTGCAATAATTCCAATTACTATATTTTGAACTGGAATCGGT
>CAMXLV010000100.1 GCA_947244675.1 uncultured Clostridium sp. | reverse complement strand
AGTTTTAATTGCTTTAACACTTTATCAGCAATACCAAAAGCAGTAGCATAAACTAAAAATTTTTCCCATAATATAAGTTCTGGAACTTCTTTTTTATCTAACATAGAAAAATCTTCCATATATTTTTTAAGTCCTTTCCATTTGGCATTTTCATCAACTCCTTTTTGTGTAAATACATTTAGCTTACTTACTAATATACTAATAACAACCAATAAAACAATACTCGTAAGAATTAATGGAATGATTCCAATGGACAATATTGAAAAGTTAACTAACAATACTTCTAAACCAATACTTGAAAAAACAATCATAAATATTAGCAAAATGATATAAACTGACAATTTCGTTCTTTCTTCTTTTTCTTTTTTATTGACTAAGTTTTCTTGATATAATCTTTGTTTTGTATTTTGGCTAATAACATTACTTAATGTTACTATTTTACTAGATGATTTTCGGATATATTTTTCTAAATCTTTTGTCGTTATTTTTCCCTGTTTTTGTTTGGATGCCTCTTTTATAAAATCAAAAATTACTTTTTCTTCTTTCATATGTTGTAATTCTTCTGGATCTTCTTGCAATATTTCTATCGTTATTATTTTGTCTTGTACTTCAAAAGCAATTATTTTTTTCAAGCTTAAATCTAATAAAGTAGATGAAAAAATCCTACCAACTGTAATACTATTATTGCTTATCCCTTCTATTTGTTTCGTCAAAATAGCAATTGCTGTTGCAGGAGAAGTATTTTCCTTTGGTATTTCTCGATAGTATGTAATTTCTTGTGTGGGCAATATTTTTTTTGTTGTTTTTATTTTTGAAATCGTTTTAGTAATAAACTTGATAAATAAAATACTAAGTCCGATTCCAACAATATTAATGATAATACTAATTATGTTTTTTACTTCTTCTTTCATTTTTCTTCTAGCATTTGCTTGATTAGCCCACTTGCTTTCTTCTTGTATTACTTGTTCTAATCGATTTGTATTTTCTACTCGATTTGTTGTTGTTATCATTTCACTTGGAAATAGCGAACGTATTTCTATATATCTTCCAGCACGAAAAGAATTGATATTAAATTCAATTTTATTAGTATCTGTTACATAAATTTCTCCATTCAAATCTTCTGTATGTCCCCAAACCTTAATCATATCTTTGTCAGACACCTGGTTTGGTAATAGAATAGTTCCTGTAATATTTTTAGCATTTATTTCAAAATCTTTTCCTACAAATTGCCAATATAGCTCAGCATAGTCTTTATATTTTGTTATGGCATCTTCTACTTGATAAGAAATTTGATATATTTTGGTTGCTGATGAGTTATCTAATCCAACTCCCCATGCAATTTCAAATTCATTTTTTTGATTCATTCCTCCAAAATACTTTCCTTTTGGTAGATGATATGCCCATTGATTAAATGGTTCTAAAGTTTGTTCGTTTCCATTTGTTATATCTTTTACGTTTATCTTCTTTATACTACTATATTTGCTTTTATCTATTTGGAAAGTTTTATATAAAGTATTTGTGTTTTGTATTTTTATGTTCCACTTTTCGCTTACTTGCATACTTCCATCCTGGTTTATTTGTACTTGAAAATCTAAATGATTTAAGAATAGATCACTACTAGAAGATGCTTCTACATTAGTAAAAATCCCAAAAGTTAGTAAACTTAAGATGATATAAAAAACTATTTTTTTCACTTCTTTTTCCCCTTTTTTATTTTTCTTTTATATTATATCCTTTTACGTTTTTTTTAGCAAGTCATTTGCTTTTTTTCATTTCAAATGTTATAATAACACCATTAAAAGGAGAAACACAATGGCATTTGATGGAATCGTAACAAAAGCAATTGCTTCTGAGCTACAAGATCTAGCAGGAGCTAGAATTGATAAAGTCTTTGAGCCTAACAAAAATACTATTTTATTAGGTTTTTATTTTGGTGGAAAAAACTACTTATTAAACATTTGTACTGACGCTAAAAATTATCGTATTCACTTAACCACACATCCAAAACCAAACCCTAAAGTAGCACCTAATTTTTGTATGGTTTTAAGAAAACATTTATTAGGAATGCATATTAAAAATGTTATTACCAATCAATTAGAAAGATTAGTCATTTTAGAACTAGAAGGTTTTGATGAGATGGATGATCTAATTACGAAAAAATTAATTATTGAATTAATGGGAAAACATTGCAATATTATTTTATTAGATGAACAAAATATTATAATAGATAGCTTAAGACATATCAATAATGAAGATAGTACTAGAGCAATTGTCCCTCATGTTCAATATGTTTATCCAACCATCACAAAATATAATTTTTTAGATTGTTATACTTTTGAAGATTTTTATCAAAAACTATCTACTAACCAAGATGCTTATAAAGTATTCAATGGTATTAGTCAATCGTTCTGGGAAGCATCTATCCAGCACTTAAAAATAGATTCACTAAATAAAACCAGCTTAGAAAAGCTTTATAACTATCTACAAAACATAATTGCTAAAACAGATAGCAGTTCTTTAGCTTTTCAATTAATTGAAAACAAGAAAAAAGATTACTTTTTAGTAGAATCAGAAAAACAAGAACCTTTTTCTTTAAACTTTTTTTTAGATGATTTTTACAATGAGCAAGAATCTTTAGCAGATTTTAAAAGTTATCGCGATAGTATTTTAAAAATGATTCTAAATGTGCTAAAAAAATATCAAAAACAACTTTTTCATATTGATGAAAAATTGAATTCTTGTCAAGATATGGAAAAATATCAGTTATATGGTGAGTTAATTACCGCTAATTTATACCAAATAAAAAATGAAAAAATAAAAGAAATTACACTTGATAATTATTATACAAACCAAAAAATTACTATTCCATTAGATGATAAATATACACCTTGTGTTAATGCCAAACGTTTCTTTAAAAAATATCAAAAATTAAAAAATACTTTAGTTATTGTTGGATTACAAAAACAAGAAACTATAAAAGAATTGACTTATATCGAGAGCATTGTATACGAATTAGAAAATTGTTCTAGTATAGAAGAAGTTTCTGAAATCTTTGAAGAAATTTCGGAAAATGTTATTTTTAAAGAAAAAACAAAACAATATCAAAAGAAAGAAAAAACAAAGGTCAGAAAGTCTTTTCTTACCAAAAATAAAAATGTATCTTTTAACCCTTTGAAATATACCATAGATAATTATACTTTGTTTGTTGGAAGAAATAATAAAGAAAACGATTATTTAACTCTAAAGTATGCAAAAAAAACCGATTTATGGTTTCATACTAAAGACATTCATGGAAGTCATGCTATTTTACAAATAGCTACTACTATACCAAAAGAAGATATTTTAATAAAATGTGCTGAAATTGTAGCACTTCATAGTAAAGCAAAACATTCTTCTAATGTTCCTGTTGATTATTGTGAAGTAAAATTTGTAAAAAAGCCAAATGGTGCAAAACCTCGGAATGGTTATTTATACTAATCAAAAAACCTTGTATGTCAATCCAAAAAAACTCCCTTAAATTTATATTTAGGGAGTTTTTTTCTTACCAGAAAATTAGAAACATAAATGCTGCTGTTAAGATAATTTCTGGTTTGGTTAATTCTCTTGGGATAATTTCTAATTCTTTTCCTTCTTCTTTTTCATTTACTATTTCCATCTTAAATTGTGAAGCATCTTTTGCTTTAAATAGTATTTCAAAAGGTTTTGTATCATCTACTAATAGCGTTTCTATTTCTATAAATTTCTTTCCAACTAATACATCACGCTTTGAATATAATTCTACTTTTAAATATTTACCTTGTATTTCTTGTTCCTTATTTAAAAGTCCTCTAATTCTTCCATTTACATAGGTTGCATCTGCTTGATAAATGATAATATCTGTATTTTCATCTAATCGTTTCATATCTTGATAAGTTGAGTTTAGACCTATAGCAATTAAAAAATCCGAAAGAATGAAAAGACCAATTAACATTAATGTCCACACACCAATTTTTTGTAATGTACTCATATATTTTTCCTCATTTCTTTTTTTTTAATTTTGACAAATTCTTCTTCCTTCTTCACTTTGATAAGCTTTTATTTCAATACTATTGTTGTATTCACACTTACCTTCTTATGAATTATAACATATTTTGCCAAAAAAGTCTAGTAATAGTGGATTTCCATTGCTTATATCTTAATTTCTTTCCCTAAGTAAGTTGAGTAAATAAATCTTGCCTCTACTTTTCTATTTAAAGCTTCTTCTAAAGCTCTTTGATATAAATCTAATTGCTTTTTATATTTATCTATTAATTGTTTTTCTTCTTTTACAAAATCAGTTTTATAATCTACTAAAACTAACTGATTATTTTCATTTATATAGTATAAATCAATAACTCCTTGTACTAAAATTTCTTCTTCTACTTCTTCTTGGTAAATTTCTTTTGCTGAAATGTTTAGGTAGAATGGTTTTTCTTTTTGAATTTCTTTTGCTGTTTTCATACTCTTCCAAATTTTAGATTTTGTAAAAGTTAGAATATCCTCTGCATGAATTGTCATTGCTTCTTTCATTGTGATAATATCTTTTTTTACAAGATCTTGTATCAGTTGTTTTATCGTATCTAGTTCATATTCTTTCTTTTCATCTAATTTTTGCAAACATAAGTGTAATATAGTTCCTTTTTCTGCTCCTGTTAAAGCAACTTCTTCTTTTCCGTATAAATTTAGGTGTTCTAAAATTTATAGTTATATCTTCTTTTACCTCTTGCTTTAATTGACTTACTGATGATTTTGTAGGAATTTTTGTAGCTAATTCATAAGGATACTTACTATGTAGTTGTTTTTCTAATGCACTGATCTTTTCTTTATTTTTTTCATGTCTATCTAGTCTTGCTAAAACATCAATCTCTTCTGTTTGTTTTTCTTTCGTAAAGGATAAAATTTCTTTTTTGGTATAATTTTTTAACCAAACGATTGGAGTAATTGCATCTTTTTCATAAAAATACACTAATAAAATCCAATCCAGATACTTTTTGTATTGCTTTACTAAAATTGGATTAATTTTGTTTTCTTCTCTTTGATATCTTGCTATTTGTTGTAAGAGCTTTTCTTTTCTTTTTTCATAATCTTTTTGGATCCCTGTTATAATCAATTTTTCTTTTGCTCTTGTTAAAGCAACATATAAAATTCTCATTTCTTCTGATAGGGTTTCATTTAATACTTTGCTACGAATAGCTGCTTTGCTTAAAGTATCATATTGTACTTGTTTTTCATAATCAATATATTTTACACCGAATTCCTAATTCTTGATGTAATAAAATATTCTGGTTTAAATCACTCAAATTAAACTGTTTCCCAGTACTTGCTAAAAAAACCACTGGAAATTCTAACCCTTTACTTTTATGAATACTCATAATTCTAATTACATTATCATTTTCACCTATTATTTTAGCAGCTCCCATATCACCATTACTAATTTTTAATTTTTCAATAAAACGGATAAAATGATATAGTCCTTTAAAACTAGAGGTTTCATATTGTTTAGCTCTTTCAAATAACATTTTTAAATTGGCTTTTCTAAGCTCTCCATTTGGCATAAGCCCTACATAATGATAATAACTAGTATCATGATATAATTTCCATATCAATTCGTCTAAAGCAAGGTATTCTTGTTCTTCTCTCCACTTTTCTAATTTGGCTAAAAAATCCTCTACCTTTTGTTTTAAGGTTTTATCAACACACAATTTAGCCTTTTGCAAACAAATGTAAAAATTTTCTTGTTTATCTGCTAAACGAATGCCGTATTAGTTCATCATCTGTAAATTTTCCAATACTAGATCTCAATACTGTAACTAGTGGAATATCCTGCATGGGATTGTCTATAATCTTTAATAAACTCATAATAGTTTGAATTTCAATGGAGTCTAAATATTCTTGTGAGGCGTCTGAAAAGACAGG
>CAMXLV010000099.1 GCA_947244675.1 uncultured Clostridium sp. | reverse complement strand
CATAAAAATTTTTTCAATTTATTATTGATAATAGAGTTTTATAATTTTAATAATTTTTTACGATTTTTTATTTTTATGCCTCTTTCCCCTACTTTGCACAAAAATTTTGCAAAGTAAAGAATTTTCTATTTTTCATAAAATAGACTATTTTGCTATATAAAACATGGATATTACCAAAATTTACTTGATAATATCCTTGTTCGTGGTTTATTCAGTTGTCAATTACTTGTCGGAATTCTCCTATTAGCTGGTATTTCATATCAATATTAGTCTACCTATTTTATAATTTCAAAATCATTTTACTCCAGTTCAATTTCTCTACACTTGTTATATGATTTTATTATCTGTTCAAAAATATTTCTTTCTTCGTCTGTTTTGATTTCACTTTCAAGAAAGGATATTATCTTATTCGTTTCATTTTCATCAAGAGTCATACTATCTTCTTCTCTTCCTTCTAAAACTGCATATTTAGCATTTGGAAATCTTCTTGTTACTGTATCTAAACTATCATAAATTTTTATAGGAGCACAAGGAGTAGTTCCTCTCTTAAATACTTCTACCACTTTTACTAATCCTGATTTTTCTATTGCATCTATTGTATTAGGCATTAGATTATATGTTTCATAAAAATGATCTAATGTTACTAATCTTCCCCATCCTTTACTTTCTGTTTGAAGTATATATCTTTCTAATAGAGAAATTAAACATTTTTGTTCATTTACTGCCATTCCTCTTACTGTAATATCATAATTTTCCATCTTTGTTTTTATTGTATCTAATATTCTAGTATTTTTCCCAGTACCCTCAAAAATTACATTATATCCACTACGCAATGCTTCTTCAAATAAAGCACTTGTCCATGTATTGCTTTCTTGATCTGTTACTTTGGTAAAATAGTTTGGATATAATCTAGCAATCTCATCTACCTTAGGATGAAACGGTTTTAATTCATCACTATTTATCACTACTACATTATTATCCATAAATTGTTGTACTCCATATCCATTTAATCCTGTTTTTCCAGATGCTGGTGGTGCAATGTCAATAATTGCTTTTGGATGTTTTACAGGAAATTTATTATATAATATAATTGTTTTTATATCTTTTTCTATTCTTCTATGCTCATCTTCTGATAATTTATATTTTTCCATTACTTTTTCTAAGTTTTCCATTATCTTTTTGCTCCTTCATACTTTTCTCTAAGCTTAGGACCATACTCAGTTATTACTTTATTTAGTATTTCCTCATTAGCAAGATACACTTGCGTTCTTTCTTTCAACAATTTTTTCATCTCTCTATTTTCAACAGTATGTCCTTCATGATACATTTCTGCTATCTTTGCAGAAATTATTTCAATAGCTACTTCCAATTTAGCATTAAGACTCACTTCTCCATTCATTTTTAATATTCCTTTCTTTTTTGCTATAGTATACCACATGATTTTTGATTTGTACAGTAGTTAACCATAATATGTTGTTCTAAAAAAATATAAAACTGCATTTTTATTAAATAAAAAACACAGTTTTATAAATTATTTTTCTTTTCTATAAACTAAAATTATCCATTCGTAAAAAACGCCTTATTTTCGACATTTTTTTTAAAATTAACTCGCTACAATTGGTTGTAATGCAAATGGGATACCTATGTGAGTCATTTGTAATATATAATAAAACTATAAAAGAAGGGTGTGTATTTTTTATGGGAAATTTTAAAATACCAAAAATACCAATGACAACCCAAAAATGCATTCGATTTCCCAATGATATTGTAGAAAAAATCGAAGGTAATATTATTGGGAAAGATTGTACCTTTAGTGCTTTTGTTATAGAAGCAGTACGAAATGCATTAAATGATTTAGAAAACAAAAGATAAAAAAACAAAACCATTAAATTACAACTCCCTAAAAATAAAAAAACTAGGTATTTTAAAACCTAGCTTTTTTATTTGAATTTTCTTAAATAATTTTCCATCTGATTAATAAATTCATCATTATCCTTAGATTGAGTCATATGACTAATAACTTGTTCTGTAACATCTGCAACTGGCATACTATTCATAGCTTTTCTTAGGGCAAATACAGTTTCTTTTTCTTTTGGTGTCAACAATAAATCTTCCCTTCTCGTACCAGATTTATTAATATCAATTGCTGGAAAAATTCTTCTCTCAGACAATTTTCTGTCTAGATGTACTTCCATATTACCAGTTCCCTTAAATTCTTCAAATATAACATCATCCATTCTACTACCTGTTTCAATCAAAGCAGTAGCTAAAATTGTTAAACTTCCTCCAAATTCAATATTTCTCGCTGCACCAAAGAATTTTTTTGGTTTATGCAAAGATGCTGGATCAATACCACCAGATAACGTTCTTCCAGAAGAAGGAATTACTAAGTTATAAGCTCTTGTAAGTCTTGTGATACTATCCAATAAGATAACAACATCTTTTCCTTGTTCTACTAATCTTTTAGCACGTTCTAATACCATTTCTGCAACTTTTACATGATGTTCTGGTAGTTCATCAAAGGTTGAATGAATTACTTGACCTTTAATAGAACGTTTCATATCTGTTACTTCTTCTGGTCTTTCATCAATTAATAACACAATTAATTCTACCTCTGGATTGTTTTTAGCTATACTATTGGCAACTTTCTTCATTAATGTTGTCTTACCAACTTTTGGCTGTGCTACAATCATACCCCTTTGTCCTTTTCCTATTGGTGACATTAAGTCAATAATTCTAGTTGCATAATCATTAGATATTGTTTCTAATTTTAATCTTTCATTTGGATAGATTGGTGTTAATTCATCAAATCTTCTTCTTTTCATTGCTTTTTCTGGATGTTCACCATTTACTTCTCCAACAAAAATTAAGGATGGGAATTTTTCTCCTTCTCGATACCTAGATATTCCTTTTATAATGTCTCCTGTGTCTAATTTGAATCTTCTAATTTGAACCATTGATATATAAACATCTTTTTCACTTGATAAAAAATTTTCGCCTCTCAAAAATCCATAACCATCTGGTAATATATCTAAAATTCCTTCTACAATAGCATCACCATCACTTGTTAATTTATAATCTACAATAGGTTCCCCATTAGCATCATATTGTCTTTTATTTACTTCTTCCACTTCTTCTATTATAATTTCCTCTTTACTTGTTTGAGCTATTTCTTGATTTTGATTTATAATTTGCTTTAAAACTGTTACTAATTCATCTTTTTTTAATTTTGAAATATTTCTTATATTATGCTCTTTTGCTAGCTCTTTTAATTCTAATAAAGTCATTTTTTCAATATCTAACATGAAATATCCTCCTTGTTCTATTATTTTTGGGATTTTACTAATTTTAATGTGATTAAATTAACAGATAAGCTATATTTTAACGAAATAATAACATATTTATTATATCATAACTTTTTCTGAAAGGGAATGTTTTTTCCAAAAAAAGGAATATAATTTAAAATTACATTCCTCCATCTATATATACTCTTTCATTAGGATAATACATTTCTAACATTTCTCTTGCTGTTTGTTCAATAAAATCAGGCGAATTTACGTCTTCCTTTCTTTTAGCAAGTTCTTCTTTATATTCTTTTTGTTCCTCTATTTTAGAAGTTAATTCACTACTATCTTGTCTATACTGATTTAAAGTTTGTTGCTGATTGGCTAAAATATAAAGCACATAGATAGCAATACCTAATATTAGTAAAATTTTATATATTTTTTTGTTTTTCTTCATCTGTAATCTCTCCATTTTCTGTATAATACACATTTATATAATTCTACTTATTCTGAAAAAATCCTTCTTTTATTTTCAATTTTTTACAATATTTTTCGTTTTTTTTGATAATTTCAAATTTTTATAAGTTTTTATACCGAATTTTGTAAAAATTTTTCTAATATTGATAAATAGAAAAGTAATTGGTTTTAAGAAAATTTTATGTAATAATTTGGAAACATATTTTAATGGCATAAACAATATTTCGACTATTTTCTTTAAAAAATTAATTATTTTTACATTGATTTTTATAATATAAGAACTAATAAACACCATATAAATAATAGCACCTAACAAAATACCTAAAAACATAAATAAACGAAGTTCTCCATTATTAAAAACAAAAATAGAATACAGCATAAGTAGACCTGCTAAAACCCAAAATAAAACATCTTCTATGTAGGTTATTAGATCACTCGTGGAAAATACTTTTCTGCTGATTCTAAAAAAGTCAAATAATAGCCCTATTAACATTCCATTTATCATAAAAATTAAAAACAAATATGCTTGATTTAAGACCACTATTCTTACTGCCTCCTATCTTCATTACTTAAATATTTTACTCATAAAAGAGCTTTTGATTTTTTCATTTTCTTTATCACTATAAATTAAAGAAGAAATATCACCTTCTACAATTACTTCTGATGTGTCGATACTTAATTTATTAATGCGTATATTTTCTCCTTTTACTGTTAATAAACCCAATTCTGTTTCTAAAATTACTACTTGATCATCAAAACTAAGCACATCTAAAACTCCTGATATACTTAATTTTCCTCTATTCTCTAAAATAAGATTTTGAATTACTCCTGTAGTCATTGTTTTTCTTTCATCCATTGTCATCCTTTTTGCCTCCTTAACTAATCTTATAAATTATATATATTCACAGTTTGTCTTATTTAGAACGAAAAAAGAAAACTTAAAGTATCTTTTTTAAGTTTTCTTCCTTACATTTTATGCATCATTCAACAATTTTAAATGTATTTCATCTAATATTTTATCTGGTATTTGTGTTTTAAACGTAATCGAAATTTTAGTCTCTGTTACATTAAATTCAAGCATTTCTAATTTATTTTTTTCAAGAATAGCTAAAACCTTTTTCATGTTTTCAAAATTTCTAATAATACCATTTCCTACAATTGAAATTCGAGAAATTTCTTTTTTTACAATACTTTTAATGGTATTTTCTTCAATAATGTCAGATATAACTGTTCCTGGTTTATTATTAAAAGTTGATTTCGTAATAATTGGAACTTTGAATTTCTCTCCTATTTCTACGCAACGGTTATGCAGTACTTTTGCTCCTTCACTAGATAATGCTAACATTTCCTCATAAGAAAGAGCTGGTAATTTATGTGCTTCTTTTAATTGATTAGGATCTGTTGAATACACTCCATCTACATCTGAGAAAATATAACAATTTTTAGCCCCTAATGCTGCCGATATTGCCACTGCCGTTGTATCTGATCCACCTCTTCCAAGGGTTGTAATATCCATTTTTTCATTTAGCCCTTGAAAACCTGCTACAATCACAATTTTTCCTTTTTCTAATTCTTTTCGAATTCTTGAAGTATCAATCCATTTAATGATAGCATTTTGGTTGGTGTTGTTTGTATAAATTCCTGCTTGCCAACCAGTTAAAGAAATTGCAGGATATCCCATTTGATTCAATAACATACTCAATTTAGCTGTTGTCATTTGTTCTCCTGTACTTAGGAGTACATCCATTTCTCTATCTTCTGCTAATTTTGTTAATTCTTTTGCTTCTAAAATCAATTTATCTGTGGTTTTTCCTTGGGCAGAAACTACTACTACTATATGATGCTTTTTTTCGTATAATCCAATAATTTTTTTTGCTACTAATTCTAATTTTTCATTATCAGCAACTGAGCTACCTCCAAATTTTAATACAATTGTGTCCACCTTTCATCCCTCGCCTTTTACATACAATATAAAGAGTGCTGATTTTATTTTAAATCTGCTCTCTCTATATTGTATGCTATAATTTCTTTTCTGATAGACTAAATTTGCATTTTTAGATAGCTTTCCATAAATCCATCAATGTCTCCATCCATAACAGCTTGCACATTCCCTACTTCGTAGTTGGTTCGATGATCTTTTACCATTGTATAGGGACAAAAAACATAAGAACGAATTTGGCTTCCCCATG
>CAMXLV010000098.1 GCA_947244675.1 uncultured Clostridium sp. | reverse complement strand
ATGAATTTGACTAATATCTGATTTGGTTCCAAGAAGTGCATAATGTCTACACATTAAAGCTTCTTTGCATAGTTCTAATCTTTCATCCAATTCTTTCCAGAATATTTCTTCATTTCCATCTGCTACAATTCCTATTTGTGGTAAATTAATACTTACTACACCTTGATTAAATCTTCCTTCAAATTTGTCTTTTCCTTTTTCATCCTTCCAAGGAGATAAAAAGCTTCTACATCCCATTGGAGAAAATACATTTCCTTGATAATTCTCACGCATTTTTTTTGCAGAGATATAATCTGGATACATTCTTTTGCTAGAACATTTAACAGCTAATTTAGTTAAATAATCATATTCTCCACCAGATAAATTATTGAATTCATCTAATACATAAACTAATTTTGGAAATGCTGGTGTTACATAAATTCCTACTTCATTTTTGATTCCTTCTAATCGTTGTTTAAGGACTTCTTCAATAATCATAGCATTTTCTTTTTGATAAGGATCTTCTTTTTCTAAATGTAAAAACAAGGTAACAAAAGGAGTTTGTCCATTTGTTGTCATTAAAGTATTAATTTGATATTGAATGGTTTGTACACCGTGCTTTTAATTCCGCTTTTAGTCTATCTTGAATAATATCTTCTAAAACTTCTTTTGCTAGTTTGTCTTTATATTTTTCTTCCATTTCTACTTTAAACTTCTCATAACTTTTTCTTAAGTATTTTCCTAAATGAATTAAATCAACTGATTGTCCACCATATTGATTACTAGCTACTGCTGCAATAATTTGTGTAGTAACTGTACAAGCTACTTGGAAACTTTTAGGGGTTTCAATTAATTTTCCATTCATAACAGTTCCATTATCTAACATATCTTCTATATTAATTAAACAACAATTGAAAATTGGTTGTACAAAATAGTCTGCATCATGAAAATGTAAAACTCCTTCTTCATCTGCTTTTATTATTTTTTCTGGCAATAATAGTCTTTTCGTTAAATCTCTTGATACTTCTCCTGCTATGTAATCTCTTTGGGTAGAAGCTAATAATGTATTTTTATTAGAGTTTTCTTCTGCTAATTCTTTGTTTTCATTTCTAATTAATCCTAGAATAGATTCATCTGTTGTATTTTGCTTTCTAACTAAAGCTCTTGTATAACGATAAACAATATATTTTTTGGATAGTTCATATTTTCCAAATTCCATTAATTTTGCTTCAATAATGTCCTGAATATCTTCTACTAACATTCTTTTTTTGCCAAATTCTTCAATATATTCCATAATTTCTTTTATTGTTTCTTTGTTTGCTCTTTCTTTTGGTCTTACTTCTTTGTTTGCTTTTTCAATAGCTATTTTTATTTTTTCTCTATCATAGTCTACAGCTCTTCCATCTCTTTTGATGATTTTCATTGTTCTCCCCCATTTCTTATTTTTTACTTGCTTATTATATCTCATCTATTTTGTTTTTCTGTTGCAAAAACAACTAAAATAATTTGATACTTTTTAAAAGTCGTTTAGTGTAAGATTTTATTGTTTATTACAATTGTATTACAAATTAATTACAGAAAAATTTCAATGCATTGTTGCATTTGCAACTTAAAATTGATATAATAAAAATATCTTAAGGAGAATATAAATATGGATATCAATTTTGCTATACAGGATTTTATGCAAAACTTCGAGAACAGCTGTCATCGTGTGCAAAAAAAATCCTTTTTAAAAAATGAAATTATTACAAGTTATATAAAAAAAAGAAATCAATTTTGCATTTTGATAGATGGAAATGCAGATTTAGTTCGTTATGATTTAAATGGAAATCGAACAATTGTAGAACATTTTTCAAAAAATGATGTGTTTGGCGAAGTTTTTTATACAATTACAACGAATAATGAATTACTTGTTGAAGCACGAGAAAAATGTCATGTATTATTTTATAGCTATAATGATATTCGTAATAAATGTAGAAATAATTGCAAGTTTCACCAAATTTTATCTGAGAATTTGCCAGAACTAATCTTAAGTAAAGTAACAGACTTAAATATGCGAATTGAACTACTTACTAAAAGATCCATTCGTGATAAATTAATTGGTTATTTTACAATGCTATCTACAAGAACTTTAAGTAAAACTTTTTTGCTTCCTTTTTCTTTAACTGATTTAGCAGATTATCTAAGTATTGATAGAAGTGCTATGATGCGTGAATTAAAACTTTTAAAAGATGATGGTTTTATTCAAAAACAAGGAAATAAAATTACTTTATTATACAAATAAGAAGAACAAAAAGAGCATAATGAAAAAACTTTGTCCTTTTAGATTACTCTATATGCTCTATTTTTGTTCATCTTCAAATTTTGCTATGCTTTTAAAAATGCTACTATTTCTTCTGCTTTTCTAGTTAATTTTGTTTCTTCTCCTGTTTCCATATTCTTTATAGTAATTTGATTTGTAGCTATTTCATCTTCTCCTATTACAATTACATATGGTATTTTTAATTTATCAGCATACTTAAATTTTGTTTTTAATTTTTTATCATTCAAATAGATTTCTGTACAAATCCCAAGATTTCTTAGGTTAGTTGCTAATTTTATTGGTTCTTCATAATTTTCTAACATTGGTATGATTAATACTTGTGCCATTGAATTTTTGCTTGCTTGTATTAAATTCAATTCGTTCAATTTGTAAAATAATCTTGTTAATCCAATTGAAATACCAACACCTGGTAATTTTTTATCTGTATAATATTTGGCAAGATCTTCATATCTTCCTCCAGAACAAATACTTCCTATTTCTCTATAATCATTTAAAAATGTTTCATATACTGTTCCTGTATAATAATCCAACCCTCTTGCTATGGTTAGGTCTACTTTAAAATTCGTATCTGGTACACCAAATAACTCAATATTTTTTATTACCTCTTTTAATTCTTCTACTCCTTTTTGATAATCTATATTATCAATATCCAATTTTTCTAACTTTTCTAATTTTTCATAAGAATTTCCATCAATGGCAATAAAATTCATTATTTTTTCAATGTCTTTTGTTTCTACTTTTATTTTGCTTAATTCTTCTTTTACAGCTTCTTTTCCAATTTTATCAATTTTGTCAATGATTCTTAAAATATCAGTAGCATTTTCTTTTTGTCCCATACTTTGGAATAAACCATTTAGGATTTTTCGATTATTTATACAAATGGTAAAATGATCAAATCCTAATTCTTTGAATATAGTATAGATAATACTTGGAAGTTCTGCGTCATTGATAATATCTAAGTTCTCATCTCCTATTATATCAATGTCACATTGGTAAAATTCTCGAAATCTTCCTTTTTGTGTTTTTTCACCACGATAAACTTTTCCTATTTGATATCTTCTAAAAGGAAAACTTAAATTTCCATAATTTTTAGCTACATATTTAGAAAGGGGAACTGTTAAATCAAATCGTAAAGATAAGTCATTTTCTCCTTTACTAAAACGATAAATTTGTTTTTCGGTTTCCCCTCCTGCTTTAGCTAATAACACATCAGACAATTCTATTACTGGTGTATCTAATGGTAAAAATCCAAATTGTTGATAAGTTTTTTCTATTTTTTCTTTCATTTGGTTAAATAATATTTGTTCTTTTGGTAATAATTCCATAAATCCGTGCTAATGTTCTTGGTTCTGTTTGTTTCATATTTATCCCCTTCTTTCTTTTTATTTTAAAAAAGGGGAGGCCCCTTTCGGAAAAAGTTTCCTTAGAGTGCCTCCCCTTTTTTACTTCACTATTCTTCAATTGCAAGAATAGCGAGTTGTCCTTCATGTTGCTGCACACTACAAAGGAGTCTTGCTTTATTCTCCTTTGTAGTAATTACTACTTCCTCACAATAGCAGAAATTATTTCTGCTCATTGCGATTATGGCTCCTTCTGGACGTTGAATTATCTCTAACACGTCCTTTCTTTCACCAAGATTTACTACATAATAGTAAATCTCATCGTCTTTTTTTAGTTGTTCAACGTAGTATCCTACATTTTCCGCCTTACAGTAATTTTTTTTGCCATTTTTCTTGTCCTCCTCCTGTTTTCACTATTCTATCTAGTTTTGTTACGACACCATTATACTATAACTTCACATAATTTTCAAGGTTCTTTAAAATAATTTTGGTTTTAGTTCCAAATAAATTGGTTTTTCATCTTTTAGCATTGCCATCATACCATGCCCTGGATACACAATTGTTTCATCTGGCAAAGTCATAATTTTTTCATTAATTGACTTCATAATCTCTTCTATACTAGAAGTTGGTAAATCGGTTCGTCCCCATGTTCCTCTAAAAATAGTATCTCCCGAAAACAAACAATTCTCCTTTTCACAATAAAGACTTGTGCTTCCTTTTGTGTGACCAGGTGTATGAAGTACTTTAAATGCTAAGTTTCCTAAATGAATTAAATCACCATCATCAATTCTAGAGTCTGCTTCTAATTCAATTTCTCCCATTCCTATATAAGGAGACAAATTAATTTGTGGATTGTTTAAACCTTCACTATCTTCTCTATGAATTAATATTTTTCCACCACATTGCTTTTTTAAATCGGTTACACCGCATAATATGATCACCATGACAATGGGTTAAATAGATATATTTTAGAGTTCCCCCCATAATAGTAATCCATTCCTTGATTGTTTCTACTTCTCCTGCTGGATCAATTACCATTATTTCTTTGGATTCCTCATCAATTAGCATATAACAATTTGTTGGATCTCCAATCCAAGTATCAATTTTAAGTTCTTTTAGTTTCATCGATCTTCTCCTATTTTTTTCTTCTTACTTCATAAACACTATTTACTTTTCTAATTGCTTTTTGTGCTTTATTTAATTCTTCCAAGTTTTCAATTTCTAAAGTAATGTCCATAATCGCAATTTTTTCTTTGGTTGTTTTAGTATTAACACCTAAAATTTTTGCTTTGGTTGTACCTATTTCTCTTAAAATGTCCATTAATAATCCACTTCTATCATTAGAGTATACTTGAATATCTACTTGATAAGAAGAACTATGTTCTTGGTACCATTCTACATCTATCATTCTATTTTCTTCTAAAAATAAATCTTTTACATTAATACAATCTTTTCGATGAACTGATACCCCTCTCCCTTTTGTAATATATCCTATAATTTCATCTCCAGGAAGTGGATTACAACATTTAGATAATTTTACTAAACAATTATCAATTCCTTTCACTATTACACCAGAATTAGATGGTTTTGGTCTTCGTAATCTTGCTTTGGCTAATTCTTCTATTTTTGCTTCAATGTTTTCTTCTTCATGTTCTCTACGATATTCTTGTAACATTTTAGCAATTACTTTAACAGATGAATTAGCACCAAATCCAACTGCTGCATACATTTCTTCTAAGTTTTTATATTTATATTTTTCTAACATAGGTTCTATGTATTCGCTTTTAAATAAGTCATTATGAATAAAGCCAATTCTTTTTATCTCTTTTTCAATTAGTTCTTTTCCTTTTTCAATATTTTCTGCTTTTTGTGCCTTTTTAAACCAACTTAAAATTTTATTTTTTGCACTTGTACTCTTTACAAATTTTAGCCAATCTCTACTTGGACCTTTTGAATTTTCTGATGTAATAATTTCTATAATATCTCCACTCTTCAATGTTGTAATAATTGGCATCATTTTGCTATTAACTTTGCATCCTGTCATATGGTGACCTATCTCAGCATGAATCATATAAGCAAAGTCAATTGGGGTTGCCCCTCTTGGTAATACTTTAATTTCACCTTTGGGCGTAAAAACATAAACTTCATCTTCAAATAATTCTGTTTTTAAGGTGTTTAGAAATTCTTGTGGATCTTGCATTTCTCTTTGCCATTCTAAAGTTTCACGAAGCCAAGCAAGTTTATCTTCTTCTACTTTTACCGATGTTTTTTTACCAAAGTAATTTGCTTCTTTATATGCCCAATGGGCAGCAATTCCAAATTCTGCAATTCTATGCATATCCCAAGTACGAATTTGTACTTCAAAAGGTG
>CAMXLV010000097.1 GCA_947244675.1 uncultured Clostridium sp. | reverse complement strand
CACGTACAAATTCTATTCCTTGTACATTTCCATATATTTTTCCTCCACCATTTCTAGCTTTTTCTTCAGTAGTATAGAATCTTAAAATATTTCCCTCTAAAGATGTCCAGATTCCTGTTGGTTCTATAACAGGTGCTTCTGGTTCGCTTGGGATTAAATCATCTTCTAGTCCTTTGAATATTACATTATCTTCTGTAATCCAATAAACGAAACCTTCTAAAGTAATAACTTGTATTGTTATTTTTTCCATATTTGGTAATTGCTTAATTTCTTTTGCTTCATGAAACATGGGATCTCGTATGATTTCATCTTGGTATACATTCATATATTGCTGATTATCCCAGTTGTTTTGGTTCCTGTCTGGTTGCAATCCAAGTCCTATTATTCTTAATTCTTCCAAATATTGTGCTTTTTTTGTTTCTTCTTTGGCGATACTTGCTTTGTTTAAAATTCCATTGTCTCCTGTTAATGTACTAATACTTATTCCTGCTAAAATTAGTAAAATTATGATGGTGATAATTAATGCAATTAGCGTGATTCCTTTGTTTTTTTGTTTCATTTTTTCCCCTTTCTATCTTTTGTTATAAAATTTCTTATTTTTATGTGTCTATTTACTATTCAACATTTTGTATGATTTTCATAGTTGATTTTGCTTGGATTATATCAATAATCCAATAATATGTTAATAAGCTAACATGGAATCTTATTACCAATTAGTAATTACAATTATCAATTAGTATTGTGTTTCTGGTACTATTGTTGGATAATTAAAACTAGTGATATGTTTAAAAGACAAAACTAAAAAAAGTGAAAGAAAGGGGATATGACATAAAAATAAAAAAGAATGATTCCTTATTTCTTAATAAGTATCATTCTTTTTTGTTGTATAAGTAAAATCATTCTACAGAAAATTTTTGCAAAACTTATGCATCTAAATCGGTTTCCGCGATAGCTTTAGCAACATTATAAATTAATTTTTGTTTATCTGGTGAACAAGATTTCATTAATTCAGAAAATTCTTTATTTAAGTAATGTTTAGAACTGCTAGATGCACCATTTAAAACATAACCTTCTGTGACATCTAATAAGCCACATAATTGGTTTAATCTTTTTAAATTTATATGAGAATTTCCTCTTTCAACTCTACTCAAAAAAGCAACGGAAATATCAATTTGTTCTGCTAAATCTTCTTGTGTTAAATTTTTAGCAAGTCTTGCTTGTTTAATTCTTTGTCCAATTACTGTATAATCTAGTGCCATGTTTACCATTCCTTTCTAAGGCATAAATTCATAAAAAAATCAAGCCTTTTTAAATTTCAATCCTAATATAGCATTTTATAGTTTAAATTTACAGAAACGTAAAAGTATAAATGTAACTTATAAGTTAAAAGGGATTAGGGGACGTTCTTTAAATCCCTTCTAACAGGGATTTAGGGACAGTCTTAATTTAACAGATCATTTTTACTTTTTTGTTCAGTTAGATTAACTAAGTAATCAATGTAGGTATAAATTGCAAAATTTTTAAATAAGAATATAGTAAACAAAAGAAAAATAAAGAAAAATAGAGTTAAAATGAGTAAAAAGTGGCAAAAATAGCAGAAAAAACCTTTTAATTTGTAAAAAAATAGGCAAATTGGAGCAAAAAGAGTATACATAATTTGATTTTGAGTACAATATATTGTATAATAGAATTTGTTATTCAAAAAATAAGTGCATCAATCAAGCATTTTATTAAGAACAAAATAAAAGGAGCGTGAAATTTATTTTAAAACTGAAATACAAAACCAAAAGGATGATAAGATATTTTAATGTTACACTTTTATCAGCTAGTCTAATGATAGGAGTTGTAACCATTAAAAGTAAACCAATGTATAGAGTAAGTATTTCTGGAACAGAATTAGGATATGTTCAAAATAAAGAAGCTTTAGAAGAAAAAGTAAAGAAAAGTATATTAGAAAGTGAAGAAAAAAATGTTGATAGTATTGATATAAAAACAATTCCAGAATACAAATTAACATTTGTAGACAAAGCATTGGAAACGAAAGAAGAAGAAATTGTAAATACAGTAAAACAAGATGTGACTATCACATATAAATACTATGATTTAGCTTTGAATAACGAAAAAGTAGAAAGTGTTAATACCTTAGAAGAAGCAGAAAAATTAGTAAATAGCATCAAAGAAGAAAATCAAGGGGAAGAGTTAGACTTAAGTATTATAGAAAAATACACACAAAAAGAAGAAGAAGTAACAACAAAACAAAATTTAGAAATTGCTAAAAACGATATACAATCAAAAATTACTAAAAAAATGGAAGATATACAAAAACAAAAAGAAGAGGAAGAAAGAATCAACCGTATGCCAGAAATCAATGGTATCAAATTAGCTTATGTACCAATATCAGGAATCATTACTTCAAGATATGGAGTAAGCAGTAGAATTAGAAGTTTCGATCATACAGGATTAGACATTGCAGCATCAACAGGAACACCGATAAAAGTAGTAGCATCTGGAACAGTAACTTGTGCAAGTTATAGAGGTTCCTATGGAAAAGTTGTAAAAGTAGATCATGGAAATGGACTAGAAACGTGGTATGCCCATACAAGTAAAATGTATGTAGAAGTTGGAGAAAAAGTAGAAGCAGGAGAAGTAATTGCAGCAGTTGGATCGACAGGAAACTCAACAGGACCACATTTACATTTTGAAGTTAGAATTAATGGAGAACATGTCAACCCACAAAACTATTTATACAAATAGGGGATAGGGGGACGTAGCAAAAATCCCTTTTAAAAGGGATTTTTGCTACGTCCCCCTATCCCTCTTGACAAATTTTTCTAATAATATATAATAATTGTGGTTAAACTAAGTACGAATGAGGAGGAATGATTTATGCTTAATAATGTGAGCGAGGAAGAACAACAAAAGGTTCAAACAATGATAAATGAACTAATAGAAAAAGCCAAAAAGGCATCAGAGGAATATTTAAAGTTGGATCAAGAAACAATAGATAATATTACAAAAGCAATGTCAATGGCAGGATTAGAACATCATATGAAATTGGCTAAAATGGCAATTGAAGAGACAGGAAGAGGAATCTATGAAGATAAAATTACAAAAAATATGTTTGCTACAGAATATATCTATCATAGCATTAAATACGAAAAAACAGTGGGAATTATTAATGAAAATGAAGAAGAAGACTATGTGGAAATTGCAGAACCAGTGGGGATTATTGCAGGAGTTACACCAGTAACAAATCCAACATCAACTACTATGTTTAAATCTATTATTTCAGCAAAAACAAGAAATGTTATTATATTTGGATTCCACCCATCTGCCCAAAAGTGTAGTAGCGAAGCAGCCAAAATTGTAAGAGATGCAGCGATCAAAGCGGGAGCACCAGAAAATTGTATTTTATGGATCGAAGAGCCAAGTGTATTGGCAACTAGGTTATTAATGAATCATCCAGATGTCAATTTAATTTTAGCAACAGGAGGAACAGGAATGGTAAAATCCGCATATTCTTGTGGAAAGCCAGCATTAGGAGTAGGACCAGGAAACGTACCATGCTATATTCATAAAAGTGCAAAATTAAAAACATCAGTAAATGATTTAGTATTATCAAAAGCTTTTGACAATGGAATGATTTGTGCTTCAGAGCAAGCAGTTTTAGTAGATAGAGACATTTATCAAGAATTTGAGAGACTAATGAAAGAAGCAGGATGTTATTTTGTTAATCCAGATGAAAAAGAAAAATTAAAAATAAGTATGTTTGAATATAATGAAGAATATGGTTATAAACTAAAATCACATGTGCCAGGGCAATCTCCTTATGTAATTGCCAAAGAAGCTGGATTTGAAGTACCAGAAGACACAAAAGTTTTAGTAGTATATGAAGAAGGAATTGGACGTGATTATCCATTTTCAAAAGAGAAATTAAGTCCAGTTTTAACTTATTACATTGTAGAAAATGAAGAAGAAGGAATTGAAAAAGCAGAAAGACTACTAGAATTTGGTGGATTAGGACATTCTGCTGTAATTCACGGAGAAGATAAACAAGTAAACTTAAAATTTTCACAAACAATGAAAGCACGGAAGAATCATTGTAAATTCTCCATCAACACATGGAGCAATTGGTGATATCTATAATACCAATATGCCATCACTAACACTTGGGTGTGGTTCATTTGGCGGAAATTCAACAACAGCCAATGTATCCTCTGTAAACTTAATTAATATTAAAAGAGTTGCGAAAAGGAGAGTTAATATGCAATGGTTTAAAATTCCAGAAAAAATATATTTTGAAGCTGGTTCAATTGGTTATTTAGAAAAGATGCCAGACATTGAAAGAGCATTTATTGTGACAGATGAAGGGATGATGAAATTAGGATATGTTGACAAAATTTTATATCATTTAAGAAAGAGACATCAATATGTGCATTCTGAAATATTTAGTGATGTAGAGTCTGATCCATCTTTTGAGACTGTAAAAAAAGGTGTAGAAGCAATGAAAAGCTTTAAGCCAGATGTTATTATTGCAATAGGAGGAGGAAGCCCAATTGATGCAGCAAAAGGAATGTGGTTATTTTATGAACATCCAGATGCTGATGTAGAAGGATTAAAACTAAAATTTATGGATATTAGGAAACGTACTTACAAATTTCCAAAATTAGGTACTAAATGTAAAATGGTTGCAATTCCAACTACTTCAGGAACTGGATCAGAAGTAACATCTTTTGCAGTTATTACAGATAAGGAAAAAAATAAGAAATATCCATTGGCAGATTATGAATTAACACCAGATGTGGCAATTGTGGATCCAGATTTAGTAATGAGTTTACCAAAATCAGTTACAGCTGATACTGGAATGGATGTATTAACTCATGCAATAGAAGCTTATGTGTCTAATATGGCATCAGATTATACGGATGGATTAGCCGAAAAAGCAGTAGAAATAGTTATGAAATATTTAGTACAAGCTTATGATGATGGAAATAATCGTTTAGCGAGAGAAAAGATGCATAATGCAAGTACATTAGCACGGAATGGCATTTACGAATGCATTTTTAGGAATTAATCACTCACTAGCTCATAAAATAGGAGCAGAATTCCATTTGCCACATGGAAGAATTAATGCGATAATTTTGCCATATGTAATAAAATATAATAGTTCAAAACCAACTAAATTTGTTTCTTTCCCAAAATATGAATATTTTATAGCAGATGAAAAGTATTATGAATTGGCTAAAAAAGTAGGATTGAAAGCAGATTCTAAAGAAGAAGGAATTGCAAGTTTAATTGCAAAAGTAAAAGAAATGAATGAGCATTTAGCAATACCAAAGACTCTAAAAGAAGCGGGTATAGAAGAGCAGGAGTTTTTAGCGAAAGTAGATATGTTAGCAGATAGAGCTTTTGAAGATCAATGTACAACAGCTAATCCACGTTTGCCATTAGTAACAGAGCTAAAACAAATTTTGTTAGATAGTTATTATGGAAAAATAGATTAGAAGATTTTAAAAAAAATAATGAAAATATAGAAGAGATACTATATTTTCATTATTTTTTTTAAAAGGTTGATAAATTATGTAAAATACGATATAATAGAAAAACAGGAAACTAAAAATATGATAAGCCCCCACGAATTGATGGGGAGAAAGGGGTAAAAATGGAAAAATTTTTTAAGTTGGAGGAAAAAAAACTTCGGCAATTAGCCGAAAAAGAAGCATTTGAAGTTTGGAAGGCTGGGCTTCCAGCCTGGGTAATTTCAAAAAGAGAAGTTGCACAAAAGATTCTTCCCGAACAAAGGGAGGAGTTTGTGCAAATGGCTACAAAAAAACTGAGCGAGTATAAAAGTAAAGACTTGCTCGAAAAGGAGGAAGAAAAAAGCCCTCCATTAAAAAGGAAACCTACCAAAAAGAAAAAAGGTATGTTTGGTGGGTTATTTTCCTAAACAACAGCCTCCCAGAAGTAATAGTTCTGGGAGGCGACCTCTTTTTATGCATAAAAGTAAATATTAAAATTCACAATTTTTAGGAGTTCTAGGAAAAGGAATTACATCACGAATATTTTGCATACCAGTCAGATACAAAATAGCTCTTTCAAATCACAAACCAAATCCAGCATGATTACAACTACCATATTTTCGTAGATCCAAAAACCAA
>CAMXLV010000096.1 GCA_947244675.1 uncultured Clostridium sp. | reverse complement strand
AAAAAAGCTTCTGATATGGGGAATATAGTGAAATTATATCCACAAGTATTAATTAATAGCAAAGTAAGTAATGATAAAAAACAAGATTATGATAAAGATCTAATTATTAAAGAGGCAATTAAAAACTTAGAAGAAGAATTCTCTGGAAATGGAAGAGTATTAATTAGACCATCTGGAACAGAACCATTAGTAAGAGTAATGATAGAAGGAGAAGATCAAGAATATATTACCAAAAAAGCACAAGAAATTGCAAACTTATTAGAAGAAAGATTAAAATAATGGTTAATTGTAATATAAATGTAATACAAAAATCATAAAAAAACATTGCGAAAAAAAGTAATTAGTGATAAGATAAGAATAGATAACAAAAGAAAACGGAGGAGAAGTATATGTTTATTTTTGATATATCCAATCCATTAACTTTAATATTAATGTTAGCAGCTACTGTATTACTAATATTTTTAGCACAAGAAATAAAAAAGAGTTATATAAGTGCAATTATATTATTTGTTTATTTACTTATTTTGATTATGCATGTAGCACAGATTGCAACTTTATCAGAAGAATATAGGTATATGTTAACAACATTATCTAGATGTATAGCTATTGATTTTGTTTTTGTTCTTATTACATTTTTTGCTTATTTATGGGTAGATGATATAGAAGCAAAAGCAGTAGGAAAGAAAAGTATTGATAATAGCTTAGACTGGTTTTGGAAAAAAATATAGAAGAACAAAAGAAGCATGATTGAAAATTTTGTCTTTTTAGATTACTTTGAATGCTTCTTTTTTGTTTGTCTACGAAATTTTCTGTAGAATGTGTTTTGTTGTATAGGGTTTAGGAATACCATTCCTTATTTTTTATTATATAACATGGAAACCTTCTAATATAGGAATATTTGACAAATTATTTCTTATATGTTAAAATAAGAAAATGCACTCTAATAAAGAGGGAAAAGCCAACACGAGATTTGTGTTGTCTTTTTCAAGTTGGAAAAGGTTGTTAAAAGTCTAACCCAACTTGTAGCAACATCAAATTTTCCAAACATACAAAAAGAAAAAAGGAGGAAGAAAGATGGAAAAAGAAGAAAACATATTAGGAACAGAAAAAATAGGAAAATTAATCAAAAAATTTTCAATTCCTTGTATCATATCATTATTAGTAAATTCGCTCTACAACATTGTAGATCAAATTTTTATAGGGCAAGGAGTAGGATATCTAGGAAATGGAGCGACTAACGTAGTATTTCCATTAACAATGATTTGTTTAGCCTTTTCTTTAATGTTAGGAGATGGAGCTTCTAGTTATTTAAGTCTGAAATTAGGAGAAAAGAAAAAAGAGGAAGCAGCAAAAGGAGTAGGAAATGGAGTTTTATTGGCAACAGTGGTAGCAATAGTATTATGTGCTATTAGTTTAATCTTTTTGCCTCAACTATTAAATTTATTTGGTTGTACAGATAATTTAAGAGAATATGCTAATCAATATGGAAGAATAATTGTTATGCGGCCTACCATTTATGATGATAGGAACAGCTTTAAATTCTATTATTAGAGCAGATGGAAGCCCTAAATATGCTATGGCAAGCATGGTATTACGGAGCCATTTTAAATACTATTTTAGATCCAATTTTTATCTTTATCTTTAAAATGGGAGTTGAAGGAGCAGCTATTGCAACGATTTTTAGTCAATTTATTACTTTTATTTTAAATGTTTTGTATATTAAAAAATTCAAGTCAATTCAAATAAGTAGAGAAACATTTAAATTAAAAGGGAGTATAGGAAAAAAAGTAGCAGCATTAGGAATTAGCAGTTTTATTACTCAAATGAGTTTTGTAGTAGTAATTGCTTTTGAAAATAATTTGCTTGTAAAATATGGGATGGAATCTAAATTTGGATCAGAAATTCCAATAACAGTACTTGGGATTGTAATGAAAATTAGTCAAATTTTAAATAGTATTATTATTGGAATTGCAGCAGGAACACAACCAATTTTTGGATATAATTATGGAGCTAGGAAATTTGAAAGAGTAAAATCAGCTTTAAAAATTGTATTATCATTGAGTCTTGTAATTAGTAGTATTGCTTTTATTTTATTCCAAACAATACCAGATAAATTAATTGCTATTTTTGGTAGTGGAGATGAAAACTATATGGAATTTGCTTGTCTTGCTTTTAGAATTTATCTTCTATTGTGTATTTGTAATGGAATTCAAATTCCATCAGGAATCTTTTTTCAAGCTATTGGAAAGAGTATTAAAAGTGCAGTATTATCACTATCTAGACAAATTTTATTCTTAATACCAGCTTTAGTGATTTTAGGCAAAATGTTTGGTATTATGGGAATCTTATCTGCTGGTCCAGTAGCAGATGGACTGGCTTTTGTAGTAGCAGGAATTTTATTATTTTTAGAAGTAAAAAATCTAAAACAAGGAGAAACTAAAAGTCAAACATTAGTTGATGATACAAGTACAAATAATCAACTAGATAAGCAAATTATTATTACGATTTCAAGAGAATATGGTTCTGGAGGTCGTTATATTGGAAAATTAGTTGCTGATAAATTGGGAATCAAATTTTATGATAAGAATTTTATAGAAGAACTTTCTAAAGAAACAGGTTTATCAGAAGATTATATTGAAAAAAATGAACAAAAAAGAGGATCTTTAGCAGGTTTTAATAATGGTTATTATTTTGGATTAGACAATAGTGACGAATTATTTTTACAAGAAGCAGAACTGATCAAAAAGGTAGCCAAACAGGGATCTTGTGTTATTATTGGTAGATGTGCAGATTTTATTTTAAAAGATAGAAAAGATCTAATTAAAGTTTTTATTTACAGTAATAGAGAAGATAAAATTAAAAGAGCAACTGAAATTTATGGACTTGATCAAGCGAAGGCAGAGAAAGAGATTAAAAGGATTGATAAGTTAAGAGCAAATCATTATAAACATTATACAGAAAAAGAATGGAACCATCATGATCATTATGATATTTGCCTAAATAGTGATATGTTAGGAGTAGAAAAATCAGCAGATTTAATATGTCATATGGTACAAGATAGATGTAAAGTATTAGAACAAATTTAATATTTTTGTAATATATTTGTAATATAAATGAAATAAAAAAAGATATCCTTGAAGGAGTAGGACTACCCAAAACCTACTCCTATTTTGTTGCAATTGCAACAAAAAGTTTTGCTTTTTATGATATAATTTGCCTATCGAAAAGAAAAAACGAAAGGGGAAAAAATCAAATGAAAATTATAAAAAGAGACGGAAGTATAGTAGATTATGATGCGGAAAAAATAAGAAAAGCGATACAAAAAGCAAATAATGAAGTAAAAGGTAGAGAGAAAATTTCAAAAGAGCAAATACAAGAAATTGTCAAATATATTGAAGAACTTCAAAAGCCAAGAATTTTGGTAGAAGACATACAAGATATTATAGAAGAAAAGCTAATGGAAATAGGAAAATACCTATTAGCCAAAAAATATATTACCTATCGTTATACAAGAGAATTAGTAAGAAAAGCGAATACAACAGACCAATCTATTAAAGAATTAATAGAAGGAGAAAGTGAATATTGGAATAATGAAAATTCAAACAAAAATGCTAAAGTTGTGACAACACAAAGGGATTATTTAGCAGGAATTACAAGTACAGATATTACTAGAAGATTTTTATTATCAGAAGATATTGTAAAAGCACATGATGCAGGAATCATTCATTTTCATGATGCTGATTATTTTGCTCAAAATGCTTTGCACAATTGTGAATTAATCAATTTAGAAGATATGTTACAAAATGGAACCCTTATTAATGGTGTTATGATAGAAAAACCACATCGTTTTGCTACAGCAGCAACCATTGCTACCCAAATTATCTTAGCTGTAACTAGTTCAAGTTATGGAGGAGCAACCATTACATTAAGTCATTTAGCACCTTTTGTGAAAGATAGTTTTAACAAATACTTAGACAAATATCAAAAAAGAGGAATGGATGAAAAAAAGGCGAAAGAATATGCAGAGCAAGATACCAAAAAGGAAATTGCAGATGGTGTACAAACTTTTAATTATCAAGTGAATTCTATGACAAATACAAATGGACAAGCACCATTTTTATCAGTTTGTATGTATTTAGGAGAAACAGAAGAATATAAAGAAGAATTAGCAATGATTATTGAAGAGTTTTTAAACCAAAGATTATTAGGATTTAAAAATGAAAAGGGAGTGTATGTAACACCAGCATTTCCAAAGCTTCTTTATGTGTTAGAAGAAGACAATATGAAAGAAAATAGTAAATACTGGTATTTAACTAAATTAGCAGCTAAATGTACAGCTAAAAGAATGGTACCAGATTATATATCTGAGAAAAAAATGAAAGAATTAAAAAAAGACAAATATGGCAATGGAAATTGTTATCCTTGTATGGGATGTCGTTCTTTTTTAACACCATGGACAACAGAAGGAAACCCTTCTAAAGCTAAAAATTACAAAGAAGGAGAATCGAAATATTATGGTAGATTTAATCAAGGAGTTGTCACCATTAATTTAGTAGATGTTGCCTTATCTTCTAACAAAGAAGAAGAACTATTCTGGAAAATTTATGAAGAAAGATTAGAATTGTGTCATAAAGCTCTGCAAGTAAGACATCAAAGACTTAGTAAAGCAACTAGTGATGTTGCACCAATTTTGTGGCAACATGGAGCATTAGCTAGACTAGAAAAAGGAGAAAGTATCCATAAATTATTACATGATGGTTATTCTACTATTTCTTTAGGATATGCAGGTTTATATGAATGTGTAAAATATATGACAAATCATAGTCATACAGATAATGGAAAAGGAAAAGAATTTGCTCTAAAAGTAATGCAAAGAATGAATGATAAATGCAAAGAGTGGAAAGAAAAAGAAAATATGGATTATAGCGTATATGGAACACCAATTGAGTCAACTACTTACAAATTTGCGAAGTGTTTGAAAGAAAGATTTGGTATTGTGAAAGGGATTACAGATAGGGAATATATTACTAATTCTTATCATGTACCAGTATTTGAAGAAATTGATGCTTTTTCTAAGTTGAAACTAGAGAGTGAATTCCAACAATTAAGCCCAGGAGGTGCCATTTCTTATATAGAAACACCAAATTTACAAAACAATATAGAAGCTGTTATACAGATAATTAAATTTATCTATGATAATATTATGTATGCTGAGTTAAATACTAAATCAGATTATTGCCAAGAATGTGGATTTGAAGGTGAAATATTAATTGATAATGATTTAGAATGGTATTGTCCAAACTGTGGAAACAGAAATCATGATACATTAAATGTAGCAAGAAGAACTTGTGGTTATATTGGTAGCAATTTCTGGAATAAAGGAAGAACACAAGAAATAAAAGAAAGAGTACTTCATATTGATAATAAAGATGACTAGGAGGAAAAGAGATTGAGATATAATAAAATACGAAAAATGGATATTGCAGATGGACCAGGTGTTAGAGTATCTATTTTTATGCAAGGATGTAATTTTAACTGTAAAGAATGTTTTAATCCTGAAACGCATGATTTTAATGGAGGAAAAGAATTTAATGAAGAAACCATAGATCATATTTTAGAATTATGTGATAATGAAAATATAGAAGGTTTATCTATATTAGGAGGAGAACCAATGCATCCTAATAATATAGTTGGAACGACTCATTTAGCAAAAGCTTTTAAGGAAAAATTTCCCGATAAAAATTTGTGGACTTGGACAGGATTTTCTTTTGATAAAGATTTAAAAGATAAGGAAGTATTAAAATATGTAGATGTTCTAGTTGATGGAAGATATCAAGATGAACTGAGAAATCCAAATTTAAAATATAGTGGTTCTTCTAATCAAAGGGTAATTGATGTACCAAAGAGCTTAGAAGAGAATCGATTAGTGTTAAAAGAAGATTGCCAATAAAGGCAGTCTTTTTTTGTATAGTAAAAAAGATTCTACAGATTCTCTTTGTCTTAAGAAGAATAAACATATTGACATAAACTTTTAATTATAGATAAAATACATTAAAAAGAAGTACAAAGGAAGGGAATAATGATGAAGAAAAAATTAAACAAAGGAATAACCTTAATAGCACTAGTAATCACAATTATTATATTATTGATTTTAGCAGGAATAACGATAAGTACATTAACAGGAG
>CAMXLV010000095.1 GCA_947244675.1 uncultured Clostridium sp. | reverse complement strand
TCTTGAATTTCTAAAGATTTATAATCATCTAGTATTTCATACCAAGAAATCTTCAAATTTAAGTTATCTAATTGTTTCTTATTTTCTGTTTTATCATCAATGGATTTGTTAAATTTTATTCTTTTATCTTCTAATTTTTTCATAATCTCATTTAATGAATTTTCTAATTCTACTATATTAGTAGAAATTTCTTTTATAGGAGTATAAATATTATCTATTTTTTCGTCTATTTTAGGGATAATATATATATTTATTTGTTCGTTAATCTTTGCAATTATATTATTGGCTTCTAATACTAATTTTTCATCCAATGCATTAAAATCTTCTTCTAATTCTTCTATAACAATGTATTTAGCTTTTAGTTCTTCTAATTCTTGTTTATGTTCTTCGACATCTTTATTTAAAATTTTATTTATACTTTCAACAATATCATCTTTTATTGCTGTAATATCTTGAAAACAATATGGGCAAACTTGTATATTCTTGTTAGAAAATTCTGTTCTAACAGTTTCATAAAATTTTTGTTCTCCATTTTCTATTTTTGATAATATTAATTTTTCTCTTTCTGTAAATTGAGCAATTTCAATCTTTTTTTCTAATAATTCTTTTAACTTTTCATTATTCTTAGTAAATTTATCTATTGTATCAATTGATTTGGTAATTTTCGTGGTATTATTATTTGTCTTTGTATATATATTTAGTAATTCCTTATATTCTTTTTGTAATTCTTCTTTTGTTTTCTCTTCATCTTTATTGTTTGTTATACTGTTTATTATAGAATCATATTGAACTGTAGAATTTCTAATATTCCCCTTTATATCTTTATCTCTAGAAGCCCAATTACTTTTTAAAGTACTTTCAATGGTTGCTTTAAAATGTTTTGGACTACATACATCATTTTGATTCTCAAATTTCTCTTTTTCAATATTTAATCTTTGTTGTTCTTTGTCTAGTAGTTTCCTCTTGTCATTTAATAATTCTATCTGATCATCTAAATTTTTTTGTTCTCCTAACATTATTATTGTTTTCATTCCTGATTCTGATGTTTTTACATTTGCATCAATAAAATCTTCATTATATAAGTATATTTTATCAGTATCTTCACGCAATAATTCATTATTTTGAACATCTTTAAATCTGACAACTATATTTTCATAATTTGACTTAATTCCTTTGGATATTGTAGACTTTCCTGTTCCGTTTTTTCCATAAATATTACATATTCTAAGTGTCTTTTTATTATTAGGAAAAAATTCCAGTTGCGTATTATTAAATATATTTCCACTTATAATTATTCTATTAAACTCACTAATTTTCATACATTATATCATTCCTTAATACTATCATTATTTCTATTATTTAATCTTTTCTCTAGTGTTTCTATGCTTGGCAAGTTATTTGCTAAATACTCTGGAATCTCTTGTAAATATTTATATTCTGCTACTCCTATTGGCTTATTTATATCTTTCAAAGCTAGTTCAGCAGTTAACTTATGTTCGTCTCTACATAACAAAATTCCTATTGTTGGATTGTCATCTTGTTTTTTCAATAACATATCCACTGCATTTAAATAGAAATTTAATTTGCCTGCAAATTCTGGTATAAACTTAACAGTTTTTAATTCTACAACAACATAGCATTTTAAATTTAAATTATAGAATAATAAATCTATATAATAATCTTCTCCTTCTATTTCTAAATGATATTGTCTTCCTACAAAAGCAAAACCATTTCCAAACTCTAAAAGTAAATTAGTGATATTAGAAACTAATGCATCTTCTATATCTCTTTCTAATGCTTTTTCATTATAAGTAATATCAAATATATATGGATCCTTTAGCATTTCCAATGCTCTTTTTCCCAATTCTATTGGTAATGTTTCTTCGTAATTACTTATTTTATTATCTAATAATGCTTGTCTACTATATAAATTGGTTGCAATTTGATGTTCTAACTGTGTTCTAGTCCATAAATTTTCTAATGCCTTTTCAGAATACCATAATCTTTCTTCCATATTTTTTACTTTATCCATTATAGATATTACTAATCCCCATGGCAATTTTGCAACATTGTGTTGCAAAATTGAATCATACTCAAATTCCTTTGCAAATTTTTGCATATATCTTAAATTTCTTGCAGATAAACCATCTGCATCTGGAAATTCCAATTTTAAATCAGTAGATAAATTATTTATAAAATTGGTACCATACTTATTCTTTTCTATTAGTCCTTTTCCTATTCTATAATACATCATTATCAGTTCATTATTTGCATTTAATAAAACTTTTTTTCTAGTATTAATTATATCTTTTTTAATCTCATTTAAAAATTTAAAATATTCATCATCATTAATAGTATTAATTAAATCTTTCATTAAATTCCTCCGTTTTGAAATTTGCAACGGAGCGTTGCAAATTTCATATTTTACTTATTTATACCATAAAATTAATATAAATACAATTGTTTCCAAAATATTCATTTTTTAAAATCGTAAAAAGGCTGCTATTTTCACACATAACAACCTTTTATATTCTTATCTTACATATCTATCTCTTTTCTTTACCTTTGTAACACTTTCTAGTTCTGTCTTTTTCATTTGCATTTCAATTTTAATTACTTTTTTAACTTTTGGTGTATCTTCTAAAATATAATTTGCTGTTTTTATATTTTTTCTATACTTATTTAGCATTGTAGTGCAGTTATTTCGCTTTTGTTTGTATTCAGCTATTAAGTTATCATCTTTGCAATTTCTTAGCTTATTTCTGTATTTTTGCCTTAAATTAGTAACATTTTCAATATCTTTTTCAGTCTGTGAAATGTAGCTTTTTACATCTTCTGTTGTTTTTAGTTTTTCACTTACAATAAGTCTAATTTCATTAGAATATCGTTCCATTTTTCTTACTTCCTGTTTCATCTCTGGAGATAATGGCTGATAATTTTTTCGTTTTGGTAATAGTCCTAATAAATGAAACAGTAATAGGAAAAACACATCAATTTCGTTCATTTTACTAATATCTCTAAACTTTCCTTTATACTTGTAAACTTTGTATTTTTGCTTTTTCTTTTTTGGGTGTATAAATTCCATATATCTATTTTGATAATAATATGGATTGTGTTCAACTGTGTTTGCAATATTTTTTGGCAAATATTGTTCTCCTAAATGATACATCCTTACTGCTTTTTTATCATTTATTGAACGAATTGTTGGATATTTCCTGTTATAGTCATCATTGATAATATAACCCTTTTTTAACATTACCTTTTTAAATTGTCCATAATTAATACACATTTGCATTGCTTCATCAATAGCTTGTCTTATTACATTATACTTTGTTGGCTCTCCTCTTTTTTCTGCAAAATATATACTTCTTGGTGTTTTTCCTGCTGGCTTTTCAATTACTGTTAGTCCATATTCTTTGCATAGATCATCTGATAACTTTCTGAAATGATAATATGCTCCTTTATTACAATTAAACTTTTTACCTGTAAACATATTAACGGAATTTACAACAAAATGATTATGATAAGTTCCAGTATTAAAGTGTGTTGCAACTACCACTTGATATTCACTCCACATTTTTTCAGCAAGTTTTACTCCAATTTTGTGTGCTAATTTTGGTGATACTTCTCCTGTTTTAAAACTTTGATATGCATGATAGGCAACATTTCCTGTGCATTTATCAAACCTATTTTGAACTAGCATCATTTCTTCATAAGCTGTTTCTGCTTTACAATTTACTCCAGTTACATACATAGTTTTTTCGTTTTTATCAATAGTTTTCTCATCATTTTCTGCATATTTTAATACTTGTTTTAAGTCTGAAAATGTTGTTTTATCTGGATTTTTTGCATAGCTTATTACTCGGGATATACTATCTTTAATTGCCCAAATTTTCGTTGTTGCCATCTACATCATCTCCGTTTTTATAACTATAAATATCAAGAAAATCACTTTGCATTTTTGTTATTTTCTCTTTTATTTCTTCATCACTCATATAAGGAAATTCATTTTTTAATTCAACAATTCCATTGTAAACTTTACGAAGTTCTTCATCTGGTATTGAATAAATATCTTTTTGTAGTCCTGCTTTTCTTAAATAAGATGATAAATTCAAGTTGCTCTTTTTAGCATTTTTTTGTAGTTTTTTCTTCTCATTTTCATTAACTCTAACATTAATTCCTATTGTTCTATTTCTCATAATTTTTCACTTCCTCTTTGATAAATTTTCGCTCCATTTTTTACAGAATCTTTCTAAAAATTTTTAATTTCTTGTTCAACTTTTTGTTTCATAAGGTAGGGGTTATAGGGGACAAAAGTCCCCTTTCAGCGTCAGCTGTCGGTTTTGTGGCAATACAAAACCTATGCTCGCTACACTTATAGACATCAAATTGGGCAATACATTTGTCTGTTTGCTCCTACCAGTAATTTCTTATACATATATTAGTTCATTTAATATAATTTCTTCTGCTGTATTTTTAAAATTATTCATCATACTCACCCAATAAAGTTGATCTGTATTTTTCATTTCTTCTGTTAGATTATTTTGCTGTTTTAGTTGTTCGATTATAATATCAATTCTCTTTTCTGCTGTTTCTTGAATCTCTTTTAAATGTTTATTAAGTGTTCCATTCACAAACATAATTGTATATTCTGCTTTCTTGTTTTCTTTTAAGAAATTTAATCTCATTCTTCCATATTTATTTAGCACAATTTTTTCTTTTTCTAATACTAAATTTGGCATATAATAATCGCCTTGTTTTGTGTATTCAATTCCATATTTATTTTCCATTTTCAATTCCTCCATTTATAAAATTTTTTAACTAACTTTTTCTCGTTCTTTTATTCTGATTTCTCCTAAAATCCTATTTTCTTCTTTTTGTGGAAATTGTTTATCATCACTTATTAGTTCCACTAATTTAAAAAGTTGTTCTCCATTTCTATTTACTTCTTCTATTGTAAGATATTTTTTCTGGTAACCTTTTTTAGGCTTGTCTAACTGATTTAATTCATAATAAGAAACTTCGTAGTATTCATTTAATCTGTCCATATATTCTTTTAATTCTTTTTTGTCCATTAACACAGTAGTATTTACTATTCTTTCTTTTTTTCCTTGCTCAAATGGTAATGCTATATCAAACATTCCTAAATCCATCAATTTAGAAATTTGTTCTATATAACTACTTCTAAATTTTATATTGATTAGGTTATAATAGCCTTTCTTATCTTTTTCAATTACAATATTCTCTACAAATTTAGAAATAAATTCTTGCTTTTCTTCTTTTGTTTTATTTTTCCATTCTGCCATAAGCATTTCTTTAAATTTATTAGAACGAATTAGCTTTTCTTTTTCTACATCTCTATCTGCCATTATTGCTTGTGGACTAAATGATTGCTTATTTATATCAATAGCTTGTATTCTTTTTTCTTCTAGCATATTTAATTTTTCTTCAATTACTCTGTAATCTTCTGAAAAATCTTCTACCTCTACAATTCCTTTTAGATATGCTTCCTTAATTCTATTCTTTTGGCTTTGTAAATTAGCTATCTCTTTATCTAGTTTAGCTGTATTTCGTTCTTTCTTATCTGCTAAAACAGGAAAGAAATATTTTTTTACTGTCATATCATATTCAATTAAGTTCATTATTAAAAACATAACTGAATCTTCAACTAAATCCTCTCTTAAATAAGTTTTACAATCTGAACAATGATAGTACATATATTTTTTCTTTTGACCACCAGAGCCTTTACATTGCATTATTTTTCCGCATTTAGGACATAGTAGTTTTTGCATAAATATATAAACTCTATCTCTACAAAACGCTCTTTGATTTTTTTCTTTCTGTAGCTGTACATCTTCGTACATTGCTCTTGATATAATGGGCTCTACAACATTCATATAAACAACTGTCTCTTTTTCTTGCTTATTTCTATATTGTTCAAAATCTCCTACATAAATTTTATTATTGATTATTTTAGATACTGTTGCATCTTTCCATTGCTTGTTTGTTAGCGTAGGTATTTTCTCTGCATTTAAAATATTTGCTATTGTTTGATAACTTTTACCTGCTAAATACATATTAAATATTCTTATAACTAAATCTTTTGTAGTTTCATCTATTACCATTTTCTTATTTTCTCTTTTGTAACCTAATGGGCAAGTTCCGTGGTACATGTCCAGATTTTATTGCTCCTGTCATTCCAAATTTTGTTCTCTCTG
>CAMXLV010000094.1 GCA_947244675.1 uncultured Clostridium sp. | reverse complement strand
CTGGCTCCAAAATTCGTTTTTTAAACCAAGATTACATTCTTTGTGAATTAAATGAAACATCATTTGATACACATTTTGACTATGCTATTTTTTGTGCTGGTGGTAGTGTTTCTAAAAAATATGCCCCTCTTGCTGTTTCTAAAGGTTGTGTTGTAATTGATAATAGTAGTGTTTTTCGTATGCATCCAGAAGTTCCTTTAGTCGTTCCTGAGGTTAACCCCGAAGATCTAGCTTATCATAAAGGAATTATCGCTAATCCTAATTGTTCCACAATTCAAGCAATGTTACCTCTAAAAGTAATTGATAAAAAATATGTTATTAAAAGAATTGTATATTCAACCTATCAAGCAGTATCTGGAGCTGGTCGTTTAGGCATTGAAGATTTAGAAAATAAAGCTGCCAAAAAAACACTAAAAAAATTCCCTTACCCTATCTATAATAACTGTATTCCCCAAATTGATGTTTTTATGGAACATGGTTACACCAAAGAAGAATACAAAATGATAGAAGAAACAAGAAAAATTTTACATCGTCCAAACTTACCCATCACTGCAACTGCAGTAAGAGTTCCTGTAACCAATTGTCATGGAGAATGTATTAATATTACTTTAGATCGAAAATTTGATATTTATGATGTTCGTTTATTATTAGAAAATTCACCTGGTATTGTAGTTGTAGATAATCCAGAAAAAGGTTATTACCCTTTAGCTAGCAAGGTTAATGGTAATGATGAAGTATTCGTTGGAAGAATTCGACGTGATTTTAGTATTCCAAATGGCTTGAATTTATGGGTCGTAGCTGATAATTTAAGAAAAGGAGCTGCTACCAATGCTATTCAAATTTTAGAAAAACTTATTACTTGCAAACTTTATTAATTTGTGTAAATATTTTATTAAATAATTCTTAATTTTTTGTAGAAATTTGCATTCTTTTCTTTCTCTATGCTATAATTAAGATAGCAATATACATAGGAAAATAAGAAGGGACTAATCAAATGAAACCATTTTTAAAAGATTTATCTGACAAAGATACAGAATTTCAAAAAATTATAGAAGAATTAATCAATAATGAAACAGTTAAACAAATGAAAAATTACAGACAGCATTATAACACTAGCTGTTTTGATCATTGTTATATGGCTGCTTACTACTGCTTTTTAATTTGCAAAAAATATCATTTAGACTATATTTCTGCTACACGTGCTGCTATGCTTCATGACTTATTTTTATACGATTGGCGCGTCAGACAACCAGATAGAAAAGGTCTTCATGCCTTTACTCATGGAAAAAAAGCCTGTGAAAATGCTTGTCAATTATTTAATTTAAACGAAAAAGAAAAAGATATGATCATTAAACATATGTGGCCAGTTACCACACAATTCCCCAAATCCATAGAAGGCTTTATTTTAACTTTTGTTGACAAATACTGTGCTTTATCAGAAACTCACTATGTTTTCAAATCTCGCCTATTTAAAAAGCCATCTTTTCGTTATGCTTATACCTTTTTATCCCTTTGGGGACGGTTCTTAAAAGGACATTTTATCCTTTTTAAGAACTTTTTTATTGTATAGGAAAAATCAATACCTATACAACAAAATACAAAAATTCTTTATTTATTTTATAGAAAAACACTTTTTTCGTGTAAACATTTTCTATACAACAAATAAAGAATTTTAAATTATCTCATTTACATTAGCACTTTTTAAGAACCCCATCGAATCATTTTTATATCTTTATAACGACTTAGTACTTCTCGATATTTATCATATTCTTCTTCCCATAAGCTATCTGGTACATTATCAAATGCTTTAAAAATCTTTTCTGCTTCTGCTAAATAGATTAGTTGCTCTTGTGGAGACATATTTTCGTATTGTTTAGCAAATTTATATAATTTGTCTAACATTTGATTTGCTTCAATAAAGCTCCAAAAGTCTTTTATCTTCATACCAAATAATTTAATTTGTAAAATAGCATATGCTATTAAGGCAAATATTAAAAATACTAATATATATATAATTGCAAATATTGTCATTTTTATTACCCCTCTTTTGTTTCTACTTCTTAAATTATAACATGGCTATTATTTTTTTGCAACTTCTTGTTTTATTTCTATTTTTTGTGATATAATCATAAGAATGTAAAATGGAGATGATTTTTTATGGAAGAAAAATTTGTAATAACAAAAAAAGCTGGAATATACGGAATTATTGGAAATATCTTCTTATTAATTATTAAAGCAATTGTTGGATTTGTAAGTCATAGCCAAGCAATGATTGCCGATAGTGTTAATAGTGCTGGTGATATTTTTGCTTCTTTGATGACTTTCATTGGCAATAAAATTGCTAGCAACCCTAGTGATCATAATCATAACTTAGGACATGGAAAAGCAGAATATATCTTTTCTTTATTTATCAGTATCTCTATGATTATTGTTGCTAGCAAACTACTTTATGACTCTATCCTTACACTAATATTTGGTAGCAATCTTCAATTTTCTTGGTTTTTAGTAATTGTTTGTATTACTACCATTATAACCAAACTATGGCTTTTTTTATACACCAAAAAAGCCTACCAAAAGCATCCTAATATTTTATTACAAGCTAACATGAAAGACCACAAAAATGATTGTATCGTAACTACTTTCACTTTACTATCTGCCTTATTTACCTTGCTTCATATTTATTGGTTTGATAGTATCGTTGGAATTGGTATTTCACTTTGGTTTTGCTATACAGGTGTTACCATTTTTATTGAAAGTTATAATGTTTTAATGGATATTAGTATTGACGATAAAACGAAAGATTTAATATTAGATATTGCACACAATTATCCAGAAATCCAAAAAGTAGAAGATATTGTATCTACTCCAGTTGGTGCTAAATATTTAGTATTTTTAACCATTTGTGTCGATGGAAACATGACTACTTTTGAAAGTCATACTTTAGCAGATGATTTGGAAAGTACTATAAATGAGCTAGATAAAATTCATAAAACAATTATTCATGTAAATCCAATCGAAAAAGAGGTATGATAAAAATGATAAAACTGTACATACCTCTTTTTTCTTTATCTTCCTCTGTCTGGTGCTCTTGGATCTTCATATTCTTCATCTAATTCCGCTAGAATATCATCTACTTTCTCTTCCTCTTTCTTTTTTTCTGTTATTTTCTTTTTTATAAATTTTTCATCTGGCTTTCCATCTTTAAAAAATCCCCATCTTGTTGCTAATTGCTTATAAGAAACTTTTTCCCCAGAAGATAATACGACAAAATCATCATCCACATGGGTATGTGAACTTGTATTCCTATCTCCATCTAAATCTTCTACTTTCTTTTCTTCACATATAGGATTCTCTTTTTGATGTTCCTCTATCTCTTGATACCCATCTTCTACAGAACGATAACCATCATTATTTTCCTGTGCTAACTTTAAAGTTTCTATATCAGTACCAACCATCACATTCTTACTATTAGAAGTTTCTAGTTGCCTATCCAAACTTTTGTTACCTTCTACTGATTTTCCTCCAATTGTTTTTCTTGGTGAATGATAAACTTCAACTTCTCCATATTGTCCTTTTTCAATTCCTAATGTTCCTTCTCCTAATTTTAGTCTTGTTAAAACATCTCCACTTTTCACATCTCTATTTTGCTTTACTTGATAATTTTTTTCAGTTGGGTTATTCCCTTCTTGTGTATCATTTTCTAAGTCTAAAGCATATACTTTTCCTCTTTTAGTTATCATTACTGCTTCATATCTTGAACTATGCCCTTGTTCTCTTTCTCCCTCTTTATTTTTCAAATTCTTTAAATCATCTGATTCTACAATTCCCATTTTTAATGGTGCATCACCCGCTTCTAACTTAGGCATTTTTCCATTTTTTCTCAGAACCTGCTCTAAATTACTCATATCTGTAACTCTTGTATCCATATCAACTTCTTGTTTTATATTAATATTTTTTACATTATTTTGTATCTTTTTTTCAAATTTACTTATTATATTTATTTTCCTTAAAAACATTTTTATTTCTTCTTTTTCTAAATCAGATATTGTAAATTCCTCTTCTTCCTCTTCTTTTCGTACATTTTCTTTAAAAATAATTACTTCTCTTGGCACTTTAAAAGTATAAATTCCAATTAAAACTAAATAATAAAATTTTAAAACTTCGCCTTCCTTTTTGGCTACAATTTTTCTTGTCTTTCTTTTTATAGTAGCATTTCCTATTATTTGGCATTCATTATTATCTTTCTTCTTTAACATTTTTAAAATTATATTTTTATTCAAAAGTTTTAAAATAGCTAAATTCGTTTCTTTTGAGAAATTATTATCTTCCTTAAAAATAATACTACTACTTTCCATTTTAGGAGCATAAACCCCTATTAATTCCAATATATAATACTTGAAAAATGCATCCTCTTCTTTTATGGCTATTTCTTTTTGTTTTCCTCGCCAATAAACTTGACCTAAAATTTGCATTTTTTCACCTCTTTTATTTCACGATTTGTGCTATACAATCATAATCTAAAATTTTTGTAATTTTACAAGTAACAAACTTACCAATTTTATCTTTATTTCTTACATCTGTATTTTCTATATATATAACACCATCTATTTGTGGTACATCTTGACTAGTTCTTCCAATCAAATATTTTCCATCAAAAGATAAATCTTCTATTAAAACTTCATATTCTTGATTTAATTTTTTTTCTAAATTTTGTCTTGAAATCTGCTGTTGGCACTTCATAATTTGATTATATCTAGCTTTTTTAGTATTACCATGAATTTGATCTGGAAGTCTTATTGCTGGCGTTCCATCTTCTTTTGAATACATGAAAGTTCCTAATTTATCAAATTTCGCTTCTTTTACAAAAGCCAATAATTCCTCAAAATTTTCTTTCGTTTCTCCTGGAAATCCTACCATTAAACTAGTTCTTAACGTTACTCCTGGAATTTGTTTTCTAATATTGCTTATTATTTTTTGGATTTGCTCTTTAGAAGTTCTTCGATTCATCTTTTTTAAAATAGGATTGGCTATATGTTGAATTGGAATATCAAAATATTTTACAATATTTGGTGTATTAGCTACTAGGTTTATTAATTCTTGTGTTATTCCTTCTGGATAAGAATACAAAAAACGAAGCCATTGAATCCCTTCTATTTTGCTAAGATCTTCTAGTAATTCCACTAATTTATTTTCTCCGTATAAATCAATCCCATATTTGGTAGTATCTTGTGCAATTATGATGATTTCTTTTATCCCTTGTTTTACTAAATTTTTTGCTTCTTCTAAAATATCTTCTTTCTTTCTACTAACAAAAGCTCCTCGAATTGAAGGAATTGCACAATAGGTACATTTATTGCTACACCCTTCTCCTATTTTTAAATAAGCATAGTGATTGCCTGTTGTAAGAGTTCTATTTAAAAATTGTTCTTGGGTAAGCATTGGCATAACGAGACAATTTGATTTTTCACTTTGCACAAATTGCTTGTTTTTTATTAAATTTTCTATCTTTTCCCACAATTTGTCATATTCCTCTATTTTGATAAATAAATCTACCTCTGGTAATTCTTTTATTAATTCCTCATAATATCTTTGCACAAGACATCCCATTACAATTAAATACTTACACTTTTGTTTTTTATATTCTGCCATTTCTAAAATAGTGTTTATTGCTTCTTCTTTAGCAGAATCAATAAAGCCACACGTATTGATAACAATGACTTCTGCTTTTTCTTCTTCATTTACAATTTCAAATTTATTTTTCTTAAATAATCCTATTGTTACTTCTGTATCAATTAAATTTTTACTACATCCTAAATGAACAAATCCTACTTTCATCTTTAACTTCCTTTTTTATTTTCTAGTCTTTATGACTACAAATATGTTTTCTTGTCAGTTCCATTAAATCTAATTTGGTAAAACCTTCTATTTGTGTTTTACTTCTATCTTTTTTCAATTCTTCTTTTAAAAGACTTTCCACTTTTTGCTTATTTTCCTGACTCTTCATATCTATGTAATCAATGATAATAATTCCCCCAATATCTCTTAATCGTAATTGTTTTGCTATCTCTATCGTAGCTTCTTTATTTACACGATAAACTGTTTGTTCTAAACTTTTTGTTCCTGTATATTTTCCTGTATTTACATCAATTGCTGTTAGAGCTTCTGTTTTATCAATAGTTATAAATCCTCCACATTTAAGCCATATTTTTCTATTTTGTATTTTTTCTATTTGCTTTTGTAATTCATAATGTACTAATAAATCTCCTTGTTCCATTACGATCTTCAAATTGCT
>CAMXLV010000093.1 GCA_947244675.1 uncultured Clostridium sp. | reverse complement strand
CAAAAGTGGCACATTTTCTAATCTTAAATCTGTATTATAAAAAAATACATTTGTATCATCATCATAATAATAATCATCAGAAAATAAAATACGATTTTCTTCCTCTTCTAAATAATAGTCTGGTCTATTGTCTGTATCTGCTCCTAATAGACCGTTAATTAATATTTCATTAGAATTAAGCTTCTCAAGATTATTCTCTGATAAAACAAATCTATCTAATCTCACAATATTTGTAATTGATTCTTCACCCACAATAGACTTTAAAATTTCAATCGTTTTTAAGTATTCATTTTCAATATTATCGTAATCATATTCGTATTTACTTTCATTTGAATATGCATGAAATCCAAATTTTAACCAATCTGCATTTTTAATAAATTCATCTTTGTATTTGGTAGGAGTTCCATTTAATGATTTATCATTAAATTCATAAAAAACAAAAAGTGAAAATTTTGTACCATATTTATTATGCATATCACTTAATTTAGAAAGAAACTTATTTTCAAATATACTTTCATATTGATTTTTTTTCAAATCATCAAAAATATTAATAACGTCATCAATACTTATATGAGCAAACTTTGTAGAACCATTTGTCATAACATATTCTTTTCTATCTTTAATAAGTTTATTGCTATAGTCATTGTACAGAAATAATAAAAAAACAGATATTAATAAAATTAAAGCTAAAACTTTATTTCTTTTTTTCATTTTTTAGTTTCCTTTTAATCTTTTTTAAAATTATTATTGGTTGATTTTTTAAATTTATTATGTTCTTTTTTGAAGAATCTAATTCTGCATTAGCATCTTTTAACTTGCTTTGCATAAAAGATTTCATTTCATCAGAAAGCCATTCTTTTCCGTCTTTTTTTACTCGATTTCTTAATTTATCATACGTTGGAGTTTCTAATTCTGGGATATCCCCAAAAGTTAAAAATGCGTGTCCATTATAGCAATGTGGCATACCACAACAATTACCAATAGGAGCAAACTTTAATTCTTTATCCACGTTCTTATAAATATTATCTAATACTTTTCCACAGTAGCATTGTCGCATTTCGCCAGACATTAAATTTAAATACACTGACCAATCACCAGCATAACAAAATTCTTTTCTTTTCTCTCCAAAAATAGTAGATTTAAAATTAAACATTTCAGAATTAAATTCTTTCCATATTTTCTTATATTCTTCAAATGAATGTTGTGTTAATGGTGGAATATCTTCTGAATCTTTTCTGCCTATTGTAATATGAGGTAAGGCTCCAACATATTTAAGACAAACCTCTTTAATTTCATCAATATATGGTTCAAGCTCATCAGTAGGTGTGATTTCGATAGTATATGAAGCACCACACTCTTCCATAAGTTTAACATTTTCAAAATACTTTTCTAACAAATTCATTCTTACTAACTCTAGATAATGAAATGAAAATTTAAAAAACAAGTGACTCATTAATTTTCTATCAAATTTAGAAATCTCTTTAAATCTATTAGTCATTGAACCATTTGTTACAATCATTACATAATGACCTTCTAATAATAGTTGTTCCGTTATCTTTATGACATCTTCAGATAATAAAGTTTCTCCACCTGCACATATATTAAACATACATACTCCACCTAATCTTTTCTTTGATAAAGCTTTTCTTATAACCTCTGGCTCATAATCAAACTTTGCTAGGTTAGAATTAAACTTTCTATGTTGAGTTATATAACAATAATGACATCTAAAATTACATGTTTCTGTTGGAATATAACAGTCAATAAATCTTTTCATTTTTTCCATTATATATTCTCCTTTATTACTTTAAGCAAATCTTTATATTCTTCTCGATAAACTTTAGAATTATCGCTTTTTAACTTTATGTTTTGTATTTTTTCTTCAATATCTTTAATATTATCAATAAAAAATACATTTTCATAATCTTTAATTGTATCATAGACGCCTTTAACCTTGTAATTAAAATTATTTAATACAAAACAAGGAGTACCTGCTAAAAGCGAAAAAATCATACCATGTAGCCTATCTGTAATAACAAATTCATAATTAGAAAATTCTTTAATTTTCTTTACAACTTCTTCTTCTCTGTGCTTATCGCCTATTTTCTTATTTAAAACCGTATCCGTATAGTCTATTTTATAGTCCTCAAACAATGTTTTGGTTAGTTTATCAATATCTTGATTATCTACACTTTTCTCTAAATCATTTCTTAAACAAAATAAAATACTATTATCTATTTTATTTGTATCTTTAATTTTAACACTTTCTTTCAAAAATAATACTATATCAGGCGCAAAAAAAACATTATCAAGTTTATATTGATTTCGTAATAAATCTAAAGATTTGTGTTCTCTACAAAATAAATAGATATTTGGTCTGTCCACATTTTCTTTAAAAGATTTTCCATATTTTTCATCTGTAAAATAAAATGTTTGTGGAAAAAAAACAATTTTATTATTTTGAAAATTAGTAATAACTTTATTTACTAAATCCATTTCATTCTTCCATTCATTACAACAAAAACCGCCACCAGTTATAAACAATAAGGCTTTATCACTAGTGTTTCTTTTTATAAAATTAAAGATATATTTTGCTCTAAATGTTGGAATATAAAAAGGAAGTAAATTGTTTTCTTCTAATATCTTGGCTTCTGCTAGTAATATTGCATGATCTCCTAAATTTCCATGATTAGGAGTATTAAAAATTAAAACTTCATTTTGCTTTCCTTTAATCTTAATTTTGTACAACATATATAAAATATAGTATCTAAAACTTAAAATTTTTTTTACTATTTCCTTCATCTTTTTTTCTCCCTTTTCAAAAAATCGTATATATTAGGCAATTTTTCTATTAGAAATAACTTTATTTTTGATTTAACATCAAGTTTTGCGCCTTTTAATTCGCGAAAAGTATTTTTAAAATCCATTTCTTCAGATTTTATTATATATTTATTTTTATCTTCGACTGTTCCTTTTTTGCTTTCTTTTAATAATTGATACAATAATTGAATCTTTTCAACTTTTGTTCTATTAATCAACATATCATACTTCTTACTTTCAAAAAATTCAATTCTTCTATTTAGACCTTTTATAACATCAAACCTATTAATATTAAATGTACTCATTATACTATTATCTCTTTGAACATAATAATATAAAAACTCATCTGTCATATAATTAATCTTTTTACTTTTATCCAATAAGTCACAAATTATATATTGATCTTCGTGAATAAGTCCATCTGGATATCTAATCTCATTAAATAATTCTCTTTTATATAATTTGTTCCAACTAATTATAGTTTGTAGAGAATATTTACCATACAAATATGAGAACTTAGATTCATCATCAATAGTTGTATTTAAAATAGCATTATTTCTTATATTTTCGTTTTTATATGAATAAAAGAAATTGCATATACTTATATCTGCGCCATTTGAACTTATATTGTTATATAATTTTTCTACCATAGTTTTTTCAATATAGTCATCCGAATCAATAAACATAATATACTTTCCAGTTGCTTTATCAATACCAGCATTTCTTGCTGAAGATAACCCACCATTTTCTTTGTCAATAACAACTATCCTGGAATCTTTCAACTCATAATCTCTACATATTTTCAAACAATTATCTTTAGAACCATCATTAACTAAAATTATTTCTAAGTTAGAATATGATTGAGATAATATACTATCTACACATTTTTCTAAAAATTCTTCAACATTATAAATTGGAACTACAACGCTTATTAACTCTTCCATAAAACCTCTTAATAATGTACATAAGGATAAACAGCACCAGCATTCTGAAAAACAAATCTTACATACCAATAAAATACAAATAATACTATTAACAAAATATAAAATAAAAATTGATTTGAAAAATCCTTTTTAAAAAATTTACTATATTGTGGTAATAGAAATAACATATAAACATATCCAAAATAGAATGATAATCTATCAATATAATGAATATGGATATTTAAATTCCAAAATATGAAATCTAAAAATACAATATGAAATAAAAAATTAAAATCTTTTACTTTTTCTTTAATAGTTACTTTACCAGCTAATAGCAAAGTAATACAACACCAAAACAATTTGAAAAATGTTCCCAAATTATCAAGTTCATGATGTATATTAATATATTTGGCAAAATACTCAAAAGTATATTTACTTGGTAATATTCCCAAAGTTGTGACTAATTTTAAAGTTGGTAAAAATAAAAAAATTAAAGCTACTAAAGAAAAATATATTATAGCGAAAAAAATATGTCTATCTGATTTTTTGTTTGAAAATTTATTAACAAAATATATTAAAACTAACAATATACCTGAAATATGCATCATCGTAGATAGAATTGTAAAAAACCAAAATTTTTTATTTTTATTTTTTAATAAATAAGATGTAGCTAAAATTGAAAAACTAATAGCCAAACCTTGTCGTAATAAATTTAATTGTCTAAAATATAATGTTAATAGAAATAAAAAATAAGAAATCCAAACAGGCACATTGTCCTTATAATTCCAACAAGCCTTGTACACAAGAATACAATTTAAGAATTGTAATAAAAACAAATATATATGTATATCTTGAAATATTTTAGCAACAGCAATTGTAAATAGTGAAAATAATATATCAGAATATCCAAAAATTGAAAAGAAATATCCCATATCAAAATTACTAGCAACATAATGCATATAATTTCCATATATATTTATATCAGTACCAATATCTAAGCTCCTATTACCTGCAATAATAGCTGGGATTAAAATAGCGCAAAATGAAAATATTATACTAATTTTTTTGTTAGAAAACTTACTAGCTAACAAACAAAAAAATACAGATAAAATCATCATAATTATATATTCTACCATCTTTTCCTCCGTTATAATCCAAATTTTTTCTTTTTATTAATTCTATCATATATATTTGCTAAGTAAGCTAAAATAGTAATAAAAAAAGTATTTTTTTTAATTAAAAAGAAATATAAAACTTTATTCATAAATCCACAACATTTAATTTCATTCAACCTTTTATCATAGTCATCAGAGTTTATTATTTCGTTTATTTTATGCTTTTTTTTAGCTATTTCATCTTTATTTCTTTTATCTATTATATTGCTAAAATAAGAATAATACTGCCTTATATAACTATTTGAAATAAAGCAGTTATCACACTTATCATTTACGAATAATTCTTTCATTTTATCAATCAAACACAACTTTACTGTATTTGCGTCATCTCTATATTTAAATCCTAAACCTGTATTTGTTACTCTATATCTATAAAAAGCATCTCTACAAACCGAAAATTTGGTAATTTTATCTAAATAATTAATATTAAAGTCCCAATCTTCAGCTATAGACAAATTGCTATCAAATATTATATTATTTTTTATAATAATGTCTTTAATATATATTTTATTCCAAATTTGATTAAATAAATAATTTTCCTGCAATTTCTCAATATATTCTAATTTATTCTCAAATTCTGATTCATTAGGAAAAAACGATTTAGTGTTTTTTTCAAAATTAATATACCCACTGCATATCAGTTCATACCCATTTTCCATGCTTTGAACCATTTTCTCAATATAATCATAATTATATAAGTCATCAGAATCAATAAACATGATATACTTACCTTTAGCTTTTTTCAATGCAAAATTTCTAGTATTACTTACTCCACTATTTTCTTTATAATAATACTCAATTCTACTATCTTCAAACTCTTTACATATATTATCTGTATTATCTTTAGAACCATCATTAACTATAATTAATTGAAAATTTTTATAAGATTGATTTAAAACAGAGTTAATAGTATCTGATATAGTATTTTCTCCATTATAAACAGGTAAGATTACCGAAACTAATTCTTTCATAAACTTATTCATTGCCAGCTTTCCAATAAAATTTTCCTAGTTTTCAAACTTTAATATATCCACTCATTTTGTTTTATTTTCATCTGCTCATTCGTGGAAATTATATCATAGTTAATTTTATTATTCAAGGTAATTTACACAAAACAAATAAAAACTACTAAAACTGACAAGATAAAATTTTTTTGAAAAAAGTTCTCCAATTATTAATAATTGGAGAACTTTTATGAATCCTTTAGTTCATCTTTAATTAATCTCACTTTACATTTTTTCCCAATAATAAACGGAAAGTATTTATTTATAATATATATTATAGGTACTGTAACTAATAATATAATAACTGTTATTAATAAAGCAAATATTATGTTTGAACGTAACATTTCCTCAGAAATATGGCTAATGATAGAAAATAATTTTATAACTATTAAAATAATAATGATAATAAACAAACATGAATCTAGTGTTGTTGGTTGACTAGG
>CAMXLV010000092.1 GCA_947244675.1 uncultured Clostridium sp. | reverse complement strand
GTTCCTGAGTGGGGTAGGTTTTTAACTCCTGATTCTTTTGAGTATTTAGATCCTAGCAGTATTAATGGATTGAATCTATATGCATACTGTAGTAATAATCCGATTGGTATTACATATAGTGGTTTTAGTGTAGGTAGAAGTGCTAGTGGAAGAATGGCAAGTTCAATTGTAAGAAATCTAGTCAATAATTCTACTATAAAAGGTGGCTTTGGGAAAGCTAATAGGATTAAGACAAATTCAGTTCTTATGACAAACAAAGTCATATTCTCATTAATTAAAGATCCAACAATGGCAAAAGCTTTGGGAAACATTACATATGGCGTAACCATACAACACAATTCTCCTGAAACTTTCTATTCATTTAGTAATGTTGGCAAGGATGGTTCTAGTGTTGGTTTCGGCACAAATTTTGGTAATTGGTATGGATATAGTGTATATTTAACTAGCGATATTGGTTTTGGCTCAAGTTGGCAATTGACACCATGGCTTACTGGAAGTTCAGGATGGAGTCTTGAAAACGGCATTTCTTTTAGTGGTGGTTTTATCAATGGGAATACAACACACGAAGTTACTATTTCAGTAGGAAATGGTGTATTGGCGGGATATGCAGCTTGTGCACTAGTTGCAGCTATACCAGCACCAGGAGCTAGGGTGGTTGCAGGAATTGCTGCGGGCATTATATTTATTGTTGATTTATTTAAATAATTAGGAGGATTTTATGGATAATATTATAATTGATAGTATGAAAAAAGAGAGCAAATTAGCCAGAAATGTAATGTTTTTTAGCTTTGCTTTGTTGTTATTAACATTTGTATATATGTATGTGAATAACAAAAGTTTACAGGATAAAGATGTATTATTTATGTTTATATTATTTTTTTGTTTGGGAATGTTTGGATTTTATGTATGGCTCTATGCCATTAAATATAATTTGAAAATAAACAAAGAAAAAATAGTGTTAAGAACATTATTTAGAAAAGTAGAAATTAACACTTGCAACATAGAGAAATATACTTGTAAAAGATATAGGAAATCTGTGCTCTATCAATTTAATTTATTCATTAAAGATAAACGAATTTTGGTTAATACAAGATATAAAGATGAGTTTATTAAAATATTAGAAGAAAATAATATTGAGCAAATAATTAAATAAAATATTTTTAATATTTATTAAAAGAATTAGTAATACAATTTTACATTGGACTTTAGACAAATTTTATATCAACCACAAAACATTGTGGTTGGTATTTTTTTGTGGCAGAACTATAATAAAATTGGGTTTCCCAATTGTTTAAAATACAAAAGTGTGGCACTTTTCTTATCCTGCCAAATTTTGAAGATTTAGCCACAAAAAGCAACACTTCATCTCTCCATTATTAATTTCATTTCTATTTAATTCAAATTGAAATTTTTTGATGTTTATTGTAAAATAGAAGCGGAAATAAAGAATTTAAAAATATCAAAATCAAGGGTTAGATATTTTGTGGGTACTCGTAAGAAACCCATAGAGACGAGCATGTATTATTGTAAGAGTAGGTATTATGTTCCTGAGTGGGGTAGGTTTTTAACTCCTGATTCTTTTGAGTATTTAGATCCTACTAGCATTATTGGTTTGAATTTATTTGCTTACTGTAGTAATGACCCTGTGAATACTAATGATAGAATATTAGAATTTGCTCAGCGGGGACATCAAGGTAATATGAGAAAGTCAAAATATGCTTATTGGACTACAGAAGAATTATTAGAACGATATAATGAGTTAAGCCACAAAGGACATTTAACCGCAAAAGAAAAGGAAGAAAAAAAAGAAATAGAAACTGAACTTAAAGCTCGTGGTGAAAAAAATAAATCAAAAAGAAAGGGATATAATCATTCTCATATTTCTAATACGTTTAATTTTGATGTTTTTTCTAATTCACTTGATTTTGAAAAAATTGGTTATAAAAAAAATATAAATAGTAGTTTAGAAGTAATGGGAGATATTATTGGAATTTCAGCCATTATAGCATACGTCTTGGCAAATGATACAACTGGAATAGGAATTCTAGATGATGTTACTCTGTTGATACTATTTCCAATTTTTATTCTACTTAGAAGGAAGTGATTTTATGAATGCTAAAGAATTTTTGTGGCATGCTAAAAGGGGACATGGGGAATGTATTTTAGAGTTGTTGAAAGAAAATAGATTTAACTATTTAAAACAAGTTAATAGAATTGTATTAAATAATTATGCATTTTTAAATAATAATGAGTATAGATCTTTTTATGCATATGAATTGGCTTCTCATTATAATATGGATAATATTTATATAAAATTATTAATTGAAAAAATAAAAAAAACAAGCTTAGAGAATTCCTATATGTTTACTTATTTAATTGACACACTCTATTTCTTTTTAAAAAAGAAAGATTTAAATTATGAAAATATATTTTTAAAAATGCTAATAAAAAAAGTAGACAAAAATAGTTTTTCTAGAGAAGAATGCTTAAGTATATCTGCTCTAATTTCGTTAATAATAGATTTATATAATAGAAAAGAAAAGATAACAGAAATAATAAATCATCACTATTTCTTACAACCATGTAGTACTTTAGAATTATCTGATATTGAAATGAACTATAATATTAAATTCATAAAAAAACAAAAAGATATTGAAAAAATAGATTTAACTCTTTTTAATAATTATTCTTTTTTAATAAATAAAATTAAAGATAAAGAGTGGGTATTGCATAACCTTCCTTTAATCTCAACATATATTTGTAAAAGTACAATTGAAAAATTAATTCAAGACATAGAAAAAAAACCATTAAATTATGATAATAAAATAAATATTTTAAAAATAATCTACTTTAGTAATTTATGTGATACAAAATTATTTAAAAAATTATTTATAAATTTTTATAGATGTGATGAAACTTTTGATAAAATGTTATTAGAAATAGCTTGTAGCTTAAGATCCAAAAGTATTAAAAATATAGGTTATCAATTATTAAATAGTAAGTATAGTTCTTATGGGATAAGAATCATTTTGAAAAATTATAATTATAGTGATTATAAAGTGATAAAAAAAAGTATAAGTCATCTAAAAATTGATTATGAGAATAAGAGCGGATGGTTTGAAGTTGAGAATGAACTTATTATGTATTTTAATAAAAGAAAAATAGATTATAGACTTTTAAATGAAATGAAATATTTTTTGAAAAATGGTTTATCTTCTATGACTAGATATAATTTGACAAAAATTCTAATCAAGTATAGTTTTCTTAATGATAGTGAAATAAAAAATTTAAAATTAGATGCAAATGTACAAATAAGAAAATTTCTAAAATCAAAATGAAACTAATAAAGTTGTTAAATCATTATATGAACTTATAAGAAATAATTGATTCAAAAAAGAACACATATTTTGTTGGAATAGAAGCAAAAGTGGCTGCATTTACAGCTCGTGGTGGAGTAGAATTTGATATTTTTGATACACTAATTGAAGTTGGAGGGGGGCTATAACTGCTTTATCAGTTAGAATACAATTCGGTATTGGTATTAAAGATGGTGAATTTTATAAAAGTGGTTATAGAACTATTGATATTGGGTTTGATTCTACTCGATTAATTGGAAGTTCAAGTTATATTGCAGAAAGAATTGCATTAGGAATTTGGAAAAGTCGTAATATATGGAAATGGGTATACCATTTTGATTTTTAGGGGAGGAAGTATGAAAACTAAGGAAATAATAAAAAATAAACTTGAGTTCTTAATCACCGATTATGATTTTGATTTTGATTATAACTCTAATGGAAAAGAAGTGTGGTGTAAGTTTACTAATAAGTATGGAAGCATAAATTGGTATTCTTATGAGCAATTTGGAGAATATGAACTTTCTATTGTAGAAAATGGTAAAGGGAAAAAAATATTGGATTCTTTTAGATTCAATGCCTCCCCCCTTTTAAAAATTGATAAGAAAAACTCTTTTTTTGGCACTCTTTTAAAAGATCAAAGAATTATCTATTGGGATCAGATTTCAACTGCGTTTAAAAAACAGATAATAGATACAGGATCTTTGTTTGGGATCAAAATTATTAAAAAATAAATGAAACAAATTTCACCTCGACATTAAGTGAGAAAGGTGTTTAGAAGTATACTTCAAACTGAGCGTTCAACTTGTGGGGGAATTGGATGCTTGATGCAGGTATGAGTGAAGATTGGTATAATGGATTAATGTTAACAGTTGCAAGTATTGCAACTCTTGGAACTTTCGCCTCATCATTTTGTTATAGTTTTAATATTAAATCGTTGGATAAAATTGGAAGATTAGTTCCCTCTAATCACCCAGACAAGGGTTATTGGGGCGTTAGATTTAAGAATGCTCGTGGGGCGTTAAGATCTGTTGAAATTCAGAATCATGTCCCTCATGGATTGCATTTCCAGCTCAATTCTTGGAATCCAATGCATATGTCAGTAAGTACAATAAGGAGATGGACATGGTTTTTAACAAGAATATAGAAAAAAGTCAAATTGAAGAGTTTGAAAGTGAATGTCTTAACAAAGTTTTAAGTTCTTCTATGTTTACTTTTTTGAAAAAACAACTTATAAAAAAAATACAATTTTAAGATAGAAGTTCAACGTTCAGAGATAGATTTGAATAAATATCAATCTTATTTAGCAATTGATATTTTTAATGAGAAGGGAGAAAGACTCTGTGAGTATGATGAGCCAAATTGCTGCTTAATGCTTTGTGAATCATTGTGTTTCATACATAATGGGCATATAGTAGGAATAGATTTATCTATCGATGAACATTTTCTTGAATCATTAAAGCTTTTAATAAAACAAATTGATAAAAGTGTTAGGTTTGACTAATTTGGATATCCTATTTGTAACTATGGAATAGATATTGCAGAAAATTGGTTAAATATTATAAAGAACTATATAAGTTAACACAAAAATTAAATTTGCAGTTGATTTGTAATCTCGGAATACATAAGAGATATAAAAATTTTTATCTTAGTGTATCAATCTATAATCAAAAAGATGAAATCATTGAAGTTTATGATGAGGCATATTATGATATAAAGACGAGCGTGTATTATTGTAAGAGTAGGTATTATGTTCCTGAGTGGGGTAGGTTTTTAACTCCTGATTCTTTTGAGTATTTAGATCCTACTAGCATTATTGGTTTGAATTTATTTGCTTACTGTAGTAATGATCCTATAAACAAATATGACCCGACAGGACATTTTCCTTGGTTAATTTTGGCTGCTATATTGTTATTTACCCCAGTTGGTGGAACAGCTTTACAAGTGGCTACTTCAGTTGTTAGCTATGCGGGAATGGCAGTTGCGTCTATCTTTAATGAAGATATTAGAAAAGATATGAACGCTATTGGATGGAATCCATTCAATACTGACACCTCTGCAACATTAAATTCTAGTATGGTTTCATTTTATAAAGGAGTGCCTGTTTTTAGAACGGCTGCTGGAGGTCGATCTGGGTCATTTGGAGCAATTTTTTTAGGACAGGGCAGTAATGTTGATGACTTGCGACATGAAAGAGGTCATAACTGGCAATTAATGATGATGGGCATTGCAAACTATGGACTTATGATTGGATTGCCTTCATGGCAAGGATGGAGCAAAAGAAAGTATTATGATAGACCTTGGGAGATTACTGCAGATGTGTTTGGCGGCGTTGAAAGAAGAACTCATTCGCAATCGGACATTAACAGGGGATATTGGTATCTCGGAGTGTCATCATTATTTGGACCTTTTGGTTATTTCTTCTTGCTTGGTGAATATTAAAAATAAGGGAGGAATATAATGAAGAAATTAGTTGTGATTGTTTTGTTACTATTTATTGCAATTTTATCTAGTTGTAAAGTAAGTCCACACACAATCAAAAAAATGATTGAGAAATATTCGGATGATCAAAATTACATTGCTTTATCAGGGGAGGTAATGGAATTTGATGACTATGAGGTTAGCATCAAATGCGAAGAAATAAGAACGTATATTCCTTATCAATCTCCAATTTGTAGTTATCATATTTTTTCAGAAGAAATTTTGAATTTAAATGTTGGCGATGATATTGATTTTGTGACGGTTCCTGAGCACTTTTTTGATGGACACCATTTACCAATTGTTGAGGTGAAAATGAATGGAGACACCTTGTTGAATATAAATGATGGCAAAGCTAATTTAATGAAATGGGTCAATTCATTGAAATAGATATTTTGTATATTTAAATCAATTAATAACAATTAATTAGAGGGGGCAAATATGAACATCCAAGAAAAAATAATTGAAGAATATCCATTAACTTGTAAGATTGAATCAGAATTAAATTGCTATTTATTAGCTAATAGAAGATATTTGATTTTTTGGGAAAACTAATGATGTTTTTCAAAAAGAAGATTTGTTCTACTTTAATAATGTTGATACATTCGTAGTATTTTATTTAGTTAATGAAAAGATTAATAAAACATTTATGAATGATTCTTGGATATTTGTCCTTGGATGTAATTATAAGAAATATATTAGAAAAATCGATAAAATAATTAAACATTAACGAATGGATCTTAGACAATTTGAATACCAATCACAAGCTTTGTGGTTGGTATTTTTTGTGGCAGAATGAGAATAAACTTTTTGTTTCTCGATTTTTTAAAATACAAAAGTATTGCACTTTTCTCCTTTCTATACAATAATTTTATAAGAAAATTAAGAATTTTTAATAACAA
>CAMXLV010000091.1 GCA_947244675.1 uncultured Clostridium sp. | reverse complement strand
TGTAATTTTCTTTAGTTCTGTTTTGATGGTATCCAATTCTGTTTTAATATATTGTTCCATTTTGTCTTGTCGCACTTCTAATGCATCAACTCTTGTTTTAATTGCTTTAATGTCTCCTTGCATTTCCAAAAGAATGTCCAAAATTTTTTGTTCCATAGTGTCACCTCCTTTGCTATAAATTTACGTAGAAAAAACTATTTGAATTAAATACTTTTTTAATGTTTGCTCTTCAAGTTGCTTGAAAAAAATTAACACAAGTGTTATACAACGATTCTAAATAAATGAGATAAAAATAGTATTGAATTCCATAGAATTAATACGTAAAAATATATTAACATATTCTTCTACAAAATTCAATACTTTTTTCTAATTTTTTTAAAATTTTAATTTGTTTAACATTTCTTTGTATTTTTCTAGTTTTAATTTTTCTTCTTCAATTTTTTCTTTTGGTGCTTTGTTAATAAATCCTGGATTAGAAAGCATTTTTTCACACCTTGCTACTTCTTGTTCTAATCTTATCTTTTCTTCCTCTTGCCTTTTTCGCTCTTCTTCTTTATCAATTAGACCTTCTAATGGCATATATAATTCTATACTATCTGTCATAATTTGAATACTCTCTTCTGGGATCTCGCTTTTTTGCTCTTTCACAATTATATTTTTTCCAAATCCTAATTTTAATAAAAAGTCCTTTGCTTCTTCTATTTTGTCTTTATATTTTTTAGTTATAATAATTAACTCTGCCTTTTTAGAAGGATGAATATTTTTGTTAGCTCTTATATTTCTTATTTCTACAATAATTTGTTTTAACTGTTCCAAAATAGTTTCCTCTTCTTTATAAGCTAAACTTTCATCATATTTAGGCCACTCTGATACCATTAATTCTTTTTCATTATAATGAATCAAATCTTCATAAATTTTGGAAGTTACAAAAGGCATAAATGGATGTAGCAATTGCAGAGAGGTTGTAAAAACCTGATTTAGCACATAAGATACTATTATTTTTTCTTCCTCATTTTCACTATTTAATCTTGGCTTTACAATTTCAATATACCAATCACAAAATTCATTCCAAATAAAGCTATAAATCTTATCTAAAGCTACACCTAGATCATAATTTTCCATATTTTTTGTTACATCATAAACTAATTGATTCAATTTTGTTATAATCCATTTATCTTCTATTTTTAATGGTTTTTGATCTTGTTTATGGAATTGTATAATTTTTTCTTTGCTTACTAAATTCATAGTTATAAATTTAGCAGCATTCCAAATTTTATTAGCAAAATTAGAAGCTTGTTCTAATTTTTCTGGCATATAACGAATATCATTTCCCATTGTTGTTCCAGATAGCACAGAAAATCGCAAGCTATCTGCTCCATATTGTTCAATTACTTCAATTGGATCAATACCATTTCCTAATGTCTTAGACATTTTTCTTCCTTGGCTATCTCTTACAATACCATGAATTAATACATCTTGAAATGGTTTTTCTTTCATTACTTCTAATCCAGAAAATATCATTCTAGCAATCCAGAAAAATATAATATCATAACCAGTTACTAATACATTAGTTGGATAAAACATTTTTAGGTCTTTTTCTTCCTTATTTGGCCATCCTAATGTTGAAAATGGCCATAATGCTGAGCTAAACCAGGTGTCTAATGTGTCTGGATCTTGTTTTAGTTGATCACAATCACATTTTTCACATTTCTTAGGTATTTCTTTTCCAACATGAATGTGTCCACATTTTTGGCAATAATAAGCAGGTATTTGATGTCCCCACCATAACTGTCTTGAAATACACCAATCTTGAATATTTTCCATCCAATTAAAATATGTCTTTTCATATCTCTTTGGAATAAATCGAATGCTATCATTTTTCACAGCCTCAATTGCAGGCTCAGCTAGTTCTTTCATTTTCACAAACCATTGATTAGAAATCTTAGGTTCAATCGTATTTTTACATCTTTCACATTTAGCAACATTATGAACATATTCTTCTTCTTTAACCAATGCCCCAATTTCTTTTAACTTTTCTACTATTTTCTTTCTTGCTTCTATTAGTTCCATTCCTTGGTATTCGTCTATAAGATTTCCCATTTTGAAATTTTCATCAAATACTTCTATTATTTCTAAATCGTGACGTAATCCTGCCTGATAATCATTCATATCATGTGCTGGTGTAATTTTAACAGCACCTGTTCCAAATTCCCTCTCAACAAAAGAATCTGCAATAATTGGAATTTCTTTATTCATAATTGGTAAAATACACTTTTTTCCTACTAACTCTTTATATCTATCATCTTCTGGATGAACTGCCACAGCTGTATCACCTAGCATTGTCTCTGGTCTTGTTGTTGCAACAATTATGTATTTATCTTCTCCTTTTACTTGGTAACGAATATGCCACAAATGCGAATTTTCTTCATGATACTCCACTTCTGCATCTGAGATAGAAGTATTACAATTTGTACACCAATTTACCATTCTTTTTCCTTTATAAATAAGTCCTTTTCGATATAAGTTTTCAAATTGTTGTAAAACAGCATTTGACAATCCCTCATCTAATGTAAATCTTCTTCTTTCCCAATCACAAGAACATCCTAATTTTTTTTGTTGTTCTTGAATGGTTCCTCCATAGATTCTAGTCCATTCCCAAGCCTCTTCAATAAATTTTTCTCTGCCTAAATCTTGTTTTGTTTTTCCTTCTTCTTTTAATTTTTGTACTACCTTCATTTCTGTCGAAATAGAGGCATGATCACTTCCTGGAAGCCATAAAGTATTATATCCTTGCATTCTTTTAAAACGGATTAAAATATCTTGTATGGTATCATCTAAAGCATGTCCCATATGTAGTTTTCCGTGTTACATTTGGTGGGGGCATCATAATACAATAACTCTCTTTACTCTCATCCATACTTGGTTTAAAATATCCTTCTTCTTCCCAATGCTGATATAGCTTTTCTTCAAAATCTTTTGGATTGTATTTTCCATCCATTTTTATTCCTCCTTTTTAAACAAAAACTCGCCCCTCTTGATAAGGGCGAGTAATATTTCTCACGGTACCACCTTAAAATAAAATCTTGTTAGATTTTTTCTTAGTTAGCTTTTAACGTGGCTTATACGGATATTCCTATTTTTATATTTCTCAGAATATCAACTAAAAAAGCTACTTTCCATCTACTTTTTTCTTAAGAAGCTCTCAGCCTATGACTTCTTTTCTCTTTTAAGCATTTTGTAAGATGTACTCCTCTTTTTTCTTGTTTTTTCTTATTTATTTATTATTATGCCATATTTTTGATAAAATAGCAATACTTTCTAATCATTAAATTATATTTTTTTAGTCTCCTAAATTAATTCCAATATTTCTTGCTGTTTTTATTAGGTCGTCTTCCATTGTTACTTTTCTTAAATTGCTATCTTCTGTGTTTCCAGAAACAGCTCCTATCTTTGTATTTTTTCCAACAACTTCTTCTAAAGATACAGAATCTAATTTTCCATTTTTCATAATGGCTAATGTTCCGAATTTTCCTTCTAAAGCAAGTTCCATTGCTTTTGTTCCATATTTTGTGGAAAGTACTCGATCAAAAGCAGTTGGTGTTCCTCCTCTTTGCATATAACCCAAAGTTGTATTTCTTGCTTCTAATCCTGTTAATTCTTCTAATTGCTTAGCAAGAACTTGTCCAATACCTCCTAATTTTGTATTGTCTACTCCTGCACCATTGTCTCTTGTTCCCATAATTGTAATTTCACCATCTTTTGCTTTTGCACCTTCTGCTACCACAACTACACTAAAATTCTTTCCTCTTTTTCTTCGATTGTTAATCTTCTGTGCTACACGATTGATATCATATGGAATTTCTGGAATTAAAGCTACATCTGCCCCTCCTGCTATTGCTGATTCTAAAGCAATCCATCCGAGCATATCTTCCCATTACTTCTAATACCATAATTCTATGATGTGTTGCCCCTGTTGTGTGTAATCTATCTAAAGCTTCCATAGCAACTGATACTGCTGTATTATATCCAAAAGTAATTTCTGTACATGCTACATCATTATCAATGGTTTTTGGTACACCAATTACATTTACACCTTTGGTAGAAAAATCCCTTGCTGATTTTTGGGTTCCATCTCCTCCTAATGTGAAAATACAATCAAATCCAAAATCTTTAATATTTTTAATAGCTTCTTCTGACATATCTTTATATTCTACACTACCATCTTCTTTTACTATTTTATAATTAAATAGATTAGCATTAGTAGAAGAACCTATAATTGAACCACCTTTTGGTAAAATACCTGTTGCTTCTCCGATTAGCTGCTGTTGATAATAATTCAAAATCCTTTTTTAGTAATCCATTATATCCATCCATAATTCCATAACATGCTACTTCATGATTTTCTGCTGTTTTTACAATAGCTCTAATAACAGCATTAAATCCTGATACATCTCCTCCATTTGCTAATATTCCTACTTTTTTTAACATTTTTTTCTCTCCCTTCTTTCTCTTACGTCTTCCTTATTATATCAAAACAAAAAATTTTTACAACTATTTTATAGAAATTTTGAATTTTCTTATTATTTCTGCAACCTGTCACAAAATGTCAATACAATTATTTTACAATTTATGACATAATTATTTTAATTTTATAAGTAGGGTGATTTTATGATTAAGGAAAAAAGAAAATCTAAGAAATACACACAGGAGCAAATGTCAGAGCTTCTTGGTATTAGTTTGAGACAATATGTAAGAATTGATAATGAAGAAGATTTACCAAGAAGAGATGTTCTAAACAACTTAATCACTCAATTAGATTTGACTAATGAAGAAATTGGAGAATATATTAGAAAAATGACTCAGAATATTGCCTAAATAAAAGGCTTATTTTTTTACTTATTTTGTTGCAATATGAATATTTTCAATTTCTGCTTTTAGTTCTCTTGCAATAATATTTTGAACTTGTGCAATTTCTTCAGTCTTTATTTCCTCTGTTCCAATGATGACACTAACACTATTTCCATTTACAAAGACAATATTTTTTTCAAATCCTTTGGTTTGTATCAAATTTTCACAAATCATAATACTATTTTTAATATCATTAATTTTTTGTATTTCTTCTGTTGCAGATTGTTTTTGTGTTTCTAGTGAATTGGTGCTATTTAATACCTTCTCATATGTCTCTAGCATTTGTGAATACATTGTATCTCTTTCTAATTTTGACTTAACAAAATAGTCATCATTATTAGCTGTATTAGCAGTTGGCTTAACTTCTTCTGGAACATTGTTCGTATTTTCTTCTACTACTTCTGGACTACTTACTAAAGTCGCATCACCAATATTAGCTATTTTACTATCATCTTGTGCTTCAATTTGTATAGCTGTCTCTATAGAAGTTTGTTCTTCTACTTTTGTCGTATAGTTTAAATATCCTGCTGTCATTAACATTAAAACGATTACATAAATAATAATTTGATTTTTTTTAAATAATTTCATTACAAAATCCCTCCTAATTCATTTCAAATACTTGTATTTTATGAGTAGCAAGTCCTGTTACTGCTTCAATAGCTTGGATAATATTCGTCTTTGTTTCGTAATTATTGGCTCCTTTGGCTGTTATAATTGCTCCTTCTAATTTTGGCTTTACAATTTTTTGTGTAATTGGCGTTTTTTCTCCATTTTCTTCTTGATAAATAATATCTTTTTGTAAATCTGTTTCTTGAATTTTTCTACTTCCCCCTGCTGTGTCACTTTCTTCTGTATTACTCGTTTTTGAAGTTTCGTTATACATAGCAATTAATTCACTTGACTCTGAATAATTAACAAACACTTTTACTTCTCCTACTCCTTGTATTTTAGAAAGAATCATCTCTAGTTGCTTAGCCAAAGAATCATCATTTGTTTGTTCTAATGTTTGATTTTCTATTGTGTCTTTTGTTGTTGCTAATTGCTTGGAAGTAGTATTGTTTTCTTGCTTATTAACTTGTTTATTGCCATTTAGAATAAGGTTAATAATAACAATTGTTATGATCAGAACAACAACAAAAAACACTAAATTTTCAATCTTTTTTTTATGATTTCCTTCCTCTTTTCCCCCTTGGGTTAATTGTTTTAATTTATCTCTAAACATTTTTCACTCACTCCATATTCCTCTATTAAAAATTTTTTAATATTTTGAATGTCTGTCTTATTTATCTTTGTATTTTCTTGTTTCGTTTTCTCTTCTTTTTTTATACTACTTTCTATTGGCTTTATTTTTTGAATTTGTGTAACCATTTGATTTTCTAACTTTTCTTCTTTTTCTTCTGGCTCTTCTATTTTTTGCACTTTCAACTTGATTTTAGTAATTTTTGTTTCTTCTTCTTTTTCTGATATTTGTGCTTTTACTTTGCAATTAGTTACCAAATATCCTTTTTCCTTTAATTTTTTTGTCATATCTTTTTGTAATTCTTGTTGATATAAATCTTCAATTCTTTCATCCATGGAACTTTGATTTACACTAACACTACTACTTGTTGCTTTTGTTTCATATGCCTCTAAATCAAACTCTTCTATGTTAAAACTTTTTGCATTGGACACAAAAGGTGAAATCATTGTAAATAAGACATAAATTCCCATTACCATTCTAATATATTTTTTAGTTTTATTATTAGGTAATAACATTTCTAGAATGGATACAATTACAATTGCTAACCCTAATCCTTTTACCCACGAACTCATAAATTCTATCATTTGTATAACCCCTTATCGATACATCATTCCACTATTTGATATTTTTAAAACTAAAGTTGTCCCTATAATAATCATAAAAGAAATACTCGTTAATATTGCTAAAAATATTTTAAATATATCACCCATTTGTTCTAACAAATTTGTTACTTTATCATCTGCTATTGGTTGTATAACTCCTGCTAATAACTTATAAGCAAACGTTATTGATGCTAATTTAAGAATTGGCATAATACAAATTCCTAAAACAATCATAAC
>CAMXLV010000090.1 GCA_947244675.1 uncultured Clostridium sp. | reverse complement strand
CAATGGAGATTGATTGGAGATGCAGGAGAAAAACCAATTGCACCCAAAATAATAGCAATCTATTTAGGCAAAATTGTGTCTAAAGAAAATAAGATTAAGATGATGGACTCTTGTAAGAGACTGGATATTAAGTTGATAGAAAGAAACTAAGTTGAACTAATAATTGAAAGGAATAAAGATAAAATGCTTGGAAAAGATATAAAGATAAAGGATTATCCAAATGATGTTTTTAAAGCAGTTGGAAAGATTATAATGCATGCTCAGGAATGGGAGCAAGAGTATAAGAAACTTGCTACTATACTTCAAATTCCAATCAAGAAAATTAATGTAGCTTCACTGAACAAATTAAATAAAGCGTTAAAGAAAGAAAACCATCTAAATGATAAACAATATAGAGATTTAGAAGGTGTTATTAATAAAAGAAATTACATCAATCACGAATTCTTTTTAAAAGACCTTCATAAGGATTTTAAAGAAATAGAAAACATATTAAATGACATACAATTTTTAATATTTGAGACAACTGATGTTGTTGATAATTTAATAGATAAATTATAGAGGGATTTCTATTTTTCAAATACCAACAATATTTGATGAAACTAACACTGAATAGTCAAAAATAAATGAAGGAAACTTTTATCACTTTGTTTGATTAGGAATTTCTAGTAAGCTTATTTCTCAGGTTGTATTTCTTTAAAACAATCTTTTTTCTTACAGTATTAACTTCAGTATAGATTTCTGTAGTAGAAATAGAAGAATGTCCTAGTAGTTCTTGAACACTTCTTAAATCTGCCCCATTCGCAAGTAAGTTAGTAGCAAATGTGTGTCTTAAATAATGTGGTGTGGCAGAATGAGATATACCACTTTTATCTCTGTATTTAGTAAATATATTTTCGATTCCGTATATGCTTAAAGTATCATGATATTTATTTACAAATAGATATTCGTGATTTACTTTAAGTTTTTTTCTTATACTTAGCCAAGCCTTTAAATTGTTCCAAGTTTCTAAACTGGAAATATATAAGAGCCTTTGTTTCTTTCCTTTCCCATGAACAAGTAATACCCGTTCAGATGATATTATATCTTCTAGTTTTAAATTAGACACTTCAGCTATTCTCATTCCAGTAGAAAGAAGAAGATCTATAATACATAAATCTCTAATTGCTTGGAAGTATGCAAAAGAAGTATTGGCTTGGTTTAGATTTTCATACATATAATCTAACAACTTACTTACATCTTTTACAGGAATAGTTTTGGGTAACCTTTTTTCTTTTTTTATTTTTATTTTATATTTATCTAATGGATTTATCCATTTGGTTTCTTCCTCAATAAATCTAAAGAACATTTTAATTGTAATTAGCTTTCTTGAAACAGTAGTATCCTTATAATTTTGAGTTAAGTATTGTATATAACCCATAATAGATTCTTGAGATACTTTCCCATTTGTAAAGTCAATCAAGTGATCCAAATCTGATGTATAGGCTTTGATACTTTTCATATCCAAGTTTTTAGATACCATCATCTTAGTTATAAATATCTCCCTATACTTTATTAAATTCATTTATTTTCCTCCAAATTTCGATTTCTAATTGTAAATTATAACATTTTATTGTATAATTTACTCAAAATAATTTAGAATTATTGGGAGGTAATTTAAATGAAAGCAAGTATTATAATTTCAATTAGTGAGTTTCACACAATGACTCAAAACTTTTTTAAGTTTCTTTCTGAGTATAAAACTATATCCGAATTTGAAATTATCATTATTGAAGATAGTGATGTGGAACTTATTCCACCATCTTATTTCAGTAGTTTTTTTTGTTTTAATATTAAAAAAATATCTACTCATAAAAAAGTTGGTTATGGTAAGGCAAATAATTTGGGAATTAAGAGTGCAACTTCTGAAATACTTATATTTATGAATGATGATATCATTTTAACAGAAGGATGTTTAGAAATCTTGATAAATGATTTAATTCAATCTAAAGCAGACGCCGTTCAGCCTAAATTGATTTATCCCCAAACAAATACAATACAAAGTACAGGACATGTATTCACAAAATATACTAACGCACACGCATATGCTAATGTAGCTTGCCATAATATTTATGCAAATCAGTCTGGACCAAGAAAAGCTTTAACCACTGCACTTTCTGCAACTAAAAAAAGTCTTTTCTTAAAAATGGAAATGTTTGATGAGACATACTACAATGCATGGGAAGGAATGGAGTTTTTTCTTAAACTTACATTAAACGGATATAGATGCTTGTATGATTCTACTGCTGTAGCTTATCATATACGTGGAGGAAGTCGAGGTATATATAATATCAATGAAAATGCTCAATCCGCTTATTTTTGGGGAAAATGGGAAGGAAAAATACATGATGATTTGCACCTCTTTTATTTACAGCAATTATCATTAGAATCTCAAAAACATAATTATTTAGTTTTAAATTTTTCTAGTTTAACTGAAATTTTTGATATATTAAATAAATCAAAACTAAAGAGTAAAGAAGCTATTTCTTATATGCATTATTCTGGTCTTTCAAAAATAGATTTTTTTAAAATTCTTCCTATAAAATTTTGCTTTTCTTCTGAAAATATTATTTATTTTTGTGAATCATTTACGCAAATAATTAACAACAAATTATGGTATGAAATGAGAAAAGATAAAAAGGATATTATTTTAGATTTAAATGGGAATGTTCTTGTGCTTTAATAAATTACCATACACGTGTTTCTAAAATGACATCTCCATCTTGATTAAAGCAATTAAATCCTATAACAAAATTATAGTTACAATAATCAGAAGTTTCAGTGAAAGTTATATTTTCCTTTAAATTATCTAAAAGATAATAATTACTTATGATACTGTTATAAAGCCATTTACTTCTTAGATTTTCTTTAAAATCGCAATTTTTTTTCACAAAAGAAAGACATTTTTCTGCTAAATTTAAATTTTGTAAAGCTAAATAACAAGTGGCAAGTTTTAAATAGCATTTTATAAGCATATTTTTGTATCCATTAAGTTTAACTTTTGTAATCATTTTTTCAAGAGAAGTTATGTCAGCTGTTCCTAACTTATAATCAAGAATAAAATTGATAAAAGCAAGTTCCACTTTACAATCATAATATCTTCTTAATTCTTTATTTTTAACGTTAGGTTTTGATAATATTGATAAAGCTTTTTTCATTCGACATCTAGCTTCATAAATATTCTTTTTATATAAACCTCTAGCACTATCCATATAAGCGAATGCAATATAATTTTCATTTTTAGTTGAGATAGTATTTAAATTGTATTGCATCATTTTTTCTGCTTCATCATATTTACCCATAAGATATAAAGTTACCATTTTTCGATTCAGCAAATTATATAAGCTATATATGTCTCTATAATTCTTTTGTTCTAACAAAAAATCATGATGCTTATTGTAGAATTTATCTATATCATCAAGTAATATAGTTGTTTCCATATTCCAAAATCTTATATTAAATATTTCTGTTTGAGCTTCTATCATTTTTTTCTTTTCTTCAAAAATTTCTATGTTAGAACATGTTATTACTTTTTCAAATAGTTGAAGAGATTTTCTCATAGAACCACAATGATTTAAACAATCAGCATAATTGTAATATAAAAAAATGGATGCATTTTCATTGCTTGAAAGAAGGATTTTATAGTAATATGCTGCAACATAAAAATCAGTTTTATCATAATGTTTTTTTGCTAAATCCATTAAATACTCATAAGTGAATTTAATTTTTTTAGTAGCTTCGTTGATTTTTTTATTAGAATTAATTATCATTAAAGAAGAATTATAACTTGAAACAAAAAAAACTTTAATAAAGTCTAAAGCATTCTTTTGAATGGAAGATAAATAGTTTGTATTCTCTATTAAAATCATACTATTATTTTCGATTCTTGCTTTTTCTTTTATTATAATTGATCTAAGTTTCTCATTTGTGTTCAAGTGCTCAAGAAAATCTAAAGCAAAAATATCATTCGAGCATCCAATTGCTAAATCTAATAACCAAAAATCGCAAAAATTTATGTTACCGTTAACAATTTTTATTAAATTTTCTTGGCTAATATTTCTAAAATCTATATTTAATAATAAAGATATCATTAATTGACATAAAACTTTTGCATTATTCTCGTAATGATCTTCAAAGGAATACGCATAGAATTTACCAAAGGAATCGTTCTTTTCAAATTGTCTATTCAAATCATTTTTATTACAATAATAAACATCTAAAATATTATTGTTTTTTCGTTCTACGCAAGAATGAAAAGAATTTTCAATAATTATAATTTCCTGTTTGATATCATTGCTTGAAAGAATAGACTTATTTACCATCATTGCTTTTTTATAATGTTTTTGGTTTAATTCAATTATAATCTCTGCTTGACCTTCTTTAAGAAAAAAACCATATATTAGAATTTGAGAAAATCCTTCATAAACTTGACAATTGATTTTTTTAGAATTCATGTCAAATTCTTTTAATTCTTCATCTTTGTTTATAGATAAATGTTTTAATTTAAATTCATTTATTAAAAAATTTTCTGGAATCTCAATGCAAACTTTGGAATTTTTTGATGATGTAAAAAAAGTAATATTTAATTCATAAAATATATTTGCTATTAGTTTTTTTTGCGGTTCTAACATATTATTTTCTATTAAATCAAAGCAATTTACCAAAATTCTATCAGGATATGTTTCATTTTTTTCGGCTTCTGTTTGTAAAGATTTAATTAAAGTATTTATGTTGAAATTTTTCTCACTAAAATTGTCAAATTTAATAGAACAATTGCATAACCACTCATCTAAAATATACCGATTTATATAATTGATTTTTCTTATATGAGAACTTTTTAAATGTTCTGCACGCACTATATATTCAAGTGGTATGTTTCCGCAAGTCACTAAATATATCTCATCAACATTATTTCTTAATAATGCTGATAAAATTGTGGGATCCCAACGTGTCTTTGAAACCGATGATGAAGCATCTTTTGTATGCTTGGCCTCTCCCCAGATGTTTTTATCAAATAAAAAAGCCTCCATATCTCTATTGAAGTCTGAGGTACTTTTAGTCAAAGTCCAATTATATTGTGGAGCAATGTATTTCACATAATTTGCTGAGAGAACTTCAAATTGTCTTGGAGTCAATTTTTCTAACATATATTTCATTTAAATTACCTCCCAATAATTCTAAATTATTTTGAGATAATTAATATAAGATATTTTTATTATAGTTTTAAAGAAGAGAAGAAGATTAAACATAATGAACCATCATTATGTATGAAAGCATAAGTATTTCATCAATCATTTTTATAAAAAAACTAGGTCATATTATTGCTTCTAGTGTTATTATGGAAATAAAGCGATATCAGTGTGAAAAAGATCTGTAGCAAGGAAATATTATTAGAACTTAAATAAGATGATTCAAAATGCTGCCACCTTTATTGGTAATTTTTCTTGTATTCCAAAAATGTAAATTCATTTTTTTTCAAATTTCGATTTTATATTGTGAATTATTGCATTCTAGTGTATAATTTACTCAAAATAACGATAGATTATTGGGAGGAATGACTATGATAACTTTCAAATTGAATTATACATTGAATGTGTTTGAGACATGCTGTGATAAGGATTTTCAAGATGCATTAGAAATATATCGCAGAAACATTTTCAGACAAGAAAAAACTCCTACAAATGAAATAGCATGGGTTATTGACAATAGAAAGAAGTTTAAAACTTCTATGCCTTTCATTATGGGAATCAAATTGAATAATAAAATAATTGGATTTTCTGAAATAGCATTCATTCCTAAAATTAAAAGTTTGATTATAGATTATATTATATTTGATGCAAAATATAGGACCAACAGTGCTTTTCTCTCAAAATTGATTATGATTATATTCTTTTTGAAAAAGTAATAAAAGGTGATGAGGAGGCATTTATAACCGAAATAAGTGAATTGCAGTTAGAGGGTTTTCAAGTAATAAATCAACTATATTTCCAGCCAAGACTGGATATAGATAATGTGGATAGTGAGCAAGAAGCCATTTTGCTTATTTATCAAAAAAATAATAGTAATCCTTTTATTAGTAAGGAATCTTATCTTAATATGATTTCTGCAATTTATTTTGATTATTATTTTGAGTGGGATAGTTTTTTCTTTAAAAATGATGAAGAAAAAACTGAAAACTATGCCAGATTGAATTTACATATTGAAAAAATTGCAGAAACGTTAAAAATATCTCAAATAAAAATTAATGGTTACCCTTTTCAATCAAATTCAAATGAGAATAAAATTATCCCAGAAGAAAGAAAAACAAATAAAAAAATTTGGAAAGCATTATTATTCATGATAACTTTTTCAATAATTACCTTAGCAATAATTTTAGCTGTAAAAAAACTTAACATTGAGTTAGCTATCGTAATCGTTATATTTGTATTTAATATATTTATTTGGTTAGCTTTCCTGGCATTAACAGAGGATAGAGCAATGAAATTGATTCAAAAGATTCCTTTTATTTCTAAATTTTTTGGGCGAACAAAATGATATTACATGAGATTTTATTTAGGAATGGAATAAATCTTACGAATTTATCCAAAAAGGTAAATTTTGCTGCAAGATGTTCCCTTTTTGTGATGTTATAAATTAAAGCTGAAATTGTGTGATAATACTTTTTTTTGATGACTTTAAAATTATGAGCAGCTAATGTATTTCTAACGTATTTTTCTGAATATATCCAAATTTTATCTTCATATCCACTATTAAATGTTTTAATAATATCTATGTTAGAATTATAATGTTTTGTTCCAATAAACTCAAAACTTTTGCTTTGATCAAAATCTAAAAATAGTATTCCACCTTTCTTCATTACTCTATCAATCTCAGCAATAGCCATATTTAAGTCACAATAATTAATAACTGATCCAACACATATACAAGAATCAAATAAATTTGAATCTAAAGGCATATTTTCAACACTAGCTACAATGGCGTTTTCAACACCTGCTAAATGTTTTTCAGAAATGTCAATATGAGTATGATTGCCTACTATGCCATATGTATTTCCACCAGAACCAGCATTTAATATTTTTGTTTTTTTTGTGAATTTTAATTTTGAACTCCATTTTTTTAAAAAGTAGTGTATTTTTTTTTGTGTGTAATTATACCATGGATCATTTTGTGGCCATATTTCTTCCATATTATTATATAATTCTTTTACATCTTCAATTTCAATCTTATCTTTACTCATTATTTCCTCCCAATAATCTATCGTTATTTTGAGTAAATTAT
>CAMXLV010000089.1 GCA_947244675.1 uncultured Clostridium sp. | reverse complement strand
TTTTTTGCTTGAATTGATAAATGTTATTAAATTGGATTTTGAAAATAAGTTAGTATTTGATTTAATAATAGTGCTGTTACCTGCAATTATTACAATTGTATCTATATCTTTGTCGCTCGCAAAGGAAAATGTATATGGTGTTTCTTTAGATGATTTTGTTAAATTAAGAAAAAATACAGTTTATAGTTTTACCCATATGGTGATAATAATGGCAGTTAGTATTGGCGCATATACTGTGTTTTCAATTTTATCTACTCAATTGTCAATATTATTATTAGATTTTTTTGCGTTTTGTTATTCATTGATTTTTGCAATACAAGAAATACCAGTCTTAGTAAGAAATAAAAAAAGATTAAACCGCATAATAAAATATAAGTATGCTAATACGAATAAAAATGAATTGTTTTTAGAGCAAAACGAAGCTAAGACTTTATCAAATGTTATTAGATATATGGTTTTGAATGATGGGATAATTGCCTCATATAATTCCTTAAAGGAATATAATGGTAATTCTTCCAGCACTTACAATTCAAACTTGTTTGATTATTTATTATCTTTACAAAATGAGTATTTTTGGGAAGCAGCCTTAGATATAGAAGTGTTATCAGCAAACATTGCTGGTGAATACAAAAATGTAGAGATTATAAATGCTATAAATACTGCATATTCCAATGTAAAAATTCTATTAGCAAATGATGCATCTATTAACTATGAAAAAGATTTTTCTGAAGATAAGTCATACCATCTAACTCGTTCAATCTTCGCACTTCATAAGATATGTGAAAGTTTGAACCTAGATTCAAAAGAAAAAGATAAGCTGAAAGATATTACAAGTGATATAGTCTTATCGAGTTTTTCTGAAACCAAAGATGATAATAAAAAGATGTCGTTTGCTGTTCTAATGTCTGTTGTTTCTCTAAAAAATGGAGATGTATGGTTCATAAGACAATTAAGAGATAATAATCTATATCCATCTGCCTTATTTTCGTTTGAAAATTGCTTGCTTGGATTATTTATTAGTATTTTTATTTCACACATAATAAATAAAAAATTGATTAGTGATTTGAAAAGGAAAGAAATAACAACGTTTTTATCTGAACCTGCTGCAGGATTAAATAGTGATGGAAGCTCCTGGAAACAATTAGTAGCGAGAATGATTGAGTTCTCTAATCCTAAATTAGTAACTTTTTCTTTAATTGAATTGCTTAGAATATATAGTTCTATCCAAAAATCTCAATATTATTTTATAAGCAATATGATTGTTACCGATGCATCACGAGATTTTGATAAGTCTAATATAATTGATGCTTGGTTGGAAATCGTTATGTTTGGGAATGTCTTTGGAATTGATAATAAAGATGTAATAGAGGTAGTTAATTGCTTAGACGACGATACCAAGAATTATTTTATTGAAACCATTTCAAAGAAATGGATTATAGATAATGAATTAAATATAAATTATCAAATTAGTTTCTTAAATGTGTTTGGTATTAATTATGACAAAGTTGGTGTTAATTTTTACAATAAGGAAATTGTGGATTTTTTAATTAAATATAAAAAAGATTATTATAAAAATAATTTAATTGCTAAAATTGACAGCGATGTTGAAGATATAAAATCTTTGAAAAACAATATCAGAACAGCATTTGAATTAGCTATCAAAGATAATGAATTTATAGATAGAAATATAGATTTATCAGAAGAAAAATCATTATATTTTAGTTGGAGATTAGAAAAGGGAGATTTAAAAATGCTTTTAAATGCGTACCTTAAGCAATTGCCAGAATCATTAATGTACTCTTTTAGAAACGAGATTGAAGCTATAATTGATTCTAATGCTATTAATAATTATAAGTTAACTACTGATCAAATTAATCAAATTATAGAATTTAAGCCAGATAAGCATAGCCAGCTTAATGGAATAATTTATAATTCATCTGAAGAAATAAGGCTTATTAATGCGAATATTCCAATGTCTAGTTCAAAAATGTTACCAACAAATTTATACTTTAAAGATAAATGTATAAGAATAAATGCGGGATATGATGAAGAACATAGCAATATAAGATATTTAAGTGACCAAGAAATTGATAATATTATTGATAATGAATATCAGCTCATTAATGGTTTATATAGATTTAGTGAATATACTAATGATATTACTAGAAGTTTTCTTGTAACACGTGATGAATTAAAGGAATTGTTAAAGAAAAGAATTATGTATGCATTTATAGTTTTCAAGAAGAAGACTATAGTAGACAAAAATAAGTGTTTATGGTTTAAAATCAATAAAAGTTAGGAAGTGCTACCATTGAATTTAGAAGAATTACTTAGTAGTAAGGCTATTGATGTTAAAAAAACATTAGCAAAATTATATTTTTTAAATATATTAATAGAAAATTTCAAAAGAAATCTGAATGTGTTATTGTTGGATTTTTATGGTGCAACTTATTCATATGATGAAGTGAACGATGATTATGAATATCATTTTTATATTGAAAATCCTAATAATGATAGATCACTATTAGAGGGAGATTTCATTGAAGATGAATCTAGTAAAAAAGAATTTGAAGATGCCGTGTATAATAAATGTGGTAAAGACACGACGAAATCGTTATATAAATGGTTTTTAACAAGGAATTATATAGACAATGATGATTATGAAAATTTGTTATCAATAAGAAAATTTAGAAATAAAATCATTCATGAATTTGATAAGAAGGAAGATGGCGATATACCAGATGTGGAACCTCAAATTAAATTATTATTTAAAATTAGGAAGAAATTAATTAAGAATTGGATTAATGAGGTTGAAATATCTGCTATACCAGATCCAACTGAAGATGATTTAACCATTTTGCAAAAGATGTATTCAGATGAATATTGGATCAAATTGTATGACAAAATTTGTAATTAAATTAACCTCAAATAATACTAGTTATTGATTTTTAAAAAATAAAAAGAGTGTTACAGTAGAAAATGAATTTGGCGGAATGACGATATACCATAATTATGTTGAGAAACGAAAATTTAGAATAGAATATATTGGTCAAAGTTATGCTGATGATGGTCATAGAACAGTTCAAGATTGTCTATCTTCACATTCTACTTTGCAAAAAATACTTGCACATTATTCTTGTTCATCGGAAAAAAGAGATGTCTTACTATTTTTATTAGGAGCAAGCGCTGTGATAGCTGACAATACAATAGCCACTGGTTCTAACTCACCTATTATTAATATAAGTGAGGTTGATTCCCCGGAATATGTTAATTTGTTAGAAGCGTTTTTAATTAATTATTTTAAACCTAAGTATAATTCTCGTTTTGTTTCTGGAATAGTCCCTTCATTAAAGCATGATTCATACACTAAAGTATTGAATGAGCAATTTGAAGATTTTAGTGTCAACGTCGCCATTCAAGGAAGTGTATATGACTATGTTTTATTTACAGATAATCATTCTATTGAAGTTGACAAGGGAATTCTCAAGCAAGATAATAGAATATATGTATCTTTTGATGATGCTAATATCATAGATCCAAATAATTATGAATATTCTTTTTTGGATTATATTGAAAATAAGTAATGCGTCACATCTGTCACGCCAGTCACATGTCACTAAGTGTATATATCTAGAAATATGGCTTTAAGGGTGCACCTTCATCTATAAAAGGTGCATTGTATTAACAAAACTTATCTTTCACATTAAAAACATATAGGTTTGAAACAAAGAAAATTGAGTAGATTTTCAAGTATCAAGCCTTTTTTCTGTTATTTTGAGTCATTTTAGAGCAAAATTTGATGTTTTTGGCTCAAACCTGCTTTCTTTTTGAACCAAGCGATGAGGCTATTATCTCGTTTGAAACTACTATACAAGCGGAAATGAAATTTTCTCAAGAATTACTAAATTTTTAGCAAAAATCGAGAATAATTTACTAAAAGGGGAGTGGAGTCAAATCTTTACACCTTTTATAGGGAACATCGACCTGAGGTTTTATATGCAAAAATTGGAGTATAAACAGGTTTAATATATTTTTTTGTAATATTGGTCAGTTTTTTATAAAAATATCGGTCAATTAGGTTATAAAATATCAGTCATTTTAGTTGGCAAATATCGGTCACTTTGGTAAAATGATTACAAATTAAACTATAAGGAGACTTTAAAATGGATAAGGTGGCAAATAAAGCAAAATATAAAAAAAGAATAGTTGATTCATTAGTAGAAAGATATCTTAAAATTTTTGGAGCTATTTGTATAGAAGGTCCTAAATGGTGTGGAAAGACATGGACATCTTCATATCATGCTAATAGTGAATTTTTGGTAGGTGATCCAAGAGGTAATTTTTCTAATCGTTTGTTTGCAGAAATGGAACCTTATACAGTACTAGAGGGTAAAACACCTCGATTGATTGATGAATGGCAGGAAGTTCCTGGTCTTTGGGATGCCACAAGAGCGTATGTGGATAGAAATGTTGAAAAAGGTCAAATTATTTTAACTTGTTCATCAACTCCTCCAAAAAAAGGAATACTCCATAGTGGTACAGGAAGAATCAAAAGTATAAGAATGAATACAATGTCTTTATATGAGTCAGGTAATTCAAGTGGTGATATATCACTTAAAGATTTATGTGAACAAAAATTTCAATCTAAAATATTAAATGAAGTATCTCTTGAAAAATTAGCCTATTTAATCGCAAGAGGCGGATGGCCTGGAAATATTGATGTTGAAGAATCGGAATGTTGTGAACTTTCTAATGGTTATATGGAAAATGTAATTAAAACCGATTTGAGAAAACTTGATAAAGATGTAGATTACAATGAGCAAAAAGCAAAGTTGATATTGAAATCACTAGCAAGAAATGAATCTACAACGGTGTCTAATCAAAGTATATTAAATGATATTATCGAAAACGATGCAGAATCCATTAGTAAGAATACGTTGGTAAAATATTTAAATGCTTTTAATAGAATGTTTTTATTTAATAATCAAGAACCGTTTTCTTCAAATATTAGATCATCTCTAAGAGTGAAGCAAATGGAAAAAAGACATTTCTCAGACCCTGCAATGGCATGTGCTATGTTAAAACTTACGCCTAAAAAAATGATGAATGATCTAAATACAATGGGTTTTATGTTTGAAGGCTTGGTTGAAAGAGATTTATTCATTTATGCTCAATCAATGGGTGGTGAACTATTCCATTATCAAGATTATAAAGGAAATGAAATCGATGCAGTTATCGAATTAGAAGATGGTAATTGGTGTGCATTTGAAATAAAACTAGGTTTAAGTAAAGCTGAAGAAGGAGCAAAAAATCTAATTAAAGTTTGTGATGATATCGTACGTAATGGAGGTAAAGCACCTTTAATTAAGTGTGTCATTTACGGAGTAGGAAATATGGCATATCAAAATAGTGAAGGAATTTATATTGTACCAATAACTGCTCTAAAAGATTAAACAAAATAAATTTATATTTAGCACTTGTTCAAATTTGAGCAGGTACTTTTCTTATATTCAAAAATATGTCATTTCGTAAAAAGTCGGTAAACCATAAAAATACTAAATAAGAATAGGAGATGGAGGATAGGGCAGAGAATTTTGGATTAAAAATAGGACTTGAAGGCGAAAAAGAGTTCAAAATATAAGATTACCTATGATTTTGATACATTGAATCAAAGTCTTTTTTAATGTTACATATAAATTCTTAATATAGCATTTTCGATTAAGGATGACTTATTTATGATTTTATTGTATAATATTAAATAAACATATCTTTATTTTTGATTATAAACATTGCACAATAAACTTTAATTAAAGTAATCTTTTTTAAATGAAGAAAGTAAATAGTAAAAATAGGAGTAATAGAATGAGTGAAAAATTAAGAATTATTGATAATATAAAAATTATAGAAGAACATAGCGATGCTTCATTTTCAGGACATCTTATATGCGATTGTGGTTATAAATCTTTTAGTATTTTTCATACTGGTAAAAGGACAAAAGGTATATTAGCTCCTTATTTAATCAAAAAGAAGAAGCAAATTGTAATAAAAGCGGTTTGTAAAAATTGTGGCAAAAAAATTGTTATTTATGATAGTAATGTTGATGGGAGAAAGCCATTATTAACAAAAAAATATCCAGAGGAAAAATTCTTTTTGAAAAATTTTAATGTTGAATTTGAAATTATTATGAAGTATAATTATTTTTCAAATGATTACAAAACAAATCAATTTTTAGATTGTTTTATTGAAATCAAAAATAAAGATATGAAAAAAATAAAGCAATTATATTAAAATTATAAGTAATGAAAAATTTTATAAAGTATTTGCAGTTGTTCACAGGAAGTATTTAAAACAAAAAATAATTAAATTTAGAATTAATGTTTTTATATATGATTACAGGTTATCACTCTATTAAATCTATATAATTTTAATAATTTATATAATGCTGAACATATTAAGATTTGAAATATGGACATTTTTCTTTTATACATTGTTTATTCCAACTGGAAAACTCACAAAGTGTGTTTTCAAGCTTCATATTTATATTATATTTTCTTTCAACAAAATTTGCTGCTTTAGATAAAGATAGAAATGCATTTCTTTTACAGCATCTAGGTCCTCCAATTTTACTCATCATATCTATTACACTTGATGTATATTCCATATGTTCCTTGTAAAAATCATTATCTGAAAGTGGACCAGTTTGATGGATTATGGATAATGCCGCTCCTATTGAAGCGGTAGATCCACATATTCCCCAGTATCCACACATCGCTCCAGGCATTTTAATTGCTCTTTCTTTTAGTTGTGCAAGCGCATTATTTAAATCAATCTTACCATTACAATTTCTATATGCTACTAAAAATGATGCACCATCAAGAAAATGATGCTCTGGTCCATGCATATTAATAAATTCCTTATGCATGATATTTTTTACTATTTCTATAGGATTTGTACTATTTTCTTTTATAATGCATTCATGAATAAAATTAAATTTTTCTTCTAATGTATACTTCATTTTTTCAACTTCTTTTACTTTTTCTAACAATTATGTTACTAAAATGTATAAGTGTTAAACTGTTTACCATACTTTATACTACATAATATCTTAACAAATGTCAATAAAGTTAAATAGGTATTAATAGAAAAAAGAAAGAAATATCTTGAACTCATTGCCAAGCTGAAATATAATTTACTATGATTTATAAAAAAATTTTTTAAGAAAAGAAGGAGAAAATATGAATAATAAGGCATTATATAAATTGAGCTATGGACTCTTTGTCCTGACTTCCTCATTTGATGGGAAAGATAATGGATGTATTATCAATACGGCAAGTCAG
>CAMXLV010000088.1 GCA_947244675.1 uncultured Clostridium sp. | reverse complement strand
TGTACTTGCAAAAAAACAAAAGTCTATGGAATATTGTAAATTAGTTTCTAAATGGGCAGAAGAAACTGGAAATAAAAAATGGATATATGTATTGATACCAGCAAGTAAAATACTTTCAGAATCAACATTTAGACATTTGTCAGGATATTATGCTGTAGAATAATAAATAAAAACACCTAATAGTGTAAAAACACTATTGGGTGTTTTTTTGAAGTATTAATAGTTAAAAATATACTTATAGTAAGTGTCATACCTAGCCATTTTCTCTAATATTCTGTATTAGAAACATTTAACAAAAAACATAGGAGCTGGTGTTAATGTGAATAAAAATCAAAAAGAAACAAAGGTAGATAAACTAGAATTTAATACATACTGTATTTTTACAGAAGAAAAACAAGATGTAAAAGAAACAATAGGATTAATTTTTAAAGATTATATTGAAAACGCAAAAGCTGATAAAAGATAATGTTTTTAAACCAGAAAGGAGTATAATGTTAAACTTAAATAGTGAAAACTTCAAAGTACGGAATTTATATAAGACTATCTCGTGAAGATGGCGACAAGCAAGAAAGCGAAAGTATCGGTAATCAAAGAAATATTTTGCAAAGATATGTAAAGGAGAATGGTTTAACCCTAATCAAAGAATATGTTGATGATGGTATCTCTGGAACTACATTTGATAGACCTGGATTTAATAAAATGCTTACAGACATTGAAAATAAAAGTATTAATATGGTTGTAACAAAAGATTTATCAAGACTGGGAAGGGACTATATTAGAACAGGACATTACATAGAAAATTACTTTCCACAAAATAATATAAGGTATGTTGCAATAACAGATGGAATAGATACCTATATTGATAGCACAAATAACGATATAACACCTTTTAAAGCAATTATGAATGATTACTATGCTAAGGACATTTCAAAGAAAATCAGGAGTGTCTATAAGGAAAAACAAAAGAATGGAGAGTATATATGTAGTATTCCAGCATATCGGATATAAAAGGCATCCTAATATTAAAAATAAGCTAATTGTTGATGAACAAGTAGAAGAAATTGTAGAGAAAATATTTACTATGTATGCAAACGGACAAGGAAGTGTGGAAATAGTAAGGTACTTAAATAGCCATCATTACTTATCTCCAACTGGTTATAGAAAAACTGGGTTAGTACAAGAGGAAAACAAGATGAAGTATGATTGGAATGAAGTTACTTTATGCAACATATTAAAAAATGAAGTTTATATTGGAAACACAGTTCAAAATAAAAAAACAGTAGTATCCTACAAAGTGCATAAAATAAGAACTGTAGAGAAAGAAAAACAAATAAGAGTAAATAATACACATGAAGCCATTATTGATAAAGACATATTTGAAAAGGTACAATGTATCCTTGAAAAAAGAGGAACGAATGCAAAAATAAAACATGATTACTTATTGAGAGGACTACTTTACTGTTATCATTGCAAAAGAAAATTGCAAATTGTGCTTAAAAAAAACTCAAAAAGGAACACAAAATCATATCCATATATAACATGTGCAGCTCATAAAAAAAGAGGTTGTTATCCATTAAATATTAATTACGAAAAGTTTGAAGAGTATATTATTTATGTAGTAAAAAGGATATGTAGAAAATATGCAGACAAAGAAATTTTTTATTATATTTATCAAAAATATAAAAATAAAACCATTGATGTGCAAGAAAGACTCAAAAAGAAATTAGAACAAATTGATAAAAGAATAGGGGATATAAACAATAATTTAGACCAAATGTATGTAGATAAATTACAAAGTATAATTCTTAAAGAAGATTACATTAGAGTGTCACAAAAACTTATATTTGATAGAACAAAACTAATGAAACAAAAAGAAGAATTAGAGAAAAAACTAATTGAGAGAGAAGAAAAAATAGTTAGCGGTAATAAAACAAAAGAAGAAAAAGAATTAGAGGAATTAATAGAAGAGTTTTTGCAATTAAAACAAATAGATAAAATATATTTATACAGACTAATCAATAGAATTGAGATTGATAAAGATAAAAATGTGTATATCTATTTTAATTTTTCAAAGATAGATTCTATAATAAATGCTATCAATGTAAATTTTAGTGTTTATAATATGGAAAAAAGTGAAAAAAAGTGATAATATATTTTTGTTATAGTTCTAATTTGCTAGAATATATGCCAAAAAATTGCGTCAGAAATGGGAGTGAACTATGATTTACAATAGTTATAAAAAGTAAATAGGGGGAAAAATGGGTAAAAATAAGAAGGTGATTATTGGAATTTTAATTGTAGTATTGATAGTAGGAATAATTGTTGGATATGAGTTAATTAAAAATAACATGAAAAACAGTGAAGACTTTAAAGCTACAGCTGACAATATTAGTTCTAATCCTATTGATACGATAGATAATGAGGAAAACGAAAAGTCATTTTATGGAAAGATTATTGAATCTAATGTATCATATATTATAGTGGAACCATATGAAGATGAGGAGGAAAAGAAAACAGCTGATAGGATTTTTGTTGGCTTAGGTGAAAACAATGAAGCACTATATATGGTTGGAACGAATGTAAAAATAACTTATGATGGTATTATAATGGAAAGTTATCCAGCACAGATAAAGGCAACAAAAATTGAATTAAAATCAGCAGATGACTTTGAAATATTTTTCGATGATAAAAATTCAATGGAAAGTTTAAAAATATATACGATATTAGATAAATCAGAAACAGATAAATATAATTATACTATATATGGATATGGCAGAAATGTAAATATTAGAATTGATGGCAAAGAGTATTCTTTAAAAGAGGCTTTATTGGAAAATAGAATAACAATGGAAGAGATTATTGCAAAGGCAAATGAGGATGAAAGAAATGGTATAATAAGGGGGAGTATGTATCAAGATGGTGGAAGTATAGAATATCATTATGAAGATTATACAATAATAAAATGTCATACTTTAGATGGAAATAGAGATGTATATATTGGAACAAAAGATTTAAAATTAAATGATGTTATATAAATTAGTACTAGTCATTCTTTTGCAACTAAGTAACTTATTTAGTCAAAAAAATTCTATAAAATAGAAAAAATCAACTTTTGCAGTTGATTTTTTTGTTGACATTGCGTTTTATGAGTGGTTATGATTTTTACTAAAGTTCGACAAAATTTGTCTGTGGAGCGGGTGGCGGGAATCGAACCCGCGCTATCAGGTCGGAAGCATGACATTCTACCACTAAATTACACCCGCATTTTTAATACACTTAAAACCTATTTGTATTATAATACTTTACCTTTAATTTGTCAAAATTTTTTAATAATAACTATGAAAATTCAAAATTGTATAATTAAATACATTGAATAGAAAAAGATATGAAGTTAGTTAAAATTAATGAAAAAGAAATAAAAGCGGAAAAAAATTTCCAGAAGTCGTAGAATATAAAATGAAGCAAGTCTAATTTTCAACGATATTGAGTTTTAAAATAATTTATAATTATATAGATAAAGAAAATTTTTATTTTGACCTAAGCGTGTGTAGAGCATGTACACTCAATTTCTAATCTCTGTAATTGCTTATTTGAAGCCATTTTTCTTTGATATGGTGCCCTAACTAGACACGTTTGCGAAATCTAGTTGGCAAAAAATATCTATTTTCCACTCTTAATTATAGTAATATCAATAGTTTGCAAGTATTATATCTGCAAACTCGTTTTTTGACTATATTTAATGTAACATAAAATAATAAAAATTACAATAGCTAAATCAAAAATAACATTTTTCAAAAATTTGTTTTGTTCGCTTGTATTTTATCTAATAATGTTGTATAGTTGTAAACATAGAAAATGAGAATAAGCGGAGTGTGTTGCCACCTTTGACATCTTAGTGTTTACAAAAACCTCCACAACTTAGTTTGTGAGATTAAATATAGGAGGTGGTTAATATGGTAGAATCAGCATTAATAATTATTACATATCTACTTTTCTACGGATTAGTAGCAATGACGAGACTATCATAAATGTTGCCTTGTTAATCATCATCTGTTGGTTACTTCATAGGCAATAAAAATAAACCATTCTGCTTTGGCGAGTGAAATGGTTTATTAAACATATTCTCGGCAACACACTTTGTGTTACTCATTTTCTATCTTTATTATACAGTCATTTTTTTATTTTGTCAAATGCTAATTTTTTTTATCATTTTTATTGGTCTTGAATATCAAGTTCTTCTTCTATTCTTTTTTTCTTTTTATTTAATACTTTAAGTATAAAATCATCGTAATCTTCTTTTGGATATAATTCCTTTTTTTCCGTTTTTTTATTACCACTAATACCAGTTAATGCTTTTGCTAAATTAGAAATCCATCCAGTATCAGTAGTATATGTAAGTTCAGAGTATAATATTTTTAAATGCTTCAAATGTTTTTCTAGTGAAATATCTTTATTTTTTGGTATTTTGCAAGCATTTAACTTTCTATCTATTATTTTTTCTATTTGGTAGTTATTAGCTCTTCGACTTTCAGTCCCAGTTCTTATATATATTTCTCCATCTTTTATATCATTTCCATCTTTGCAACATACATATGGTAAGCTTTTGGGATTATCTTTTATTATTAATATTTGAAATTTTTTATTTTCCATTGCTTTATACTCAGAAGATTCATATTTAAAATCTTTAATTAAATACTCTAATGAATCAGGGATTATTCCTTTTATTCCTTCTTTTAATTTAGCTGGATCTTTTAAACTTTTTAAGCCACATATACCAAATGAGCCATCTCCATTTTGTTCAACACCTAATATAATGCAACCACCACCTGAATTTGCCATTGCTAGTATATGCTTTGACATTTTTTCATTTGACTCCCATTCTTTTTTAAAGTCTAAATAATCTTCTTCGCCCATATGATTTTGTAATAGTTCTCTAAAATTTTCTAATGTAGGTTCTTTTAGTACTTTATATAAATCATCTTTATTTAAATCTTTCATAATATTTCTCCATTGTTGTATTTTTGTAGTTAGATACTATATTCAAATCCAACTTCTAAATATTCTTTTCTTCCTATTTCTATGGTTCTTTCTTTACTAATTTTTCCACCCATTTTAGTATAAAATTTTTTAGATGGCGCATTATCTTTTAAACACCATAATATCATTTTTGTTTTATTTTTGCTTTTAAACTCATTTATAACAAATTGAAATAATTTTGTTCCTATACCATTATATTTTAATTTTGGCTTAACATATAGTGCCAATAATTCGCAATCTATATTTGATATATCTTGTGTAAATTTATTGCTATCGATATATCTGCAAAATCCAACTACTTGATTTTTTAATTCTGCAACTATAAAACCGTTTTCTTTATAGTCATTTCTCCTTTTTTCAATTTTTGCATTTCTATTCATTGACTTTAAAATATTGTCATCAACTATTCCTTTATATGCTGATTTCCACCCATCTATTTGAATATCTACAACACTTGGAATATCTTTTTCTTCAATGTTTCTAATTATAACATTTTCCATATTTTATCACTCTTTCAAATTTATTGTTCAAAATGTTTTATATAATATTCAAGTATTTTTCTATCTCTTAAAGCAATAAATCTTGTATGATATACTGATTCGTATTTTGAAGCAACCAATTTATCATATGATTCTGTTATAACTTTTAATGCATTTTCAGGTGTTTCCCATACTAATCTAGCTCCCTCATCTTTTTCTTTCTGTGTCACATTTAATTGTTTTGTATCTTCTAAGACTTTTCCTACAAAAACATAAGAGATTTGTTTAAAATTATCTAATGTTTTATATTCCTCTGTACTGCCTAATTCTTTTATTATTTCAACTTTGCAACCAGTTTCTTCTAATACTTCTCTTTTAAAAGCTTCTTCTGGTTTTTCATTTTCTTCTATTCCACCACCTGGTAATTTATATTCATTTTTATTACTTTTATTGAATATTGCAATTTTGCCATCTTCTCTTAAAACTATTCCTCTAGCACCTAATCTTAATCTGGGATTATCCATACTTTTAGATACTTCACCTACATCTTCGTCTGTTAGTTTAAATAACATACTCATAATATTCTACCTCCACAATTTTATTTTTTCATTTCTCAACTTTTAAAAAATATATATTCTTTATTTTCATTACATTTTATTTCATATTATTTGTTAGTTAAAATTTGTATGATGAAATTATATTTCCATCAGAATCAGCTATTGTTACATCAGCATTTGCAATATATAGTGCTTGAAAATCTGGATTATCTAATGTATACCCAGCTTCTTCAGCCCAATCAAATTCATTGATAATTGCTTTCTTTGCATCAATATTATCGCTATCATCAATTAATTGACAATTTATTCTAATCCAATTTTCCTCATCATAAGCAACAATACAAACATTATTATTAATTGCTATTCGTTTTGACACCTTTTTTTGCTTATTGGTTAGAACATAAATTTTATTATCAAATAATACAGGGTCACCAAAAGGTCTGCAACTTGGTTTGTTCCCATTTATAGTAGAAACATAATTTACTTGTGTCCTTTTCTTTAAAAATTCAAAAGTTTCTTCCATTTTTAATCCTCCTTTATATTTTTCTCAAAATAATTATATGCATCTTTTATATTGCCATTTATAACATACCAATCATCTATTATCTCATAACCTTGTTTTTTATACCAATTTAGAGGATAGCCATCTTCCTCTTGATATGTATGAGCTTCAATAATTTTTGCATTGTGTTTTTCCATTGCTATTTTAAAATGTTCTTGAAACAATTTACTTCCGATACCTTTATGTTGATAACCTCTATCTACAAATATTTCTGTCTCTATTAAACGATTACCATCATGCCATGGTTTAACTAATGATGTTACAGCACCTACAACTTTTTCATTTTCTTCTGCTACTATAAAAATATCTGATTGTATAAAAGAAATCAAACAATTTATAAGCTGTTTCTTCTGTCCAATTTTCATTTAAAATTGAACTGCAATATAAATCTTTATAAATTTTAGCAAGTGGTTTTAAATCGTCCTTTTTGGCTAATCTTAATTTAATCATCTTTACACCTTCAAACTTTTATATTTTGTATTTCCTATACAATTTACAGATAAATAATATCACAAATTTATACATTTTTCAATCAATTTACAAAACAAGATAGAATAATCTACCTTGCTTTTCTTTTGTCTTTTTTATTCTTTTCTTGCTCTTTTTCAAATTGCGGTTTTTCCTGTTCTATTTGTTCATGTAATTGAACTTGCTTAATTTTATTCACTCTTTGCGTTATATTATTGCAAAGCTTTATTGTATAATGAAAACCCCACGTTATACGTGGGGTTCTAAAGGCTTCTAGC
>CAMXLV010000087.1 GCA_947244675.1 uncultured Clostridium sp. | reverse complement strand
AATTGCTAGCTTTTTATGTTATGAAGCAATGGCAGATGCTAACCTAGAAGAAGTAATGATTGAAACACCTATTGGAAAAACAGAAGTCAAAAGATTAGATGAAAATCAATATGCTTTTGTTCCTATTCTAAGAGCTGGAACAGGAATGTTAGATGGTTTATTAAAGGTTATGCCAAATGCTAAAATAGGTCATGTTGGTTTGTACCGTGATGAAGAAACATTAAAACCAGTTCGCTATTATTATAAAATGCCAAAAGATATAGCCAACCGAGAAGTAATTGTTTTAGATCCTATGCTTGCAACTGGTGGATCAGCAACTGATACCATTACAATGCTCAAAGAAGATGGTGTTAAAAAGATTAAGTTTTTGTGTATTCTTGCCGCTCCAGAAGGAATTAAACAATTAGAAGAAGTTCATCGGAGATGTTCCAATTTATACAGCAGCTATTGATGAAAAATTAAATGAAATAGGATATATTGTACCACGGATTAGGTGATGCAGGAGATAGAATTTTCGGAACAAAATAAGAAAAAAGTCAGAGATTTTAGTGTTTATTCTAAAAATGCTAAAATCTTTGACTTTTTAAATTGCATAAAAGATGTTGTTATCTACAGTTGTTATTATTTTGTCTTTCATTGTTGTTATTGTTTTGGTTGTTTTTGTTGTTGTTTTGCTTATTGTTTTGGTTTTCTTTATTATTTTTCTTTGACATAAAAAGCACCTCCATTCAAGTTTCAATAATATTTTTACCAAAAAAACATAAAAATATACAAAAGGAAGATTTGTTTTTTTTTGTTATTTAGTATATAATTAACAAAAATGAAAAGAAAGAATACAATAAATGGGAGGAAAAAATGAGTTTTAGAAATGAAAAGTTAGAAGAATTTAATGAATACATAAAATTTAGAAAAGTGACTATCATAGGATTAGGTGTTAGTAATTTACCATTGTTAGATTATTTATACGAAAAAAAGGCAAATGTTACGATTTTTGATGAAAGAAAGATAGAAGCAATTCCAAAATCTATTATGGATAAAATTACAACCTATGGTTTTTCTTTCTATTTAGGAAAAAATTGTTTAGAAAATTTAAAGGGATTTGACTTAATTTTTCGTTCACCAAGTTGTTTGCCGACAAGACCAGAATTAAAACAAGAAGCAGATAGGGGCGCAATTGTTACTACAGAAATAGAAATGTTAATGAAAATGTGTCCTGCTAAGATAATAGGTATAACAGGGAGTGATGGAAAAACAACAACTACTAGCTTAATTCATCATATTTTACAAAAAGCTAATTATACTACCTTTTTAGGTGGGAATATTGGGACACCATTATTTACAAAGCTTCCAGAAATGTTGCCAGAGGATATTGTTGTTTTAGAATTAAGTAGCTTTCAATTAATGGGAATGGAAGTTAGTCCAGATATTGCAGTTATTACTAATATAACACCAAATCATTTAAATATTCATAAAGATTATGAAGAATATATAGAATCCAAAAAAAATATTTTTAAATATAAAAAAGAAAATGGAAAATTGATTTTAAATTATGACAATGAAATTACTAAAAATTGTGACAAAGAAGCAAATGGTAAAGTAACATTTTTTAGTAGTAAGCAGAAGTTAGAAAATGGTTTTATTGTAGATGGTAAAGTAATAAAGAAATGTGAAGACAGAATTCGAACACATATTTTTAATGGAGAAGAGGCTATCTTAAGAGGAAAACATAATTTAGAAAATATGGCAATTGCTATTGCAGTAACTAAAGATTTTGCACCAATAGAAGTAATTATAGAAGCAATAAAAGAATTTAAGCCAGTAGAACATAGGCTTGAATTTGTAACAGAAAGGGAAGAAGTAAAATGGTATAATGATTCGGCGAGTTCTTCTCCTACTAGAACATTATCAGGATTAAATGCTTTTGATGAACCAATTGTACTAATTTCAGGTGGTTATGATAAAAACTTGGATTATAAACCATTAGCAAAACCAATTGTAGAAAAAGTGAAAGCATTGCTATTAATAGGGCAGACATCTGGTAAAATTTTTGATGTGGTAAAAGAAGAATTGGAAGAACAAAATAAGCAAATAGATATTTTCATGTGTGAAGACTTAAAAGAAACGGTTACATTAGCTAAAAAATTAGCTAAACCAGGAGATGTTGTATTGTTTTCTCCTGCTAGTGCAAGTTTTGATATGTTTAAAGACTTTGCAGATAGAGGAAATCAATTTAAAAGTTTTGTTTAATAACATTTTTTGTTTTTTTACATATAATATAAAAACGAAAGGGAGGTTATATTATATGTATCATGAAACATATGAGGAATACATAAGAAGTATTTTAGGATATCCTAATTATGGAATGCAAGATCCTATGATGCCAAATAGAATAACTAGTATGCAAGATAATCAGTCAAATGAAATGATAGAAGCATGTTATCCAGAAATTTATAAAGTAGTGTATCCAATGGTAAATAAAGCTTGTTGCAATATTACTGCTCCAGTAACACCTGAATTAATTGAAAAATTAACGAATGAAATTTATTTATCTGTAGAGAGTGATAATGAAATTAATGTTACCATTAATTTAAATAATGAAGTAGGAACTAAACCTGGAAATAGAAGTAGTAATGTATCAGAAACTAAAAAGGAATACGAAAATAGAGGGGAAGATAGACAATTTAGAAATAGAGGATTGCAAGATTTAATTAGAATTTTATTAATTAGAGAATTACTAAGAAGACCTGGAAGACCAGGAAATCGTCCTCCAATGCCACCTAATAGGCCCCCAATGATGAGACCACCTTTTCCTCCTATGGGAGGACCTGGAAACATGATGCCACGTTATCAAGATTTTTCCGATATTTATGAAGTTTAGAAAAGAGAATGCCCCCTGTTAGAGCGAATCTACCAAGGGACATTCTTTATTTGTACACCAAACTAGTATATAGGGACATATAAATAATTTGGTGACTTAGCCTAAGCAGGACTCGAACCTGCATCCTTGTGAAGGGTAACTTCACACACTCTGCCAATTGAGTTATTAGGCTTTACCAGAAACGAAAAGGTTTCTGATTTCAAAATTTTTGAAACTTTCTATATATTAACATAATTTTTAATAAATGTCAAATGTTTTATACAAAAAAATCCATTTTTCGCTCTATTTTCTCGAATATATTTCTAGAAAACGGTAAAACTAAGATTGAGAAAATTTTGAAAGGTGGTAAAAAAATGAAAGTAAAAGATTGTATGTGTAATGAAGTATGCTGTGTAACACCAGATGCTAATTTGAATCAGGTAGCAAAATTAATGAGTGAAAATCATATAGGATGTATACCAGTTTGTGATGATAATGATTGTATTTGTGGAATTGTTACAGATAGAGATATTTTACTTCGTGCAGTAGCTTGTGAAAAAGATACAAAAACTTGCAAAGTAAGTGATATTATGACTTGCAATGTTTGTACTTGTAAGGAAGATGACGAAATGACTAATGCTGAGAGTAAAATGACACAAAACCAAATTAGAAGATTACCAGTATGTGATCAAAATAATAAAGTAATAGGGATATTATCATTAGGAAATTTAGCACAAAATGAAAGAGACTTAGGAGTAAATGAAGTTGTTACAACAATAAAAGGAATTTGTAATTGTAAGGAAAATAAAAATGCTCAATAAAATTGATAAGTAATTAAGAAAAGAACGGATATTATGCCGTTCTTTTACATACAATAAAAAAGAAAGGAGAGAAAATATGGTAATTGATGTATCTTATTGGACAAGGGTAGTAAAAAATATATTATATGTAGTATTGCTTTTAATAGGATTGTATGTAGCTTTAAATTTGTCTATTTTTTATATGCCTTTTTTAGTTGCTTTTATTATATCTTTAATGATAGAACCAGCGATTAAATGGATTATGGCGAAAATGAAATTAACAAGAAGAACAAGTTCTATTATTATTTTCTTATTAGTATCAGCAATCATTGTAGGAAGTTTAACATGGATTCTAATTACATTATTTTCGGAATCTTCTAGCTTACTACAAGGTTTAAACAATTATTTTGACAAAGCTTATCTACAATTTCAAGGATTAATACAAAGTTTTCAATTTGATAAAATTCATTTATCAGATGAAGTATTAAATGTTATTCAAAGTTCAACAGGAGATTTATTAAAAACCGCTTCTAATTGGCTAAGAAATTCTTTAACAGGGCTAATCAATATTGTAACGAGTTTACCATCTATTGCTATTTGTGTTGGAATTTCTGTAGTTGCTCTTTATTTTATTTGTGTAGATAAAATTTATATTTTAGATCAAGTAGAACATCATTTACCAAAAGTATGGGTTAGAAAAATAGGAAGACATATGAAAGATTTAATTCAAACATTAGGAGGCTATTTAAAAGCTGAGGCAATGTTAGTACTAGTATCTTTTGTTATTTCTCTCATTGGGCTTTATTTGTTGCAATTTATGGGATTTTCGATACAATATCCTTTATTAATGGCTCTATTTATTGGATTTATAGATGCATTGCCCATTCTTGGTTCTGGAACGGTTATGATTCCATGGGCGATCATCTGTGCTCTTAATGGAGATTTTAATTTAGGAATTGCTATTGTTGTTTTATTAATTATTATGTCTGTTGCAAGACAAATATTGGAACCAAAACTAGTTAGTAAAAATATTGGAGTTCATCCAATTTTTACATTAATTGCAATGTATACAGGATTTAAAGTAATTGGGATTATGGGATTACTAATTGGGCCAATTATTTTGATTATTTTTAAAAACATTTTTGCAAGTTTAATTGATCAAGGTGTATTTAAAACTATATTTGATAGAAATTGATGGAAATGTAAAATATACCCAATGGAAAGACCATTAGGTATATTTTGATATTTTTATTATTCCCACTCAATTGTTGCTGGTGGTTTTGAAGTGATGTCATAAACAACTCTGTTTACGTGTTTTACTTCATTTACAATACGAGAAGATACTTTTTCTAAAATTTCATAAGGGATTTTACTCCAAACGCTTGTCATAAAATCAGTGGTTTCAACAGCACGAAGAGCAATAGTATAATCATAAGTTCTTTCATCTCCCATAACACCAACTGACTTTAGATTGGTTAAAACGGCAAAATATTGGTTGATATTTTTATGAAGACCAGCATTTGCGATTTCTTCTCTAAAAATACTATCAGCATTTTTTAAAATGGTTAGTTTGTCATCTGTAATGTCTCCAATTACACGGATAGCTAGTCCTGGCCCAGGAAATGGTTGTCGATAAACTAAGTTTTCTGGAATTCCTAATTCTAATCCAGTTTTTCTTACTTCATCCTTGAACAAATCTCTTAATGGTTCTACAATTTCTTTAAAATCTACATAGTCAGGTAGTCCACCAACATTGTGATGACTTTTAATAACAGAACTTTTGCCTAATCCACTTTCTATAACATCTGGATAAATGGTTCCTTGTACTAAAAAATCAACAGTTCCTATTTTTTTGGCTTCTTCTTCAAAAACTCTGATAAATTCTTCTCCAATAATTTTTCTTTTTGTTTCTGGATCTGATACACCTGCTAATTTTTCTAAGAAACGTTCTTTGGCATTAACACGAATTAAGTTAATATCAAATTGATTTCTAAAAATTTCTTCTACTTCATCTCCTTCGTTTTTGCGAAGAAGACCATGGTCAACAAAAATACAAGTTAGATTTTTTCCAATTGCTTTTGATAATAATACAGCGGCAACAGAAGAATCAACACCTCCTGATAATGCACATAAAGCTTTTTTATCTCCAATTTTTTCTTTTAGTTTTTGAATACTTTCTTGTGCAAAAGAGGAAATGATCCAGTCACCTTTGCAATGACAGATGTTGAATAAAAAGTTTTTAATGACTTGAATACCATCAATAGAATGATTTACCTCTGGATGGAATTGAATACCATATAATTTTTTTTCTGGATTTTCCATAGCAGCATTAGGACAAGATGGAGTAGATCCTATATTTTTGAATCCTTCTGGTACGGTTTCTACATAGTCAGTATGACTCATTAAAAATCCATTTTTGTTTTCGAATCCTTGGAAAAGAAGGGAAGTAGTATCAATAGAAACATCAATTGTTCCATATTCACGTTTGTTTGCTCTTGCTACATTTCCCCCTAAGTGATGTGTCATTAATTGCATTCCATAACAAATACCAAGGATAGGGATTCCTAGTTTAAATATTTCTGGATTGCATTTTGGTGCATCTTCTGCATAAACACTAGCAGGTCCTCCTGTAAAAATAATTCCTTTTGGATTTTTTTCTTTGATTTTTTCGATATTTATGTCATAAGGCACAACTTCTGAGTATACATTACATTCTCTGACACGTCTGGCAATTAATTGATTGTATTGCCCACCAAAGTCTAAGATTAGTATTAGTTCATTTTTCACTTGTTTTACCTCCACAATTAAATTTGTTTTATTTTATCATATTTTGGAGGAAAAGTAAAGATACTATTGTTTTATAATAAACCATTAGTTGGAATATAACTTTCATCTGGTGGATATACAAATTCATCGTTTGGTTTATTGGTTTTTTGAATATGTGTAACTTTTATGATTGGCATATCGCCATGATAGTTTCCTTTTGTAATTTCACCGTGTTAATTCAATCCAAGTGTTGTTTTCAAGCTCTTTGGCTTGGTTGGATTCGCATAAAAAACCAACTACTACAGATTGAAAATCGGAAGAAATGATCATATCTCTTGCCAAAATGAATTGATTTTCTTGTAAGTCTAAAACACGATAAATATAGCCTGTAAAATTAATTTTAATTCCTATATAATTATCGATGTCTTCATGAACTGCTTTTAAGATATTTGTGTAATTTCTAGAAGATAATTGAGTAACTTGATTTTTTGGTAAACAAGAAGTGTTTTGAAAAGAGTTAATAGCTCCTTTAAATATTTTAAAACTTACAATGCCAAGAATGATAATTACAAAAATGATAATGCCAAGAAAGAAGGTTTTAAAGGTTTTACTGCCATTGATTTTTACATGATAAATAAACATAGGAAGACTCCTTTTTCTAAATATTGTTATTTGAGTATATGTTATAGAAAAAAATATATTCATTACTATATCAGTTTTTAAGAAATTTTGCCTCTTTTTATGAAATTTGAGGAGATAGGTTTTTTAAAAATTAAATTGAAAAAATACTTGCTAAAAAGCAATTTTCATGATATAGTATCAAAGGTAAAAAGTGAAGAAAAAGAAGGGACGGAAAACAAAAAATGAGTATATTAAACAAGATATTCAAATCATACAGTGAAAAAGAAGTAAAAAGAATTATGCCATTAGTAGAAAAAATTAATGGACTAGAAGAAGAAATGTCAAAATTAAAAGATAGTGAGTTAAGAGAAAAAACAAACTACTTTAAGAAACAATTAGAAGAAGGTAAAACATTAGATGACATATTACCAGAAGCATTTGCCGTTGTAAGAGAAGCTTCAAAAAGAGTTTTAGGAATGAGAC
>CAMXLV010000086.1 GCA_947244675.1 uncultured Clostridium sp. | reverse complement strand
ATTATTTTGCACCAAGGAAGAATTGCAGAAATGAAAACAGGTGAAGGTAAAACTTTAGTTGCTACTTTACCTGTATATCTAAATGCCTTAGAAGGAAAAGGGGCACATGTTATTACAGTTAATGATTACCTAGCCAAGAGAGATAGTGAATGGATGGGAAAATTATATAAATTCTTAGGATTAAGTGTTGGACTTGTTATTGCAGGAATGGAACCAAAAGAAAAGCAAGATGCTTACAATGCAGATATTACTTATGGAACAAATAATGAATATGGATTTGATTATCTAAGAGATAACATGGTAATTTATAACAATCAGTTAGTACAAAGAGGGTTACATTATGCTATTGTCGATGAAATTGATAGTATTTTAATTGACGAAGCACGTACACCACTTATCATATCTGGTAGAGCTAATGAATCTTCTGACTTATATAAAAGAGCAAATGATTTTGTAAAAAGATTAACACCAAAAGTTATTATAGAAGAAGATGTTAAAGATTATGATCAGGCTGAGGATAACGAAAAATATGATTACATTGTTGACTTAAAAGCAAAATCAGCATCATTAACTGGAAAAGGTATTAAAAAAGCAGAAGATGCCTTTCATTTAGAGAATTTCAATGATTTAGAAAATTCAACTTTAGTTCACCATGTAAATCAAGCTTTAAGAGCACATGGAATCATGAAAAAAGATATTGACTATATTGTAAAAGATGGAGAAGTATTAATTGTTGATGAATTTACTGGTCGTATTATGTATGGAAGAAGATATAATAATGGATTACATCAAGCAATTGAAGCAAAAGAAAATGTAAAAATAGCAGATGAATCAAGAACTCTTGCAACAATTACTTTCCAAAACTTCTTTAGAATGTACGATAAATTATCTGGTATGACAGGTACTGCTATGACAGAAGCTGGAGAATTTGAAGAAATCTATAACTTAGATGTTATTGAAATTCCAACCAACAAGCCAATTGCTCGTAAAGATGAAAATGATGTTATTTATAAAAATGAAAATGCTAAATTTAAAGCAATTGTTGAAAATATTAAAAAGAGTCATGAGGTAGGACAACCAGTATTAGTTGGTACAGTATCAATTGAAAAATCAGAAAAATTAAGTCAATTATTAAGAAAAGAAGGCATTAAGCATGAAGTGTTAAATGCTAAATATCATGAAAAAGAAGCAGAAATTGTTGCTCAAGCAGGTAAATTTGGGGCTGTTACCATAGCAACTAATATGGCAGGACGTGGTACTGATATTATGCTTGGTGGAAATAGTGAGTTCTTAGCAAAAGAAGAAATGAGAAAAAACAAAGTACCTCATGAAATTATTGAAGAAGCAGATACTTATTATGAAACAGAAGACCAAGAAATCTTAAAAGCAAGAGAAGATTTTAGAAATCTAGTAGAAAAATATGATGAAAAAATCAAGGAAGAAAAAGAAAAAGTAATAGCAGCTGGTGGATTAAAAATTATTGGTACAGAAAGACATGAATCAAGAAGAATTGATAACCATTTGCGTGGACGTTCTGGACGTCAAGGAGATAATGGTGAATCTAAGTTTTATATTGGATTAGATGATGATTTAATGAAAATATTTGGTGGAGAAGCTATTACTAGGGTTTATAATACATTAGGAGCAGATGAAAATATGCCAATTGATTCTAGAATTATATCAAATGCTGTAGAAAATGCTCAAAAGAAGGTAGAAGGTAGAAACTTTAGTATTCGTAAAAATGTATTAAAATATGATGATGTTATGAATGCACAAAGAGAAATTATTTACAAACAAAGAAGAGAAGTATTAGATGGAAAAAACATTCATGATAGTATTGTTTCTATGATTGAGTTTGTGGCAGATAATATTGTAAATATGTTTGTTAATGTTGAAACATCAGAATTAAATGTAGAATCTTTAAATGCAGAAATAATCAATATATTTGGTATTGATATGTTAGATTTTATCAAGACAAGTAAAGCAGATACTAGCATGATAACAGAAACATTAAAGAAAAAGGCAATGGAAATTTATGCAGAAAAAGAACAAGAGATTGGACAAGAAGAAATGCGTGAACTTGAAAGAGTTGTTATGCTTAAAGTAGTTGATGAAAAATGGATGAACCATATTGATAGTATGGATGAATTAAAAAATGGTATTGGACTTCGTGCTTATGGGCAAAAAGATCCAGTTGTTCAATATAGACTAGAAGGCTTTGATATGTTTGATGAAATGATTAATGATATTAAAGTAGATGTAACTAAAATTTTAATGCATATTAGACAACATGGAGAAGCAAAAAGACAAGAGACAGTTAAGATTACAGGAGCAGCTTTGGAAGCTATCCACAGTGTAGATGGAGGAGCTAAGATAGGAACTGATGTTGATAGAACAGTTCGCAATGAAGAACCTAAGATTGGTAGAAATGATCTTTGTCCTTGCGGAAGTGGTAAAAAGTACAAGAATTGTTGTGGAAAATAGCCTATTACAGAGGTTACAGATAGCTAGAAGCTTTTAGAACCCTACGTAAAACGTGGGGTTTTCATTGTTCAAGAAAAACAGCATAAAAGTGGATAATTAACTAGCCACTTTTATGCTGTTATAACAATAATAATTATATGGAGGTGCTTATGAAATTTTTATTAACATCAGGAGGAATATCAAATAAAACTATTGAAGATGAACTAAAAAATCTAATTGGTAAAGATTTTAAAGGATTAAAAATGTTATTCTGTACTACTGCTTCAAATTATGAAGGTGGTGACATGAATGAGTGGCTAATTGAAGATTTAGAAAAATTTTAAAATTTAGGCTTTAAAATAGATGTGTGCGATATTAATGGAATTAGCAAAGAGAATTTTTTACCAAGATTTGAATGGGCAGATGTATTCTATTTTGAAGGTGGAAATACTCAATGGTTAAGATACTGTATTAAAAAATCAGGATTAGAAGAAAATTTATTAAGATTATTAGAAACTCGAATTTGGATCGGGGCAAGTGCTGGTAGTTGTGTTTTATGTCCTACAGTCTGTAATTCTTGCCAAGATTTATTTGATGAAAATATTGCGGGATTTCCAAGTGATGGTTTAGATTTTGTTAATTTTCAATTTGTTCCACATCTTAACAATAAATATTTTCCAAAAATAAATTTTGAGAATTTAGAAAATGCAAGTGAAAATTTGCAAGAAATAGACGGTAAAAAGTTATATATAGTTGATGATAATGGTGCAGTCAGTGTAAACAATGAAAATGTTAAGATTATAAGTGAAGGGAAATGGTTTATAATTTAATTATAAATTTTAATCATAATTTTATTAATATATCTTGTGAAAAATGTAAAGATTTGTTATTATATTACAAATCAAAATAAAAAAGAAGGTAATATATTGCAATATATAACAAATTTAGATAAGGAAAAATTAGGCACATATAAAGATAAATTAATAACTGAAGAAGTTATTTTAACAGATGAACGACTATATGAACACATACTATTATTCCATGAAGAAGAATATAAACAATTACGACCATATATAAAAAGCATAATTGAAAATCCAGATTATATAGTTGAAGATAACAGACATGAAGATACAATGATATACTTAAAAGAAATTGATGAGATAGATAAAAATGGTAGAGTTGTTATAAAGTTAGCATTAGGACAAGATGAAGAACATAATAAGAATTCAATAATAACATTGATGAAACTAAATAAAAGGACATGGAATCAAACCATAAGGAATAGAGGAAAAATCATTTGGAAAAAAGCTAGACAAAAATGAATAAAAGTTGTATAATAAAAGTACAATATAAGTAGGTTATTTGAAGTGGACAATAGTGCCATCCACACACCTTAAAAAGGTCAAAAGAGATGCAGGATTTGGCACACCTGCCAAATAGCCAACGGATAAAGGGACTATGGAAACATAGTCCTAAATTATTTATTGTATAATAAATAATATTCTTATTTGAGAGCATGTGGAAGTGGGAAAAAATATAAGAACTGTTGTGGAAAATAGCCTATTACAAAGGGGTGTAGTTAGGAGTGAAATAAAGTACATACTACATTTTAATTATGGATTATGTGATTAAAAAAATTGGACAAAAAGTGTTTAAATATATAGAGAAGAAGTGAGTCATATTCTGTTAGATAGACTCACTTCTTCTTCATTTTAGTAAAATCCTTTTTCTATATCTTTCAAACGTTCTCTTACAACGTTTGAAATTTTTGACCATTTTTCGACATTTGCTGCAATCGGTGTTACTGTACAGTATAAGTCTTGAATGGTCTCAAGTGCTTCTGACTTATTGGAACACTTAAGCAATCGACACTTGAAGTGCTGTGTCATTTCATCAGAAGACGAAAGTTCTTTTTCTACCTTTTGCTTAAAGCAAGAAGATGAAAAAGAAGTATTATTTAAATACTCTCTAAGATTTTCTAAAATTTCAGAGAGATTTGAAAAAGGATCCTTACTTTGCGGATGTATTATCCGCTTTTGATAATTTTTCATAAATTTTACCTCCTAGTTTTTTGGTAAAACTGCAAATAATTGGATTAATTATAGCACAAAATTATGTAAAATTCAAGATAATAAAAACAAATAACTAATTTTATGCAAAAACTATTGAATTGAAGAAAAAAATAAGATATTATAATCAAAGAAACTATTGAAATAAGGAGGAAAAAACGGTGAGAGAAATAAAACCTTACACATTATATCAACATTTTAAAGGATCAAAAGCATTTGTAATTGCAATTGCTAAACATAGTGAAACAGAGGAAAATTTAGTTATTTATTATTGTATGAATAACAAAGGAAATACAACTCATCAAGATGGAATTTATGCAAGACCATTAGAGATGTTTTTATCAGAAGTTGATCATGATAAATATCCAGATGTAAAACAAAAATATCGTTTTGAAGAAATAGAAGATAATCAATAAAATACATATTTAGCACAAAAAAACATAGAATTGGAAAGAGATTATTGTTAAAGAATATTAACAGTATGCTAAAAAATAGAAAGAGAGGGAAAAGGATGGAGAAAAAATTACAAATAATAATAGAAAATTGTCCTCAAAATCATAAATGCCCAGCAGTAAAAGTTTGTCCTGTAGGAGCTTTAACACAAGAAAACTTTGAGGCACCCCAAATTGATCATGATAAATGCATAAAATGTGGCAAATGTTCAAATTTTTGTCCTAAGAAAGCTTTAGTATTATAAAATGGAGTGAAAACAAATGAAGCAAATTAATGGAATTATTATGCAATATTTTGAATGGTATTTAGAATGTAATCAGAACTTGTGGAACAATTTAAAAGAAGAAGCTTCCAAATTATCCAAAAATGGTATAACAGCTATATGGTTACCACCAGCATATAAGGGGATTGGAGGAAAAAGTGAAGTTGGCTATGGTGTTTATGATGTATATGATTTAGGAGAATTTGATCAAAAAGGAACGATTAAAACAAAATATGGTTCAAAAGAAGAATATTTAGAATGTATACAAGTACTTAAACAAAATGGCATAGAAGTATATGCAGATATTGTATTAAATCATAAAATGGGGGCAGATGCACTTCAAATCATTCCTGCCTCTAAAGTCGATTGGCAAAATCATAATTATGAAATCTCTAAAGAAATTGTAAAAGTAGCAACTAAATATACATTTCCAGGAAGAAAACAAAAATATTCAGATTTTGAATGGAATTGGACTCATTTTGATGCTATTGATTATAATAATATGAATGGCGAACACGCTATTTTTAGATTTAAAGATAAAACATGGGGCAATGAAGTTGATGAAGAATATGGAAATTATGATTATTTAATGGGGGCTGATTTAGATTTTGAAAATCCAGAAGTTGTAGCAGAATGTAAAAGGTGGGGAGAATGGTATACAACTTTAACAACAATAAATGGTTTTCGATTAGATGCAATAAAGCATATTCCTGCTTATTTTTATAAAGACTGGATCAGATACATACGAGAAAAAACAGGAAAATCATTATTTACAGTTGGAGAATATTGGACCGCAGAAGTAGATAAGTTACATCTCTATTTAACAGAAATAGAGGGAGAAATATCTTTGTTTGATGTTCCTTTGCATTATCGTTTTTTTGAAGCTTCTAAAACAGAGGGATATGATTTAAGAAATTTATTTTCTAAGACATTATTACAAGAAAATAGTGCAAAAGCAGTAACCTTTGTTGATAATCATGATACTCAACCAGGGCAAGCCTTAGAGAGTTTTGTTACAGGATGGTTTAAAGAAGTTGCTTATGCTATTATTTTGCTTTTTAATTCTGGTTATCCTTGTGTATTTTATGGAGATTATTATGGAATAGAACATGATCACTTAGCAAAGGTAAAAAATCTTGAAATTTTATTAAACTTGCGAAAAGAAAAAGCTTATGGAATCCAGCATGATTATTTTGATGAAGCTGATTGTATAGGATGGACAAGAGAAGGAGAAGCGGAAATTGCTAAGTCTGGTTTAGCTGTTGTTATTTCTAATGGAGCGGATAGGGAAAAAAAGATGTATATTGGAACACATTTTCAAGGAGAAACTTTTATAGATGCATTAGGAAAATGTGAAGAACAAATAGTAATAGATGAGCAAGGCTTTGGTAATTTTAAGGTAAAGGGACATTCTGTTTCAGTTTGGGTAGTAATATAGGTTTATTATTTAAAAAGAAGATATTAGTTCTTAAGTTTTGACTTTTATGTAAAATTATAGTACAATAAAAGCGTAACTAAAAGTGGAGTATAAAAAAGGAGAAGAGAAGAAAATGAAGTTGACAAATTTAAAAGAGAAGAAGCGGAAAAAAAGTATTACCATAGAGGTAATAGAAGAAAAAGAAGGGGAATTATTGGCATTTTCACAATCCCTAAAAGGTAGATGTTATATGAGCTATAGTATTAAAGATAGCTCAAAAGATATTGTATTTTCAAGCCAGAAAATTGCAGTATCTTATATAGAATTTGAATCTGTACAAGATTACAATCAAGCTTGTACAGAAATAAAAGAAAGAGTTTCTGTATAAACCTTCCCCCAAAGCCGAGTTCTTTGGCTTTGGGGGTTTTCTTTTGAAGAAATAAAAAGGAACACTTGCAAATTTATAGCAAATAATATATCATAAAATGAAAAAGGAGAGTGATAAAATGTTAGAGCTAGAAGAAAATTGTAAAATACTAAAAACAGCAAAACAAAAATTACAGAATTTAGGTGAGTCTCTTTGACATAGCTAAATTGGAAGAACAATTAAAAAAACTTGAACAACAAACTATGGAAGAAAACTTTTGGAGTGATAGTAAAAATTCTAGTAAAGTCTTAGCTCAAATAAAAACAATCAAAGGCAAAACAAATGAATATAGGCAATTAGAAAAAGAAATTACGAATTTAGAGGAGCTAAGTGAACTAATAGAAATAGAACCAGATGAGGAAATGATAAAAGACATTTTAAAAAATACAAGTAAGTTACAAAAAGAAATTGAAAAGTTTGAAATAATGACTTTTTTATCTGGAAAATATGATAACAATAATGCAATTATCACGATACATCCAGGAGCAGGAGGAACTGAATCACAAGATTGGGCAGAAATGTTATATCGAATGTATACAAGATGGGGGAGTAAAAATAATTATGAAGTAAAAGAATTAGATTACTTAGAAGGAGACGAAGCAGGATTAAAAAGTGTAACTTTTGAAATAATAGGGCAAAATGCCTATGGATATATGAAATCAGAGATGGGAGTACATCGTTTAGTTAGAATATCTCCATTTGACAGTGGAGGGAGAAGACATACCTCTTTTGCCTCTGTAGAAATTTTGCCAGAAATTACAGA
>CAMXLV010000085.1 GCA_947244675.1 uncultured Clostridium sp. | reverse complement strand
GTTTTTGATTAAATTTTGATGTATCTATATCAAAGTCATCAAAATAATACTCTCCCTCTTCTCTTTCTGTTTTTATTTTAGGTATTAAAATAAATTTGTTACTTGATTCTTTTTCTATCTTTTCAATAGCCTTATTCATCCAACTTTCTATTGGATTTCTATTTTCTTCAAAAATTCTACCTAAATCTTCATCATTTTTTATCTCTTCTTCTATTTGTTTTTTTATTGTCTCTTTATTCTCTTTCGTCATTTTATTTTCATTGTTACATACATACCCTGTAACCTTTTTTTTAACAAGGTTCTTTATACTATTTGAGAAATTAGATTTTTTATCATCTTCTTTAACTTGCAATAATTTGTTTAATTCATCTTGTTCTTCTGTTAAATCTAATGCCAATTGTGTATATGTATTTTCTTCATCTCCTACTTGTTCTGCTTTAATAACATTTCCTAATTTGAATATTGAATTTCCTTTTTGTGCTTCTTCAAGTATCTCTTGAAATTTGTCATGTGCTGTTAACATTACAGAGTCAATTTCTTTATTTCCTGTCCTTTCTCCATATGGCAATCTCATTCCTCTACCTACCATCTGTTCTCTCAATATCTTTGAACTTGCAGTCCTTAATGGAACAATAGTATATAAATTATTAACATCCCAACCTTCTTTTAACATATTAACATGTATTACTATTTCTACTGGATTATCTACTCTTTCTACCTCTAATAATAATTTAGTATTCTTTTCTGTTTCCACTCCTGACATCTTTGATTCTATTTTTATTGTTTTATATTTATATTTTCCATTTTTAAATTCATCAGATTTTACATATTCTTCTATTGTTTTTGCATGCTCAGTATCTTTACATACTATTAGCATAAATGGTTTAACTAATGATTTATTATTTGTTTTTGAATAAAATGCAAGTTTATTTTTTATCATTTCATGACATTTTATTCCGTCATTTAACATTAACTTATCTAATTGTTCATCTCCAAAATGATAAAAATCTATATCTGTTCTTGTAACTGCAAATGGTACTCTTGTATATCCATCTTTTATAGCTTCTGATAGAGGATATTCATATACCACATTTTTAAAAGGTACTTGCTTATTTTTTATGCTTGCTATTGGTGTTGCTGTTAATTCTAATCCTAGCACAGGTTTTAATTTATTTAGTGTTTCCATTCCTTTATCTGCTCTATAATGATGCGATTCATCCATAATTATAACTAGGTCTTCCATATTAGCAAGTTTATCATAAAAAGACATTCCTAAATATTCATTAAAAGATTTCATTTTTGTATTGTCTTTATCAAATTTTCCAATATTATAAACATATATATGCACTTCTGACTCAAACAAAGATATATTTTTATTTGCATAATCATCATTTGCAATTACTTTAGGTGGATTACTAAAGCATCCAAGCCCTTTAAATACATATTTAGGACTATCTGGATTACCTAGATCAACTTTAAGTTTCTCATATATTGTTGTTCCTGGTGCTACTATAAGAAAATTTTTTATACCATAATTAGTATATAAATAAGTTATAAATGCTCCCATTAGTCTCGTTTTTCCAACTCCTGTTGCTAAAGCAAATGTTAAAGAAATAAAATCTCTTTCAAAATCAGTACATATTGAATATTTATCATGTATTATTTTTAATGTTTCTTCTATATTTCTATTATCAACTAAGTTTGTAGCATTCATTATATCTTCTAATATTTTTAATGATTTTTCTTGAGGATTTCTTAATGACATTACTCCAGAAATATAATTAGTTGTATATTGCATAAAATTCATATTATTCATCATCTTCAAATTCCTCCTCATATTCAGGTGGATTTATTATATTTAAGTTATAATTATCCTTTCCGAATTCACATTTTGATAATAACATTTCTGGAATTTTTTTTATTTTTATATTTTTGTATAGTCCATCTATTTCTTTATCATATGCTGTACATGCAATCACAAGATATTCTGTATCTTTTATTTCTTCTTTTATCTTATTTATCTCATTTTTAGCTAGAAATTTTGTAGTTACATATAAGTAACTATTTTCATTACCTACAGATTGTTTCCAAAATTGTTCTTTCGATGGATTATATTTGAACCCTTCATGTAAAGCAACCGCAGAAGCTAACATTTCTGCATTGTACTCTTTATTTATAATTGGTTCTCCAAATGAATCTATATTTATTAAGGATGGAGCTAATTCATAGAATTTATATCCACTTCCTCCGTTTCCATTTGCAATTTTTACTAATCCCACCTTGTTCGCCATCAATAACTTTGTTTAATCTATCTCTGCAGTATGTATAGCAATGTTCTCCAATCTCTATTCCAATACCTCTTCTTTTCATTTTCATGGAAACAGCTAAAGTTGTTCCACTTCCCAAAAATGAATCTAAAACAATATCATTTTCATTAGTAAACATTTTTAATATTTCTTGAATTAATATTTCTGGTTTAGGTGTCGCAAATCCTTCTCTAGGAAATCCCAATGCTTTTAATTCATCCTTGGCACTTTTTAATGAACCATGTTCTAATAATAAATTTTTATATAGTTTTGTGTTCTCGTCTTTTTCATATTCTTTAACATATACTCTATTATTCTTAAATACCAACATCCCTTCTTTGCTAAATCTGTCAATGCTTTCTTTTCCATATGTCCATCTTTTACCCTCTGGTGGTAAATATTTTTTTCCTGTATTCGTATCTTCTATTTCAAATTTCATGGTTTCTCTTTTATATTCGCCACTATCAGTTTTTAAAAATGTATTTAAATTATAATTTCCTATCTCATCACTGTATTTATATTGCTTATTAAAAACTTCCTTATTTATAATAGCTTTACTTTTATCCTTTGCATATACAAATATTGATTCTGTTATTGTTCCTACTGTTATTGCTGTGTTACTTGCATTACCTTTCTTTTTCCATATTAAATTAGTAATGTAATTTTTTCTACCAAAAATTTCATCCATTAATACTTGTAAATATCCCATTTCTGGTGATTGTGATGTTACTGAATTGGGAGAATGGTCTATTTGTACACAAATTATTCCTGAATCACTTAATAATTTTCTCATTATATTCAATCTTTTAGACATTAAATTTAGCCATATTGAATGTTCTACTCCATCATCATATGAATCAAAACAATTTCCAGTATTATAAGGTGGATCAATATATATACACTTAATTTTTCCACTGAACTTATTTTCTAATGCTTTTAATGCAAGTAAATTATCTCCATGTATTAACATATTACCTGTATTATTATATCCATAAGATTTTTCCTTATCTTCTATTAAAATCCTTGGTTCTATATTTTCTTTTTCGTTTTTTCCCACCCATGTTAACTCTAATTTATTTGCCATTTTATTCACTCCTAAATTTTATAATAAGTCTAGTATATTTTATATCATAAAATGACATTTTTCTCAACAGAATTCTCTATTTTCATAGCAGACTTAGATTTTATAATATTTTTAAGCATTACACATTCTTTTCATGATTTAATTCTGCCATTTTTTTACCTTATTTATCCAATCTTTTATCAAATCTTTTTGAATAGCTATATTATTATTTATACCTGTTCCCATAAAAGTTGTAGGCTTATTTTTGGCATGATAGTCAGAACCTCCTGAAATAAATCTATTATATTTTTTACACAAATTCATCATAAATTCCATTTCTTCCTGATTAAATAATGGATGTATACATTCTAATCCATCAATATTTGTTGTTCTTAATATTTTTTCTACAGTGTATCTATTATTATTAAATGAATATATTAGTCCATGTGCTAAAAATGCTAATCCACCAGCTTTATGTATTTTATTTATTAGAGTTTGGCAATCATCATAATATTTTGAAGTATTATAATAAAAAGGACTATTCTTATTTCCTTCATGTTTTTTATAAAAAGTAGATCTATTAATTTCCCCTAACTTATTCAATGTCTTATCATTTTCTTTATATTTTAAGATGTTATCACAAAATACCCAACATGCATATATTTTATTTGGATCTGTTATATCTACTCTTATATTTTCATCTACGATAATTCCAAGACTTTTTGCAACATTTATAAAATGTTTTAAAATATCATTTTGAACTTGCATTTTATCTTCTTTTTTTATATCTATATCTTTATAATCAATTCCATAAGCTAAAATTTCTATATTAGTATCCTCAAAAATACTTTTTATTTCTGCACCAATAATTATTTCTCCACTAAACTTTTTTCTGATCTCTGGATGTTCTTCCAACTCATAATATGCTCCTACACAATCATAATCAGTAATCGAAATTATCTCAAGTTTCTGCTGTTCTGCATTTTCTAATAGCTTTTTTACAGAATCAGTTCCATCTGAATGATTTGTATGCAAATGTAAGTCTATCATTTTTATATCCCCCTCTTTTAAACTTTTTAATAGAATCTCTTTATAATTGATAACTTAAAAAATCAATATTTAATTTATTATTCATGCTTTTTATATTCTCCATTTTCATATACAAATAAATCTCCTTCTTTTGCAGTTTCATATAAATCTTTGGGAAATTTTATTTCTTCAACTCCTTCTATTCCACCACCTGAGACATTATTTAGGTCATATAACCATATTCTTCCTAAATACTTTTCGCCTACTTCATAAATATGTCCATCAATTCTTTTACTTTCTAGATATCGATTTTGTTCTTTTATTTTTTCTTTAATCATACTATTTATTTCTTTACTAACTTCTTTCGTAGCCTCTACATCTAATATGAAATCTTCACCTTTTTTCCTTAAAACACTACCCAATTTACTTCCAACTGGTAATTCTTCTACTAACTTTGTAAGCACTTCATGACTTCTATTTATATCGCAATAAGATAAGTTGTATGCATTATTTTGATTTGTAGATATATCATATATATAGAACATTTCTCCTTTTTCTTTTGTGTCTTTAGCATAATTCTGTAATATTTTACTTCTTTGGCTAAACATTTTATCTCTAAATTTTACAACTATTTTTTCATCATATAGTGTTAAATCTTCATCTAAGCTTAAGTCGTTCCATTTATTGTCATCATTATATATCTTAGTGGTACTACCTAAATTATTTTCCAAATAATTTGAAAGTTCATTTATAAAATTTTGCACAAATTTATTCTCCTTTAAGTTGTTAAAAATACTATTTACTAAGTCTAAATTCAATAACCATCACTCCTTTGTTTCATTTTTTACTAATTGGAAATCTACTATTGATAAATAGTAGTTAGAACTAAACTAAGAGTGATTATATATTATTTTACATAAATTTACAATAGTTTTTATAAATTTTTACTCTGCATGACTTTCTCCTGTTGCATAATCAATTACTATTCCTGGTTGCACATTATAACAATACACATTAAAATGAATTCCTTTTCCATTATCTTCAATAGACCAACTTTCCATCTGTACTCCACTTGCCAATAAATTGCTTCCTTTATAAATAGGTGTTACTCTATATAAAACATGATTATTTTCATTTTTATCAATATATTCCGCTATTTGATTTTCAAAAGGTAACATTCCTTCAATATTTAAATATCTTGTTCCTGTTATTAAATTTTGTTTATTGTCGTTTTCTCCAGCAAGTTGCCAACCAATTAAATGGCATCTGTTATATAAATATTTGTCTTTAATTAGATTGTCATATCTTTTTTGCACCCATCCTGATAAGTCTTTTATATTTGCTATTTCTCCTCGTTTTTCATTTTCTTTTGGCATTATTTCTTTACATATATTAGCATATGCAACCCCACTTCTACCAAATTCATCCCAGTCACTATAATTTTCAAAGGCTTTAGTTGTATAATCTTCTTCCGTAAAATATGGTATATTGTTGTTTATTTCTAGATGTGGTATCGATGTATACTCTGGAATAGTGGATAAATCAAAACTTGTTTTTATATTTGAAATTATATTTTCTGTACTATTAGTATTTATATTTTGTACATTTTGACTTATGTATCCTATGGCAATAATACAAATTAATAATGTGATTGAAACCGTAAGTTTCCAAAGTTTTTGATGTTTGTTTTTTATTTTACTCATCATTTACACCTCTTATTTTTTACTTTTTATCATATTATCACAAAGTTAATTACTAATCAATTTTTTACCTTCTAAAATTTCTTCTAGTTTAATAAATTCGTCTATGTTTTCATTTATTGTATTTAGTGATGCAAAGTTGAATGAAATAAAACCATTTTTATCCTTGTCTATTTCAATTTTATCAATTAGCCTAAACAAGTAAGATTTATCAACTTCTTTCATTTGTTAATTTATTTCTTTCGTTAACAAACTTGATAACCTGTATCTACAATGTATGGAATTTTGGGGCTATTACTATGATGATTTACTTTTAACACAATTTGCATTTGCCAGCCGACAATGTTTATAATAAATCAATCCTCGCAATAAATAATCATATTGTTTTACTACTTTTTTTGGTTTTCCACTTTACGAAGTTTTTTACTTTTATATTGTATCATGCTTTTCCCTTTTTGTAAAAAACAAATATCTTGCTACTGTAAATATTTTTATATTTCCTAATTATATTTTTCTTATATGGAAGTTAGTAAACCTCACAGGTGTGGATTTAAACTTACAATTTCCTGCTGAATGGGAAAAAGCAAAAGAAATAAAATATTCACAAGGATTTACAAGACCAAGCCCTAGAGACTTTGTAGGTTATGGGCCATTAACAGAGCCAGAAGCCTTAGCAATTTATAACTTCACACTATCCCATAACTTTCGACTAGTCATAAGTTATCATACACAAGGAAAAGAAATTTATTGGCAATTTCAAGATTTCATACCACCTAAAAGCCTTGAAATTGGTCAACAATTTGCTAACTCCAGTGGTTACACTTTAGCAGAAACACCTTACAATTCAAGCTTTGCACGGATATAAAGATTGGTTCATTCAAACTTACTACCGCCCTCGGTTACACCATTGAAGCAGGACTAGGTAAAAATCCTTTACCACTTTCCCAGTTCAATGAAATGTATCAAGACAATTTAGGAATTTTAATTTTAGGAGCCACTTTATAATCTAATTAGTCAAAAAATAATTATCCCCCAGTATTAAAGTGAATCCAAAAGTTATACAAAAAAATCCAACTCTTTACCTAGGTTGGATTTTTTTCTTAACTAAATCTAAATTTGCCGCTTCTAATAGCATTTCATGTTTTGGCATAACTCTAAAAGTATAACCATAATTTCCACCTGTTGTCAATTCTATTTTAGCTGTAAAATAATATTTTCTTTGTTCCTCATCTTGGTCTTGTAATTGCATAGGCATAATATTAATATCCTCTACAACGCCATTCTCTAATATTTTTCCATAGTATACTTCTACTGTAATATTTTCTGCTTGGATATTTGGCAATTCTACTTCACAAGCAACTTCAATATTGTTTCCTGCATCAATTGTAATATTATCTAAATTGTTTACCTGTGTAATTTTAATATCTTTCCAATTCATATATAAATCTTTTTTCCATGAATTATAAGCTGCTACATTATCAACATCTCTATAATATTTTTTGGTTAAATTACAAAGAGGTACATATAATTGCTCTGTATAATCTACTAACATTCTTGCTGTACTATATTTTCCACCTGTTGTAATAATTGAATTTTTCATCAATTCTATCCACTTTTTAGATAACCCATTTTTATCTTTTTCATAATAAATTGGAATAATTTTTTCTTCTAATGTGCGATACATACTTTGGCTATCTGCCATATCTTGTGCTTCATAAGAATCATATTCACTATTGTTTCCAAGGTGTAGACTTTATCTCTGTAGGTGCGCTGACTC
>CAMXLV010000084.1 GCA_947244675.1 uncultured Clostridium sp. | reverse complement strand
TTAATAATCCTAATTTTTTGACTTTTTTTTCTTCTATACAAGCCCAATTTTTATTTTTACCAAGCTTTTCTCCTGCTTCCTTTACACCATAACCATCTTTTCTAAGTAAAATATACTTTTTTTCTATTTCTGGCATTATTTCTCACCACTTTCCAGTTTATATTCCTACTTCTCTGGCTCTATATATTCTAAAGTTCCTGGTATTATTTTATCCATAAATACTTCTCCATTTAAGTGATCTACTTCATGGCAAATAGCTTGTGCTAATAATTCTTTCGCCTTTACTCTCATTCTTTTTCCTTCTCTATTCGTATACTCTGCTACAACTTCTTCTGGTCTTATAACTTTAGCAAATTGATTAGGAAAGCTAAGACAGCCTTCATCTATTTCTCTTTCTCCTTTGGTTTTAAGTATAACTGGATTAATTAATACAATTGGACCTTTATCATCATAAAGATCAATTACAATCACTTGTTTTAAAACGCCTACTTGGACAGCAGCCAAGCCTACTCCATTATACTTATGCATTGTTTCGATCATATCATCTATTAAAATCTGTATTTTTTCATCAATTTCTTCTACTTCTCTTGATTTCTTTTTTAAAATTTCATCTCTTTCTAATCTTAAATTCCTAATCGCCATTTTTCTTACTCCTTTGCTTCTTTTTCTAATCTCATTTTGAAGAAACTACCTACATCATATTATTGGGATTAACATCTATCATTATTCTAGTTGATTTTATATTTTTATTATAAACTTCTTTCATACATTGATTTAATATTTCATTTGCTTTTTCTGTCATACTTCCTTTTATGATAATTCTGTAACGTATTTTATTTTGTATTTTATCAATTGGTGATGGCATTGGTTTAAAAATTTTAAAGGATTCTTCTTTGAATTCTTTTTTTAAATATTCATAAACCCACTTACTTAACATTTGTATTTCTTTTTCTTCTAAACTAGTAAAACTTATTACTATTATATCGCAAAATGGTGGATATTTCAACTGTTTTCGTAATGCTATTTCTGTTTCATAAAAAGATATATAATCTTGTTTTTTTGCACATTGGATACTAAAATTTTCTGGGTTATAGCTTTGTATAATTACTTTTCCGTGGTAAATTCTCTCTTCCTGCTCTTCCTGCTACTTGTGTTAATATTTGAAAGGTTCTTTCATTTGCTCTATAATCATCTATATTTAAAGAACTATCTGCTGCTATGACACCTACTAAAGTAACCTTTGGAAAATGATGTCCTTTTACTACCATTTGTGTTCCAATTAATATGTCTATATTTTCATTTTTAAATTGATTTAAAATTTCTTCATGTGAATTTTTCTTAGTTACAGTATCTACATCCATTCTAATAGTTGTTGCCTCTGGAAACTGTTTTTGAATCTCTTGCTCTAATTTTTGAGTTCCTGTTCCAAAGTAACGGATTTTATCACTATGACATTCTGGGCAAATGGTTACCACTTCTTCTTCATAGCCACAATAATGACATTTTAGTTTCTTCTCATAACGATGATAAGTCATACTAATATTACAGTTTTTGCAATTTACTGTGTATCCACAATTTCTACACATAATAAAAGTTGAATAACCTCTTCGATTTAAAAATAAAATTGTCTGTCTTTTTTCCTTTAAATTCTTTTCAATAGCTGTATATAAATCCATACTTAACATTGAACGATTGCCTTGCGCTAATTCTTGTTTTAAATCTACTACTTCTACCTCAGGCATAGCAGATTGATTGGCTCTTTTGGTTAATGTTAATAACTCTATTTGGTTTTCATTTTTGGCTTTATAATAAGATTTCAAATCTGGTGTAGCACTTCCTAATACTAATGGGCATTTTTGGTATTTTGCAATTTTTTTAGCTACTTCTTTAGCATCATATTTTGGATTTGCTTCTGACTTATAAGAACTATCATGTTCTTCATCAATTATAATAATTCCTAAATTTTCCATAGGAGCAAAAATAGCAGATCTAGCACCAATTACAATATTTGCTTTTCCCTCTTTTATTCTTTCCCATTCATCATGTCTTTCTCCTATGGAAAGTTTGCTATGTAACACAGCAAGTTTTTCTTTGCCAAATCTAGCAATAAATCGATCTAACATTTGTGGCGTTAATGATATTTCTGGCACCAATAAAATAGCTGTTTTCTCTTGTTCTAATGCTTTTCCGTATTAGTTGTAAATAAATTTCGGTTTTTCCGTGAACCAGTTACACCATGCAATAAAAAAACTTGGTAAGCTTTTTCTTGCATTTTATTTTCTATTTTCTGGTATGCCTCTTTTTGTTCTTGTGTTAATACTAGTTTTTGTGCTTTTTCTATTTGTTTAATTTTATTACTATTTTTTTCTAATAAAGGATCTCTCTTAATTTTTTGTTCTACTACTTCCAAATAACCATTTTTAATTAAAGTATTTACCATTGATCTTGAACCATTTGTAAACATTTCTATTTCAGGTATGGTTACTCCTTCATTATTTTTGACAAAATAGATTATTTTTTTATGTTTATCGGATTTTATGTTTCCAATTTCTATTTCTAATTCAATTTCTTCTATCTTTTTTCTCAAATAAACAGCATTTATTGTTTTGTCTTGCATTCTCTTTTCTTTATTTTTAGTTCTGGTTCCTGGTGTTAACATTAGTTTAATACAATCTGACATATTACAAAAATATCGTTTTGCCATCCATTTAGCTAAAGCTATTCTTTCATCTTTTAATTGTTCTTCTAATTGTGATATTTCTTTTATTTTATCTGGATAGTTTGTTTTCTCTTTTATTCCTACCACAAAAGCTTCTTCTAATTTTTCACTTTTGCCAAATGGAACTAAAATTTTGCTTCCAACGAAAATAAGTCCCTCTAAACTTTTAGGGACATGATAATCAAAAGTTCTATTTAATTGTTTGGCAGTTCTATTTATAATTACTTCTGCTATCATCGTTTCTCCTTTTCGTTTTTTTGCTATTCTTTAAACATTGCTTGAATTGCCTTCTGGTAGATTTCTTTTGCTCTTTCTCTTCCACCTTCTACTGTTTTGCTAAAAATATCCATACAAACACCTGCATTTATTTCAATTACATATAACTGATTATCAACTGTTTGGATGATATCTATACTAGCAAAATTGATATTCATTGCTTTTCCTGCTTGTATCGCTAATTTTTCAATTTCTTGATATAATTCGTTTTTTGGTAATATTGTAGCTGTTGCCCCTCCACTCAAGTTATGTTTCCATGAAATTTCTATCTTTTCTCCTTTTTTTGGTATTTTATTTAATTCTAATTCCATTTCTTTGTTTAATAAAGTAAGCTTTTCTATTAATTCTCCTAATGTTCTTCTTCCATCTCCTATCACAAATGGTTTTTCTTTTCCATAGATTAACAGTATTTCTCCTTCTAAATAAATAGCTCGATATTCTGTTTTGATCTCATAATAAGGACAAATACTAACTGATGTATAATTTTTATCAAACAAATCTTCGATTGCTCTTTTGGTTTCTTCTAATGTGTAACAAAGCAAAATCCCTCTTCCTTCACAATCACAATTTGGCTTTACTACTAATTTTTTGTATTTTATCAATTCCTCTTCCATAATCTTTCCATTTCCTTCTTCTGGTATATATTGTTTCCATATAGTAGGATTAAATATCATGGTATGTTTAATAACTGGTATATTTTGTGATTTTAATACTTCATAAGTAGCATATTTATCGGCAACAATAACCCCTGTTGCTTGTGAATTGTTATCAAAAAGATAATTGGTTATATGTCTTACTTGTCCTTGCTTTGTTAATTGTAAAATCCATTGAAAAGACAGTTTTTCTACTTGAATATCCATTTCTTCACAAATTTCTTTTATTAGTACATGAAAAGATCTCTCTTTCATTTTTCTTCCCTTTCATTTTCAAATAACAGATAATCTTAAAAGCCAAAATTTTTCAATTATTGGCTTTTTTGTTCATTTTCTATAATAGCTTTAATAATTTGTACAGCTTTTTCTAAGTCATCATTTTTTAAAACATAGTCATACAAATTAATTCTGGATTCTTCATAGTCAAATCGATTTAGTCTTAAAATTACTTCTGCTGGACTTGGCTTGTCTATTCTTTCTTCTAAACGTCTTTTTAGCTCTTCTTTTGGTACTCTTAAAAAAATGGTTACTACTTTTGTATCTTCTTTTAGTAGTTCTTTTAAATGTTCTGTTCCATTTACATCAATATCCTTTACGATTATTTTTCCACCTTTTATTTTTTCGTTTAATAATTTTCTAGATGTTCCATAATATTGATTGTGATGAATGTCATATTCATAAAATTCTTTGTTTTTCACCATTTCTTCAAATTCTTCTCTACTAACAAAGTTATAGGTTTGTCCTTCTATATCTCCTTCTCTTTTGGGTCTAGAAGTATAAGATGGCAAAGATTCTACATTTTCCATTCTTTTAATTAGTTCTTTTTTTATGGTATCTTTTCCTGCTCCTGCTACACCAGATAGTATAACTAACATATATTTACCTTCCCTTCTGCTATTTCATTAGCAGCTAAGGTAACTGGTGATTCTTCTTTTACTTTTGTTTTGGCTTCATCTCCTGCTGCTATTTGTCTTGCTCTTCTTGCTGTTGCAATAACTAATTCATATCTGTTTTGTGCTTTAGTTAATAGTTCTCCAACGGTTGGCTTTACTATCATTTTAATTATCCTCCTTTTCTTGTGACATAGTTTTATCAATTCTTCCACCTACTGTTTCTGGTTGAACAGCAGATAGAATGATATGTCCTGAATCCATAATTAAAACCGCTCTTGTTCTTCTTCCATAAGTTGCATCTACTGCTGTTTTATTGTCTTTTGCTTCTTGTACCATTCTTTTAATTGGTGCTGATTCTGGGCTTACAATGGCTACGATTCTCTCAGATGATACAATATTTCCAAATCCTATATTTACTAATTGCATTATTTTTCCTCCTATTCAATATTTTGAATTTGCTCTCTTATGTTTTCTAATTCTGTTTTTATGTCTATAACATGGTTTGTAATTTCTAAATGATTGGCTTTAGATCCAATTGTGTTAGTTTCACGGTTCATTTCTTGTATGATAAAGTCTAACTTTTTTCCAATAGCTACGTTGTTTGTATCTTTTAAGAGATTTTCAAATTGGGATATATGACTCTTTAGCCTAGTAACTTCTTCTTCTACTGAGCATTTATCTGCAAAAATTACCACTTCTTGTGCTAATCTTACTTGGTCTATTTCTTGCTCTTTTAATAGTTCTTTGATTCTTCCTTCTAATTTTACTACATATTCTTCAATAAGTCCAGTAGAAAGTAAAGATATTTCTTGTACTTTTTCTTGTATTTGCTTAATTCTCTCTTTTAAGTCTTCTTCTATTTTATGTCCTTCTATTTCTCTCATTTGCACTAAGCTTTTTACTGCTTTTTTTGTTACTTCTAATAATTCTTCTTTGATATTTTCATCATCTTCTTCGTTTTTAATGACTAATACATCTGGATATTTGGCTATTTCTGTTACTTCAATATTATCCAAAATTCCTTCTTGTTTGGCTAAATTTTTTAATTCATTAATATAAATTTTAGCGATCTCTGTATTGATTTTTACTTTTTTTCCTACTTCTGAGTTATTTTGAAAAGTAATAAAAATATCTATTTTTCCTCTTTTTACTTGCTCTCCTATTTCTTTTTTAACAATTTCTTCTAAATAACTCAATACTCTTGGCATTTTTACTGATACATCTAAATATCTATGATTAACACTTTTTATTTCTATTTGGTATTCTCTATTATTTTTAACTAGACTGGCTTTGCCATATCCTGTCATACTTTTAATCATTTTTTTGTCCTACTTCCTCTTCAATTCTTTTTTTAGCTTCTTTTTTACTTGGTTCTTCTTTTTTGACTATTTCGGAAATGTCACTTAAGCTCTTTAGGTAATCTTTTCTTGCCTTTGTATACAATATAATGGCTTTTAAGACATAATAAATTGCTATTAAGTAAGAAGACGTTAATAGATAAAATCTAAAATCATATTGGAACAAGGTGATAACATGCATAATGGATAAACTATGTAAAGAAAGAACTAAAAATTCTATTCCTGTTAGTGCTATACTTTCATCATCTTTTTGGTAAGCTCTTTCTAAAAGTAGCATTCCAACTACTAAAAAAGCTCCTGCAAATACTTTGATATCTTCTATTAGTCTTTCTTGTTTCATAGCATTATAGGCTAAATTTAGTATTATAAAGTAAATCATAATACCAACTGCATATATGATATTTTTAAAAATCTTTTTTAAGTTTTCTTGCGAAACTTCTTTTAGCATTTTTTCTTCTTGACTTTTCTGATCTAATGTTATTATCTCTTCTTGCTTTTTGGTTTCTTCTGTTGTTTCTTTCTTTTCTGCTACTACTTCACTTACTTTTGTTTCTTTTTCTCTCATTTTTGCCTTTTTCTTTGCTTTTTTCTTTTTTGCCATCTTTTTCCTTCCTTCCCTTTTTGTGTTTAATTTGTGTCTTCTTCTAATTCATATAAAATAATACTTATCATATGCATTGCCACTGTTTCTGTTCTTAAAATTCTATTTCCCAGCGTTACTACTGCTATTTTGTCTTTTTCTAAAGTTTTTAACTCTTCTTCTTCTATGCCTCCCTCTGGTCCTATCAGAATAGCAATTTTCAAGTCTTTTTTAGCAGTTTCTTTTAATTTTTTTAATTCATACTTTAGTTTATTTTCTCTTTCTTTTTCATATGCTACTATTACTATATCATATTCTTGGTATAAATTACAAATATTTTTAATAGAAATCACATTATGAATGATAGGAACTCGATTTCTTTCACTTTGTTTACTTGCTACTTCTGCTATTTTTTGCCATCTCTCTATTTTCTTTTTTCTATCTTTTTCATTTAACTTAACTACACATCTTTTCATTTCTACAGGAATGATATCATAAACGCCTAGCTCTACTGATTTCTGGATGATAAGTTCCATTTTATCAGCCTTAGGAAGTCCTTGCATAATGGTTATTTTTATGTTAGATTCTGCTTTTCCAACCTGTTGCTCTATAATATTTGCTAAAATACTATTTTCTTCTATTTTTTCTATTTCACATAAATAGTCAAATTCACTTTTTTTACTCCCAATTGTAATTTTGTCTCCTATTTTTTTTCTTAATACGTTTTTTATGTGATTTACATCTTCGCCTTCAATCTTAATTTGATTATTCTTTATGGCTTTTTCTTCTACAAAAAACTTTGGCATTTCTTTACCTCTCTTTTACTTAATTAAGCACAAACTCTTAAAAGACATTTTCGCCATTTAAGGACGAAAATGTCTTTTAAGAGCTGTCCCTAATTGGACTTTTAATAATTTTGTGCTTTTATTTCAAAATAAGCTTTTGGATGGCTACATACTGGACAAATTTCTGGAGCTTGTTTTCCAATTACAATGTGTCCACAGTTTCTACATTTCCAAATTTTATCTCCATCACGGCTAAATACTAATCCATTTTCTACATTTTCTAATAATTTTTTATATCTTTCTTCATGCTCTTTTTCTATTTTAGCAACTTCTGAGAATAGATATGCAATATGATCAAATCCTTCTTCTTTAGCTTCTTTTGCCATTCTATCATACATATCTGTCCATTCATAGTTTTCTCCTGCTGCTGCTGCTTGTAAGTTTTCTGCTGTTCCTTTTATTTCTCCACCTTGCAATAATTTGAACCATATTTTGGCATGTTCTTTTTCATTGTCTGCCGTCTCTTGAAATATGGCAGCTATTTGCTCATATCCTTCTTTTTTGGCTTTGCTAGCAAAGTACGTATATTTGTTTCTTGCTTGTGATTCTCCAGCAAATGCCTCCATTAGGTTTTGTTCTGTTTTACTTCCTTTTAATTCCATTTTTCCATTCCTCCTATTTTTTTATTTTATCTGATTCATCCTTATTTGTCAAGCATTTCACGGATTTACTTTTTTCTTTTCATTATTCTAATTTGCCATCTTTCTACTCTTCCTTATATATTCTCTAAAATTTTAT
>CAMXLV010000083.1 GCA_947244675.1 uncultured Clostridium sp. | reverse complement strand
AAGAGTGTCCCTTTTTCCCCTTTAGGAGGGATTTTTGCTACGTCCCCTAGTCCCTTAGTCGTAGAAAGTTCTAAATTTATAACCTTGTTCTTTTAGGTAAGAAATAGAATCTTTTAAAATAGAAGGAGTATCGTTTACATCAGAAGTATCATGCATTAAAATAATTAAAGTTCCTTTATTTTTTGAAGACTTTTTTAAATTTTTTAATAACTGAGAATGGCTATATTTTTTGACAGAATCATGATTTAAGCAATTCCAATCTACATAAGTATAATGAATAGAAGAAAGAAGTTTGATAGCCTGTTTTTTTTGAGATTTGTAAGAAGAGGACATATAACCATTGGGAAAACGAAAAATATGAGAACAATAATTTTCAATACCGATAGCATTTCCAATTTCAAGATCCGTATTTTTAACCTCAGACAAGAAACTATCAGGGCTTTTATATAGTTTGTGATTGTCATGATAATAACCATGATTTGCTATGTAGTGTCCTTCTTCATAAGCTCTTTTCGTAAGTTCAGGATGTTCTTTGACATGTTTTCCAACAACAAAAAAAGTGGCCTTTACATTTTCTTCTTTTAGGATGTCTAAAATCTTAGCAGTAGCCTTTAAAGTAGGACCATCATCAAAAGTAAGATAAGCAATTTTTTCTTGTGATTTCGCTAAATTTGCAATTTTTTCTCTGAAAGAATCATCTAAAGCACTATTTGTAGAAAGTTCAATGGCAAGAGAAAATGGTGAATAAAAAGAAAAAAACAAAGAAAAAAGAAATAGGAACAAAAATAATATACAAAACAAAAACTTTCGGTGTAAAACAATTATTTTCATAATTAATTTTCTCCTTTCCTCTTTTAACTATATGAAAAAGAGACAAAAAAATGAGATAAAGCAATAAATTTATACTTTATCTCATCAAATATTATTTGACACTGTTAGCTTCTTCTAGGGTTATATAGCCATATTGAACCATTTTGTTTAAAACGTGTTTTTGACGTTTTTTAGCTAAATCTGGATTAACTGTTGGGGCATAAACAGAAGGAGCATTAGGAACACCAGCTAACATACTAGCCTCAGATAAATTCAAGTCTTTAGGTTCTTTTTGATAATAACCGTTTACTTGCTTCGTAAATAGAATAATAGCCATCTCCAAAGTAAGAAGAATTTACATAGAGAGCGAAAATTTCATCTTTACTATAATTTTTTTCTAAATCATAAGCAGCAAAAATTTCTCCCAATTTTCTAATCATATTTTTATCTTGATTAAAAACAACATTTTTAGCTACTTGTTGCGTAATAGTGCTACCACCTTCATCAAATTCACCATCACGAATATTGGTATAGAAAGCTCTAGCAATACCAATTGGATCAATAGCGCCATGTGTATAATATCGATGATCTTCTACAGCAATAACAGCATTGATATAGTTTTTAGGTAAGTCCTCAAAAAAAGTATAATTTTCTTTACTAGTTATTTCTTCAACTCTAGTAATTAATGGTTTTTCTTTTAATGCATTGGAATAATAGCTAAAACCGATAATAAAGGCAATACTAAGTAAGACAACAAATAAAATTAATAATACAATTAATATTTTCTTTAATATTTTCATAACAACCTCGCTTTTTATTTAATTATATAACAAATAAAGAAACAAGGAAATAGAATTCATAAAAAATTAAGATTCGACACATTTCGATTTCATAATATAGTACGAATTCAACAAAAGTGTAAGATAAAATCTTTACAAAAAAAAAGCATTATGCTAAAATAACCATAATAAAATATAAATATATTTTATTTTCTAAAAACCTTTTTTAGAAAGGGACGATAAAAATGATTAAATTTACAAAAATGCAAGGGCTAGGGAATGATTATGTGTATATGGATGCTATCCACCAAACCATAGAAAACGAATCATCTCTAGCTCAATTTGTAAGTGACAGACACTTTGGCATTGGATCAGATGGATTAATTTTAATAGAAAAAAGCGAAATAGCAGACTTTAAAATGAAGATGTTCAATAGTGATGGAAGCCAAGCAGAGATGTGTGGAAATGGAATTCGTTGTGTTGGAAAATTTGTTTATGACAAAGGAATGACTGATAAAACAACATTAACTATTGAAACATTAGCAGGAATCAAAATATTACAATTAAATGTGAAAGAAGGAGAAGTTGAAACAGTAAAAGTGGACATGGGAGAGCCTATTTTAGCACCAGAAAACATACCAGTAATGGCAATAGAAGAGCCAGTAACAAACTTAAAAATAAAAGCAATTGACAAAGAATTTATTTTTACATGTGTTTCTATGGGAAATCCACATGCTGTCACAATTGTTCAAGATGTTGAAAACTTTGCTGTTGAAAAATATGGAGAAATTTTAGAAATTGCATCTGCCTTTCCAAACAAAACCAATGTAGAATTTGTAGAAATAAAAGACCAATCACACATAAAAATGAGAGTTTGGGAGAGAGGATCTGGTGAAACCTTAGCTTGTGGAACAGGAGCATGTGCAACAGCAGTTGCATGTCATCTAAAAGGATTAACCAACCGAAAAACCAAAGTAGAATTACTTCGGTGGAACACTAGAAATCGAATGGAATGATAAGAATAATCATGTCTATATGACAGGACCAGCAGTAACTGTATTTGAAGGAGGGATTGGGGGACGTAGCAAAAATCCCCGTTAGCAGGGAAAAAGGGACACTCTTTATCTTGATTTTGGGAAAAATCTTAAAATGCTTAAATTCTAAGAAAACAATATGTTGAATTTTAACAAAGGGTGTCCCTATTTCCCTTTTAGAAGGGATTTTTACAACGTCCCCTAATCCCTTAAGGAGGAAGAAATATGAGTTTTGTTAATGAGAATTTCTTGAATTTACAAGAAAATTACTTATTTTCCACTATTGCTAAAAAGGTGGAAAAATATACAAATGAAAATCCAAATAAAAAAGTAATTAAGTTAGGAATTGGTGATGTAACAAAGCCAATTGTACCAGTATGTTTAGAAGCAATGCATAAAGCAGTAGATGAAATGGGAACTGAGCAAGGTTTTAAAGGCTATGGACCAGAACAAGGATATGAATTTCTAAGAAAAGCTATTGTAGAAAATGACTATAAAAAGAGGAATATAGAAATAGAAACTGACGAAATATTTGTATCAGATGGAGCAAAATGTGATTGTGGGAATATAGTAGATATTTTTGCATCAGATAATCGTGTGGCAATAACAGATCCTGTATATCCAGTTTATTTAGATACAAATATTATGTCAGGAAGAAAAATTTATTATCTTCCAGTAACAGCTAAGAATGATTTTAAACCAGAATTACCAAAAGAAAAAGTAGATATGATTTATTTATGTTTTCCGAATAACCCAACAGGGACAGTACTTACCAAACAAGATCTTAAAAAATGGGTAGATTATGCTAAAGAAAATGAAACCATTCTTTTATATGATGCAGCTTATGAAGCATTTATTACAGAAGAAAATGTGCCTCATAGTATTTATGAAATAGAAGGGGCAAAAGATGTCGCAATAGAATTTAAGAGTTATTCTAAAACCGCTGGATTTACTGGAGTTAGATGTGCTTATGTAGTTATTCCTAAAACATTAAAAGGCTATACACAAGAAAAAGAAGAAGTAAGCTTGAATCAATTATGGAAGCGTAGAACTTGCACAAAATTTAATGGTGTATCTTATATGATACAAAGAGCAGCAGAAGCTACTTATAGTATAGAAGGAAAAACACAAATTCAGGAAAATATAAGATTTTATTTGGAAAATGCGAAGATAATTAAGAAAGGTTTAGAACAAGTAGGATTTACGGTATATGGAGGAGTAAATTCTCCTTATGTTTGGCTAAAGGTACCAGAAGGTATGACTTCTTGGCAATTTTTCGATAAACTTTTAACAGAGCTAAGTATTGTTGGAACACCAGGTAGTGGATTTGGGAAATATGGAGAGGGATATTTTCGATTAACTGCTTTTGGTAGTAGAGATAATACTATAGAAGCAATGGAAAGAATTAAAAACTGGAAAGGATAAAATAATGTGAAAAAACTTTATGTGCATTTTATTTTAAGAATAATACATTGGGATTTATGATTATCTTTGGTAAAGATGAAGAAACTAAAGTTGAAGAAATTACTATTTATAAAGAGAAAAACAAATAGAAAGTAATACAAATTACAATAAATAGGGCAGGTAATTGAATTGAAAGTTACTTGTCCTTTATGATATAATCGAAACATAAGATGGTAATTTATATGGAGGGATATGTTATGAATTTAAAAAATAAAGTAGCTATTGTAACAGGTGGAAGTAATGGAATTGGTGAAGCCATTGCAAATAAATTAAATGAATTAGGAGCTAAAGTAATTATTTTTGATACAAAGGATCCTAAATCTGCATTTGAGTATTATAAAGTAAATATAACTAAAGACAGTGAAATAAAAAAAGCTGTTAATTTTATAGATAAAGTAGATATATTGGTTAATAATGCAGGAATATATTTTGAAAAATATATCGAACAAACAACTGATGAAGATATAGATAATATGGTTGATGTAAATATAAAGGGAACGTTTAAAGTTACAAGAAATTTGATTAATAAATTAAAAGAAAATAAAGGTTGTATTGTAAATATTGCCTCTTGCTTAGGATTAGTACCAGAATTAACATCACCTTTATATTGTACAACGAAAGCAGGAATTGTGATGTTTACTAAATGTTTAGCACAAGAATATGCAGATTTAGGAGTTAGGGTCAATTGCGTTTTGCCAGGTCCAATTTTAACAGAATTATTGGAAACAAGTTTTAAAAGTGAAGAACAAAAAATAAAATGCGCAAATAGAATTCCTATCAAACGAATTGGAAATCCGAATGAAGTTGCGAATGTAGTTGCTTTTTTAAGTAGTGAGGAAGCTTCCTATGTGACAGGAGGAATTTATACAGTAGATGGTGGAGTTTCCACATCTAGTATTTATTCTAAATAAATTTATATTAAATTTGTTACATAATAATGCAACTTACAATAAATAGGGCAGGTAATTAAGTTGAAAATTGCTAGTCTTTTATAATATAATTAAAACATAAGATAGTAAGTTGTCGTTGAGGTTAGATTTTTGATTATAAAGAAAAATAAAGTTAAAATTGGAATGAAACTTAGTGTAGGACAGATTTGGAATAACCAGAACACGGAAACAACTAAACAAGCACAATGTAGAGCTGACAGATTTTCAAAAACAATTTATAAAGAAGATAACATAATTGAAGGGAATAGTACAAAAACTTTAGAATGGGCAAAGAAATTCTTTGTAAAATAATTTGAACTCTAAAAAGAAATATTATAAAATAAGAAATTATAGCGACAACTTACAATAAGTGTGGCAGATAATAAATTTGAAATTATCTGTCATCTATTATATAATCATAATAAATTATAGTAATTTGCAGAGTAGAAGAAAATAGTAAAAATATGTGTATTATTGATTTTAGTAGTTATACTTATTTTTGTCGGAATAGTTAGATGGGGTATTTATGATACTGTAAGAACTCATACAATCCAAATTGAATTAAATAAAATTTCACCACAAGAAAAAGAATAACTAATAAAACTTGATTTTTAGAATTGATTGAATATCCATCAAGTTTGGAATATTTACAATTAAAACAAAAGTCAGAAATAAGAGAAACACTAATAATGAGAAAATATAAAATCAACTAATTGTAGGAGGAAAAATGAAAAAAGAAAATAAAGAAAATCTTGAAATAAAGAAAACACAAAAAAGAATTTGTATGTTATTTATTTTAGGTGCTATTGTTGTATTGTTTCCAATAGTATTTATTTTATATATAATAACCCATTTTTCAATTATACATCCAACCTAAAAATTACACATACAGAAGGAATATTATGAAGAAATAGAGGATTTTCTAATCTCAATATGGACTAATTAGTGTGCTTTTTTATCCAATTATAGCTATAGTAATTTTTTTATTATTTTTTTCTATAATTAAAATTATTAAATTGAAATAGACCTATAATTACAATTCGTGAAGAAAATACAAAATTGTAGAAACGATGGGAGAAATAAAAATGAAAAATAAAATATGTCAAAGCTGTGGTATGCCTATAACATCAAATGAACAATTAGGTACGAATAAAGATAGAAGTATCAATGCAGATTATTGTAAATATTGCTATGAAAATGGAGAGTTTATAGACAAAGTTACAATGGAAGAATATATAGTAATGTGTTCAGAGTATGGATCACAAGCAGGAATGACGAAGGAAGAAATGAAGCAACATTGTACGAAAGTATTTCCTGATTTAAAAAGATGGAAATGTACTTGTACAGAAGAATGTGCTAGTGGTTATAATCCTAATTGTATTTGTGAGAATCCAGAATGTCATTGCAGAGAAAAAAATAGTTAAATTATTATTAGGAGTGGTAATTTATGGATGATAAACAAATATTACTTAATAATATAAATAAAATACATACTACTGAGATGGGGATTAATAGAATTAAAAGAAATCTTAAATTAGAGAATAATGATGATGTGGTTGCATATTGTAAAAAGAAAGTTATAGATAAAAATTGTAATATCTATAAGCAAGGGAAAAATTGGTATTGTGAAATTGATAATATGAAAATAACAATCAATTCATACAGTTATACAATTATAACAGCACATCAATTTTGATTGTATCGATTTAAAAGAGAGTTTAAAATTGTTTGTAGTACAAACCAAAATTTTGCATATTGGTAAAATAGAAAAATTACAGTTTTTTCATATACTATAAAAGGGGTGAAAAAATTGTATTGCTGTGAGAAAAAATGTAATATAGGCTATATTTTTATTAGTATTAGTCTAATTATAATATTGTCAGTATGGAATGTTAGTTTGGTAATTAGTGGATTAAATGGGAATCTAGCACATATAAATAGTTTTAATTATGCACCAGAGCAGCTACAAAATGGAGAATATATTACTTTTGATACGAACAGAATTATAAACAAAAATGATATAATGCATCAAGAAGGAACGTCAGATTTTATTATCAATAAAGATGGAAACTATTATATTCAATTTAATACTACTATTTATGAACCACCATCAACAGGAAAAGAAACAACATTATCAGTTTATTTAGAGCATAATAATGCTACTGTATATGGTACAACTGTTGGAGAAACAGTTGCAGATGCTTACCAAACAGTAAATTTGAATTTTGGGGTAATTATCAAAGCAAATAGCGGTGATATTTTAAGAATAAAAAATAATTCTGGAACAGTAGTTGAATTGTTACAACCAAATGTAAATATTATAAAAATCAAATAAACAGAAAAGAATAGGTAGTTTTGTGAAATGTATCTCCATTTATTATTTTAACATCGTTTTTTCTATGTTTATTAAATTAGATATATTTTATTGAAGTTATCTATTCTTTTTTGTTATAATCATCTTGAGGAGAAATAGAAATGTTAGAAATAAGACAAGAAAATATAAATGACTATGAACAAGTATATAATGTTATAAAAACAGCATTTGAAACAGCAGAACATAGTGATGGAAATGAGCAAAATTTAGTAACTACATTAAGAAAAAGTAAATCATTTATTCCTGAATTGTCATTAGTAGCTGTGAATGAAAATAAAATTGTAGGTTATATTTTATTTACTAAAGTTAAAGTTGGTGATAGTACAGAGTTGGCACTTGCGCCATTAGCTGTATTACCAGAGGAACAGAGAAAAGGTATAGGTAGTAGCCTAATTAAAAAAGGACATACAATAGCAAAACAGTTAAATTATAACTATTCTATTGTTTTAGGAAGTAATAAATATTATTCCAAATTAGGATATATTCCTGCAAGTAAATACAATATAAAAGCACCATTTGAAGTTGAAGATGATTATTTTATGGCTATTAAATTAAATGAAAATACAAAAACAATAAATGGAATCGTTGAGTATGATGAAGCATTTGGAATATAATCAATAGAGGAGAGACTATCGTAAAAGTTGTGTAAATCGGATTTCCTTCCGATTGATAACTTAA
>CAMXLV010000082.1 GCA_947244675.1 uncultured Clostridium sp. | reverse complement strand
CCTATTGTTGTGTCATGTTAACTCTTGATTAAATTAATGTCAACTCATTTTTAAAATTTATTAGCATATAAACTTGTCCAATCAAAATTACTATAATCCCTATCACTTTTATAATTGCAATTTTTAGTTTTATATTGTTGTTTATATTTTTTATCTATATTATTTGGTTGTAAAAATTCCAATACCTTATTTGTATTTTTTTCATTAGTTATATGTAATTTTTCCTTCTGTTCATCTTCTGAATATATATCACCAACATATATTTTATAAGCTTTACCTTTCCCTTGATCTTCTTGTTTTATTAACTTTGCCTTTTCTAGTTCTTTGAATACTTTTATAACTGTCTTACTACTTGATTTTAAATATTCTCCCATCTCTTTTCTAGTTATAAAAATATATATGTTTCCATAGTCATCTACTTTATGATTCATTCTTGATAAATTTAATCTGTCTAGTATAAAGATATATCCTAACTGAGATAAAGGGCACAAAATCGATTTGTATGGCTCTGTGTATAAAATTTTTCTTGGTACTTGGCAGAACTTAAATTTCAACTCTTGATTTATATTTATGTATTTCAATATTCACCTCGTTTCTTTTTGAAATTATGCTCTCATAATTTCTAACTAAAAAAAGAACTACTAACTTTAAAATCAGTAATTCTTTTAGACTATTTTCATAAGAGATTTTTAATTATTATTATCTTCCAATATTTTCTCTAAATCTTTATTTTTGATATACAACAATTCCTGTTTCTTTTATTTCTTTGTCAATCAATGAATTTTCTATTATCTCATATTTTTCAAATCCATCAACTTCTTTTTGAAACTTTTCTTCTATTTGGCATATTAACTTTAGTAGTGCAAATCCTTTCAACTTTGAGTTCGTATCTATTATTAAATCTATATCACTTTTGTGAGTAGCTTCTTGCTTGGCATAAGAACCAAATAGTATTACTTGATATACTGGCTTATCTCTTAAAAGTTCTTCTAGTATTTTCTTTATTTCTTCAATTGTATATATTTTTTCACTCATACGTCAACTTCCATCTTCTACTTATTTTTTTCTAATTCTTCTTTTAATATCTCATATACATATGCTGGTGATTCATAATATAAATGCGTTTCTAAATCACATAATAATTCAAATGTTTTTGAGTTATATACTATATCCATAGCTTCTTCTACTGTTATATTATTATCCTCACTAACTATTTTTACTAGCTCCTGAGTGGTTCTGGTTACTAAATAATTTAATCCCTCTTTAACCATTTTTATACTCCTTTCAGATATTTTAGTGCTTTTTCAGTATGAAATGAATATTGATCTGTAAGTTCTTTATATTTAAGTTTATCCACTATCTCCGATACTGTAGATAATGAATCTTTTACCTGCCATAATAAAGCAACAATATCGTCATCTGCAACTGGTCCAATTACTAAATCATATTTATTATCTACATTACATTCTAAACTATCCATATTTTTAAAACTTATATCTCTATTATTCAAAATAAATCTCGCCCATTCTTCTGATGGAATATTACTAAACTTTTTTATTCTAATGTTTTTATCTTGAAATATGCTTTCGTCCAACTCAAATACATTAACAACTGGCATTCCTATTTTCATTCTTTTTGTAGTTCTAATAGCCATAAATTCTGCTTGTTTTTGTATAGTAGTACAATAAAAGCCTTGTCCAAAATCTTTATATTTTCTACATTTACTAAAATCAACTTTATCTACTTTGGTATTTGAACCATGATACAAAATCACTGAATATTTCCTCCATTTCCCTTACACACTTGTATTAAATCTTCAACGGCATCATTTAAACTTACTGTATGCTCTGCCTCATAACATTCATTTAAAAATTCTAAACCTTTATATTTCTTTAAATAATTATATGCTTCTTGTCTACTTATTTTTTTTTGTTTAGCAAATTCATCTATACAAATAATTACATAGTTTAATACTTTTTCTTCCTGTTTTGACATTACTTTCCCAACCTTTCCTTGTACCTCCTTATTATACTATAACTTACATTGCTTTTTCAACAATTTTAAATAAATTCTAAAATAACTTGTTTTTAGTTGTTACTAGTCAGCCTGCTCTTATATTTTTTAGTGAGAAAGCTTAATATATTATTTTTGAAATACCGCGTAAGCGACCAAACGAGCCTTTGGCGAGTGCGATTGGAGCAACTTACAGACTAGTATATTTGATTCTGGAAGTTGCGACACACAAGGTATGAAAAAATCATATATTAAGCGTTCTCACAAGAAAACAAGTAATAAGGCTGACTAGTAACTTTAGTTTCTATCACAAAAGTAATTGTTACCATGCACAATTCATAGTAAAAGCTACTTTTTTTTGGTTTGTTTGCACATTATAAATTGGTAATAATTTTTGCATATTACTTGCTGTTGGTATACTATTTTCTCCACTTGCCACATTATTTATGCTTCCTGCTACACAAAACAGTAAGACAACTGTTACAATTGATACTAAGTAAGCATATATTTTTTGCTTGTTAAATACGAAAAACATTTTTATTCCTCCTAAGTTTAAGATATTTTAATTGTATGCTTTTCTAAAAAAAAAAGAACTTTCTTTTTTAAAGTTCTTTTTTTTTACTATATACTTTTTTGGCTGTAAAAATCTCTACATAGTTTTTTAAGTTCATATGTTTTTATTAATCATAATCATACCAACTATTGTTACGATAATTTCGGTAATTATAATAATGACTATAATCATTATCTAAAGCATCTGTAATTCCTATTGCAACACCAAATACAAAGATAAAGATTATGGCAAATATCCACAATACTAAACTAATACTTCCTGTTACCACACCTGCTATTGCCATCCCTTTTCCTATTGATTTAATCCCTAATATACCAAATATGATTGCTAATATAGCACATGGAATAGATAAATACCATACACAGAAAAATACTAATGCTACAATTCCTAATACCATAGCTGCAATACAAAATCCTTTTCTTTCCTTTTTTGGTTCTTCTTTTTTTACTTCTGTTTTTGGGCCTTCTGATTGACTTACTGTTACTTCTTTATGATTCACATTTTCTACTTCTATGATTTCTTTTTTTTCTTCCTCCATATTTTATTTCTCCCTTCTCTTATATCTTATACTTCTATTATACTATTCTTTTTCATTTTTTACAACAAATTTCGTAAAATCCAATAAAGGATAAGTAAAATTGCAAAGATAATACTATACCAAGGTTTTGGATATATCCATGTAAGGATTGGCTTTTTTCTATTTAGGTTAATTATATATATGATATTTACTAAAATAGCATATAGTATTGCCATAAAAAATATACTATGTGCTAAAAAGGCTTGCCCCCATTTTCCTTGTAAAAAAAATATGACACATCTAGTTCCTCCACAGGCTGGACATTGCCAAGTAGTATTTTGGTAAATGCTACAAGATGGAAGCATTGGTAAATATTTAGAATTAACAAAACCATATAATATAATTACTGCACTTATTTCTATTCCTAAAATAATAAGGCTTTTTTTGTTCATGATGCTTTTTCCTCCTTTTTTATTATACAAGATATTTATTTTTCTTTCAACTTTCTACATTTTTTTCATATGATATATAAGGTAACTTAAAAGTTACAAAAAAGAAAGGAATGATAAAGATGGAAATGGATCATAAAAAACCTTGTTGTCCAGTTCTTGATGTAGATGGTGTAATTTCTGGAGGAAAACAATTTGATTTAGACATTACGCTACCAGAAGATAATCGTGATGTTATTTATGGAGTAGTAAAAAATTGTTTTAAAGAACCAGTAAAAGATGCTGTTGTTAAATTAGTAGAAGTTGTTTGTGAGCATGGTAAAGAAGAAAGAAGACCAATTGGTCATACGTTTACTGATAAAGAAGGAGAATTCGTTTTTGGACCTCTTTGTCCAGGAAAAGAATATGCTCTTCAAATTTGGGTAAATGATACTAAAAAAATTAAAATTTGTGCTAAATGTCATCACGAAGGAAAATGCTTAAAAGGTGATAAATGCGACAAATGTGATTGTTTTATTTCTGATTGTGATAAATGCTCTGTATGTGAAGACGAAAAAAAAGATGATTGCTTTGAAAAGCCAGAATGCAAATAATTTAAAAAATATTATAAAGGGTAGAAATCTTATTTTCTACCCTTTGTTTTTTATTTTTATTATTTAAAATTACATGATTCCCATCTTTTTAGCAATTTGCTTTCCTTTTTTCATTAGTTTTTTCTTATTCATCATATCATTTTCTGCATACATCATCATTAACCCTGTTGTAATTAAACCACCAATCATAACACCTTTTACAAATTTCATTTTCTTCACCTCCAAGATTTTTATACAACTTTTTGTTATATTTCTATTTTTGCTCTTTTTCCTTATTTTTATACGATTTTCCATATAATTTGAAAATGGAATATATTTCATTTATGGTCACAATCGCTAAAAAAACTCCAAAACATTTTTTTAAAATTCCTACCTCTATATGAATTGATATATTAGCACCAATAATTGCTCCTAAAATTCCAAATACCGATATTAGTATGGCTGCTTTTATATCTATATTTTTGTTTTTGAAATTTACGATAATTGCCATCAAAGCTGTTGGAATGAAAAAAATTAAATTAGTTGCTTGTGCTATATGTTGCTCTATTCCTAACATATATGATAAAAGAAAAATTAGAATGGTTCCTCCTCCCATTCCTGTTCCACTTACAATTCCGGAAATAATCCCTATTAATATTTCTGTCATATTTCCCCCTAATTTATAATCATTTTATATGATACATAAGCTAAAAATATAGTGAATGCTATTTTCATTACTTTTTCTGGTAACTTTTTTAGTAGTTTTGCTCCAATATAACCACCTATGCTTCCTCCTATAGCACATAAACGTGCCACTCTCCAGTCAATAAAGTTTCCTTTGTAATAAAAGAAACTACTTGTTAGTACCATTGGTAAAATACAACATATGGATGTTCCTCTTGCTTTTGTGTCATCTATGTTTAATAGATGGATGAATGCTGGAACTAATATCATTCCTCCACCTGTTGAAAATAATCCACTTACTACTCCTGCTAATAATCCAATTATCATTTTTTTAACCATAATAAAAACCTACTTTTTAGTAGGTTTTCCAATTTTTATAAATTTATTCTTTTGTATTTTTTATTTTTTCTATTTTATTAAACAAATATTATGCCTTGTTATTAGTATTATTGCTGATTTTGACAATTCTCATCTGGGCAATAGTATTTTGTTTCTAACATTTTATCTGGCAAGTATTGTTGCTCCACGTAATTGCCTGGGAAATCATGTGGATATAAATATCCTTCACTATATCCCAATTCTTTCATTTTTTCGATGGGTGCATTTCTTATATGCATTGGAATTTCTCCTGTATCTTTGGTTTGCACGTCTTCTAAAGCTCGATTAATTCCTAAATAAGTTGCATTTGATTTTTTAGAGGTTGCTACATAAGTAGCTGCTTCTGCTAATAAAATTCTTGCCTCTGGCATTCCAATCATATGAATAGCTTGCATGGCACTATTGGCTACTACTAAGGCATTTGGGTTTGCCATGCCTACATCTTCAGAAGCACAGATAGTGATTCTTCTAGCTAAAAATAACGGATCTTCTCCCCCATTTAAAGCCCTTGCTAAATAGAATATGGTAGCATCTGGATCAGAACCTCTCATAGATTTGATAAAAGCACTTATATTGTCATAATGTTCTTCTCCATTTTTATCAAATATGGCTTTTCTGTCTTGTATACTGTTTTTTATGACTTCATCAGTTATATGAATGACTCCATCTTCTGACATATTTGTTGTTAGGGTTGCTATTTCTAGCCCATTTAATGCCGTTCTTACATCTCCATTACTAATGAATGCTATTTTTTTTAGGGTTTCGTCTTCTATTTGGATATTGTATTCTCCTAATCCATCTTTTCTTACTAAAGCATTTTTTAATACTTGATAGATGTCTTTTTCGGTTAATGGATTTAGTTTTACTACCATAGATCTTGAAATTAACGCTTTGTTTACTTCAAAATATGGATTTTCTGTGGTTGCACCAATAAGAATAATGGTTCCATTTTCTACAAATGGTAATAAGGCATCTTGTTGTAGTTTGTTGAATCGATGAATTTCATCAATAAATAAAATGCTTTTTCCGCTTGGGTTTAGCATAAAATTTTTGGTTTCTTCTACTACTTTTTTGATGTCTGCTACTCCTGATGTAACAGCATTTATTTTGTAAAATTTGTATTTTGTGGTTTCACTAATTACTCTTGCTAAAGATGTTTTTCCACATCCAGGTGGGCCAAATAGAATGATACTAGATAATCTGTCTGCTTTTATAGTTCTATATAAGATTTTATCTTTTCCAATAATATGCTCTTGCCCAACATACTCTTCTAATGTTTTTGGCCTTATACGAAAGGCTAATGGTTCCTTATGGTTCATATTTCTCCTTTTTATTTGGATTAACTCTTATTTATTTTCCTAAAAGATTTAGTCCTTTTTTGATTAGTTCTTCTGTGCTTAGTTCGTTTTTATCAATTGTACTAAAGGCTTTTTCTATTTCTTTTTTGTTGTAGCCTAATACTTGAAGTGCTGCAACTGCTTCTGCTACTTTGTTGTTATTTTCAATGGCTTGTTGTAATTTTTCCTCTTCTTCTGTTTTTTCTATTTTTCCTTTTGTCTTGGCTTGTTTGTTTATTTGCTCATTGATGTTTTGTATTTGTTGCTCTTTTGTAATTTTATCTTTTAATTCTAAAATGATTCTTTGTGCTGATTTAGCCCCTATTCCAGGTATTCCTGTTAGTGCTTTTATATCTTCTGAGATTACTGCTAAAGCAAATTCGGATGGTGCACATACTGCTAACATGGTTAGTGCTGTTTTGGCTCCTACTCCACTTACGCTGATTAGTAATTCAAACATTTTTAGTTCTTCTAGTGTATTAAATCCATAGATGCTAATATCATCTTCTCTTACTCGATAATAAGTATGTACTTTGATGGTTTCTCCTATGTTTCCTAATTTTTCAATGCCAGCTTCTGACATAAATATTTTGTAGCCTAATCCTCCTACATCTATGACGATGTATCCTGTCATTTTCATTTCTAAGGTTCCTTTAATATATGCTAACATTTTTACTTTTTCCTTCCTTTTTTTATGTTTTATGTGTTGTAAAAATAGGTTGCTTCTAAGTCTGCTTCATGTGTTAATAATGCAATTGGGTATTTGCTATAACTACTTCCTATGGCATTGTAATTTTCTTTTGGCTCTGTATATCCCATATGCCAACGAATAGAGTATTTTTCTTCTGGTGTTAATTTGATGTATTCGGTTATCATCATTACTGATTTTTCGCCATGTCCATATGGTATGGTATCATCTACTGTATAGTAAGGTACTTTTTCCCATACTCCTAATGCATTTTTGGCGTTTCGATAGTCTATTTTGTAAAAGTTGGTTTTACAAATGTCATGTAATAGTGCTATTAGTATAATGGATTCTTTTGGTATTTCAATTGGCATAATTGAATGCTCTACCTTATGTTTTAATATTTCATATACTTTTAAGCTATGTTCTACAAGTCCTCCTTCATGGTCTCCATGAAATCTTGTACTGGCTGGTGCTGTAAAGAAGTCTGATTTTTCTAAAAATTGGATTAGTTCTTCTATTCCCTCTCTTGATACTTTTTTTAATAGCTCGATAAATTGTTCCTTCATTTTTTTCCTTCCCTTCTTTTTTGATATTATATAAACACTTATTCAAAAAGTCAAGTATTTTATCGAATTTTTGTTTTGTTTTTTGAAATGAGCATATTTCTAAATTTTGTCCTTTTAAATTTCTTTATATGCTTAATCTTTGTTCGTCTGCCAAACTTTTTCTAATTCTCTTAATTTCAAAAGAGTTTTAGTATTAAGAATTATTTCTTATTAGCAAACAGTTTTCTCGAAAATTTTTGACGTTAAGACAAAATGTCAACTAGTTAAGAAGTATGTGAATTATTGTTATATTCAATTATAGAAATACATAAA
>CAMXLV010000081.1 GCA_947244675.1 uncultured Clostridium sp. | reverse complement strand
TAAAAGGAGGAATAAAATTCATGGGAAAATTTGATACCTTACTAACAACATCTTATACAAAAAGAAATTATCAATTTGATTATACCAAAATTTACAAAAAAGGACGTTTTGCGACCACTGTAGATTATAACTATTTTCAAAATTTATATACATTAAAATTATTAGAACAAAATGAAAAGAAAAAATATGATGAAGATTTAGTTTCTTTATGGGCAAACTTAGATATCAAAAACTATATTGACTATACTTTAGGAAACACTATTAATTTATATTTTGTTGGCGATTTTAAAATGATTCCTGTAAATCAATTAGAAGATTATAATTATATGCATGAAGATAGTAGAAAAATGAATCTTTTAGATATTAAATATATCAAACATTTAGTTTTAGAAATGATTACTTTTGAAAATTTATATTTAGCAACTTTTGAAATTTTTGATCGAAACAATACTTTTCGACCTTATGTTTTACTTTTTACCAAAAATACACAAAATGACTTTATACAAATTGGTTATGGATATGATTCCAATGATAATGGCAATGTAGAATTATGTATTGATTCTTTTAATTATCCTATTTTTCTTATGCCAAAAGGATCCCTTTTTTTACCGCTAACTAATAAGAAAATAAAGTTAGATGTTTATGATTACATAACTGATTTAGATATTCAAAAGCTAGAAAAAGCAAATATGAGCTAATATTTTAGCTCATATTTTTATTGTATAGCAAAAATTTAAGCAAGTCCATATTTTTTCTTAAATTTGTCTGCTCTACCACCAACAGTTTCTTGTCTTAAATTACCAGTCCAATATGGATGACATTTAGAACATACGTCTACTTTTAAATCTTTTTTAGTGGAACCAACTTCTAAAATATTACCACAAGCACATGTGATAGTTGTTTGGTTATAATTTGGATGTATTCCTTCTTTCATTTTAAGTTCACCTCTTTTTCTTGTTTTAATAATTTGACTGTTCTGCACCAGTGCAACTTGGCTTTCCTCATCCTTTGACTGTTTTTTATCATAACATATTTTTTTTGTTTTTTCAAGTATTATTTTTGATTTTGTTGATTTTGTTGTTCTTGCATATATTGTGCTGAGTATAGCATTTCCTTGTTTAAGGATAATTTATGTACTAGTTTTCCCATTACATTAAAAATACAAGCAACAATTAGAATTAACATTCCAATTTTTTTCCAATTTCTTTTTAACATTTTCGATTCATTCCTTTCAAAACAAAAACAATACCTATTTATTATACTTTTATTTTTCAAAATTGTCAATAATTTCGCCTATTTTGGTTATACTATTTTTGGTGATAAAAATGAATAAAAAATCTTGGATTTTATTAGCTATTTTTATAGCTATTCTTATTGGAATTGCTATTTTCTTTTACTCTCAAAATGTAAAACCAAATAATCAACAGCAAAATAATTATGAAGCAAACAAAACAGCTACTTCTTCTCAAAAAGAAGATGAAAAATCTACTTCTCCTAATTTGGAAGAAAGTCAAAGTGCTACTAATGAAATAACAAAAGGTGTAACAGAATCTTCCAATCTCCCTTCATCCCCTATTGAAGAGCAATTAGCAACTTTTACTACAAAAGTATATTCTAACGATTCTTCACGTCAAAATAATATTTCTATTACCTGTAATACTTTAAATGGAACAATTGTAAAAAAAGGCGAAACTTTTTCTTTTTGTGGAACAGTTGGGCAATCTTCTACTAGTAAAGGTTATCAAAAAGCCGATATATTTGACAAAGATGGAAACAAGAAAAAAGGTTTAGGTGGGCGGAAATTGTCAAATTAGTACTACCTTATATAATACTGTTTTAACAGTTCCTACATTAGTTGTAACAGAAAGACATGCACATAGTAATTTTGTACCTTATATTGAAAAAGGAAAAGATGCAGCAGTTGCCTATGGCAGTTATGATTTAAAATTTAGAAATGATTCTGACTATGACATTAAAATATTAGCTTCTTCTGATGCTTCCTCTGTTACCACCACTTTATTAACCCTTAAATAATTTTTGCATATTTATCCCTTCTAATGAATAAGATGTTACTAACAAATTGGAGGGATTTTTATGCATTATAAAATAAAATTATCAATTTCACTTTTACTAATCTTAACGATACTATCTTTTTTTCTAATACCATTTAGTTTTTCTAAAGAAAGCAGTTATGTGTGGTCAACTGATTTAGAAACAACTCTTACCAATGCTTCTCCACAAGAAGAAAAATCTTCTCTTCCCTTAAATTTAGAATCTGCTTCTGCTATTTTGATAGAACAAACAACTGGTCAAATTCTGTATGAACATAACGCTCATGAAGCTCTTCGTCCTGCTTCTGTTACAAAAGTTATGAGCATTTTGCTTATTATGGAAGCTTTAAATCAACGGAAAAATCACTTTAAATGATAATGTCCCTTGTAGTGAAAATGCTGCTTCTATGGGAGGATCTCAAATTTGGCTGGATCCTAGAGAAACTTTAACTGTTGATGAAATGTTAAAAGCTATTTGTGTAGCTTCTGCTAATGACTGCGTTGTAGCTATGGCAGAATACCTTGCTGGTTCCGAAGAAGCCTTTGTCCAAATGATGAATGACAAAGCAAAAGAACTTGGCATGAATGATACTTGTTTTAAAAATTGTCATGGTTTAGATGAAGATGGGCATGTTACTTCTAGTTATGATATTTCTTTGATGTCAAAAGAACTTTTAAATCATCATTCTGATATAACCAAATACACAACTATTTGGACAGATAGCTTACGTGGAGGAAAATCAGAACTTACTAATACTAATAAATTGATTAGAAATTATAAAGGAGCTACTGGTTTAAAAACAGGTTCTACTGGTCTTGCTTTATATAATTTATCAGCTAGTGCTACACGTGATAATTTATCTTTAATTGCTGTTATTATGAAAGCACCTTCTACCAAAATTCGTTTTGAAGAAGCACAGAAACTATTAGATTATGGTTTTAACAATTTTTCTTTTAAACAATTTGGTAAAAAAGAAGAAACTATAAAAACACTCACTGTTACAAAAGGTGTTCAAACAAGTGTTGATGCTATTTTATCAGACAATGCAGGGACTTTAATTGAAAAAGGAAAAGATAAAAATATTGAACAAAACTTAACTTTAGAAGATTCTGTTTTAGCTCCTATAGTTGCAGGGCAAAAATTAGGAGAAATTTCCTTTCGTTTAGATGGCAAAATTTTATCAACGATAGATGTTGTTGCTAAAAATGATATTGGAAAAATTAATTTATTTACAATGACAAAAAAAGTTATTTATTCTTGGATCGATTTACTTAGAAGCTAAAAATTTAAAAGGTGAGAATTTAAAACTTCTCACCCTTTAATTTTATTCATCTTCCATTGTTTCATCATATTCAAATTCATAGGTTATTTCTTCTTTTGGTGTCTTTTTTGTTTTTCTAACTTTTTCTACTTCTTTTTCAATTTTGTCTTCAATTGCTTTTTTATCTTCTTCTTCTTTTTTCATACTTTTATCATGTTTATTTTGCATTTCTTTTAATATTTTCTGTGTTTCTTCTTTTTTGTTTTGCATACAACGATTCATAATATTGTTTGTCTTTTCTATTAAATCTGGCATATAGTCTAATAATTTATCTAAAGATGATGTATGATTAACTGGCATTAATTTGACATTATTTGATTGAATCACAAGAAAAGCAATTGGATTAATTGTTACTCCTGCTCCACTACCACCACCAAAAGGTAATCGATATTGAATCGCTTCTTCTTTTTCTCTTTTTGTATATTCATCAATTGTTTCTCCTTTAAACTCACTTCCTCCTGCTGCAAATCCAAAAGATACTTTTGATATTGGAATAATAACAATATTATTAGAGGTTTCAATTGGTTCTCCAATAATTGTATTAACATCGATCATATCTTGAATACTATTCATAGCCGTAATCATAAGACCCTCTATTGGATGTTCGCTCATATTCTTTCACTCCTTTTTTCTCTTTTTTTATTAAAATATATATGATATTTATAATATGCCTCATTTTCACTTCAAATATACCTGAAATAGAGAGATTTACCAAATTTTGATTTTGATACACTGGATTAATTCTAAATACCTGCTTTTCAAATTTCTTTATCCTTTTTCTTAGTCCTATGGCAATTATTGTACTAATAGCAGGAACAATCATAGAAGTCAAAACGGCATTTGTTGTTCCTATTTCAATTTGTAAATTCATATTTTGGATATACCAATCTAGTTTTTTTACTGCTCTTAGTAATTCTTGATGGAAAAAAGGTCTCTTTTCTAATATATTTATATCAAATTTTTTCACTCTTTCTTTTATTTTGATTTTTTCTAACTTACTTTTTGTTAAATCAATCTTTAGAATAGGAACTAAACCTAAAACATTTAATTTTATGGTAACTTCATAATCTCTATTAATATGTCTATTACTTTTAGAACAAAACTTAAGATTGGTAATTTGTATTTTAATTTTTGAAAAATACAAGATCATTACTAGTAAAACAATAACCAGTAACAAAAAAAGAAAAACCAATTTTTTCGCCTCCTTTTGAAGCTTTTTATTAGTTTTTCCATTTTTTTCTTTTTTAATCCTTTTTAAATTACTTTGTTTGCTTTTTCTACTGTAATATCGCCAAATAATTCTTCTTGATTTGTTTCAACTTTACTTCTTCTAGATAATTCTAATAAACCAGAAAAGGCAGTAACAACCTCTTGTCTATTATGTTTTTGAATCGAAAATAATTTATTAAAAACAAATCTTTTTTGTTTGACTAGTACTTTAAACATTTCTTTTACTTTACTAGCCACTGTATAACTATCTGTAATTGCTATTTTTTCAATATTTTTTGCATTTTGATTTACCTTTACACGATTTCTTTCTATTATTTTGCTGTAGATTTCTGGTAATAATGTTTTTTCATAGCTTTTTTGTAATTTTTGTTTTGGCAAAGTAATTTCTTCTTCATTTTTAAAATATCTTCTTGAAAAGTCTAAGTAGTTGTTTTTAAAAATTTTACTGATTTCTTTAAATTTTTTGTATTCTATAATTCTTCTAATTAACTCCTCCTCTGTTATTTCTTCCTCTTCTTCCTCTTGCTTTGGTAATAGGTTTTTTGATTTTAAAAATAACAAAGTAGATGCCATAACTAAAAATTCACTTGCAATTTCTAAATTTAATCTTTCTTGTTCTTTTAAATAATCAATATATTGGTCTGTAATTTCGCTTAAATTAATATCATAAATATTCATTTTGTTTTTGTCTATTAAATGACACAATAAATCTAAAGGTCCTTCAAAATTGTCTATTTTTATTGCGTACTTTTTAGTTTCTAGTGTTAGTATTGCCATATTTTTCTCCTTGTATCTTATTTATTTTTCTAAAAAGATGTTTCTTATTGTCTATTCTTCCTCCATTGCTTTTTTTATGTTTTCAACTTTATATCCTTTTTTTAATAAGTATTGTTTTATTTCTTCTTGCTCCATGGTAATTGCTTTTTTGTATGAAATGTTTTTGGCTGATTTTATTTCATATTCTTCTAATTCTTCTTTATTTTCATATAAAAAATCTTCTATTTCGCTTTTGCCTATTCCTTTTGCTAATAACTTGTATTGCATTTCTCTAATGGATAAGTTTTTTAATTGTATAAAGTTGTTAACTGTTTTTCTAATAAATTCACTATCATCTATGTATTTAGCTTCTTTTAAGTATTGGATTATATCGTTTAATAAATTTTCATGTATTGTACTTGAAAATTTTTTTCTTATTTCTTGTTCACTTCTTTTTTTGTATAGTATGTATTTCAATACTTTGGTTTTTTCTTTATCAAATTCTTCTACTGTATACATTTTTTCCTCTTTTCTTTTTCTCATTCTACTACAAAGATTTTAAAATAGCAAGAGATATTTTGGGTTTCTTTTATCAAAATAACATCAAATACAATTTCCTAACATTTATGTATTTAGAAAAGACTAAATAAACAATATGTAACTCTTACACATTATTTATTTAGTCCCCCATTACTAAATAAATTTTCTTATATAATATTTTAGTTTTCTTCTTCTTCACTACTTGGTAATTCTTCTCCTAAGCTTTGTTCAAATGCTTTTGCAAAGTCTTTTCTTACTTTTTCTTCTACCTCTTTTAACATATCTGGATTTTCTTTTAAGTATTTTTTTACGTTTTCTCTACCTTGCCCAATTCTCTCTCCATTATAACTAAACCATGAACCAGCTTTTTCAATAATATCTAAATTAACAGCCATGTCTAAAATATTACCAGCCTTTGAAATTCCTTCTCCATAAACAACATCAAATTCTGCTTCTCTAAATGGTGGTGCTACTTTATTTTTTACTACTTTTACACGTACACGACTTCCTTTAAATTCTCCATCTTGCTTGATGTTTTCTATTTTTCTAATGTCCATTCTAACAGAAGCATAAAATTTTAATGCTCTACCTCCTGTTGTCGTTTCTGGATTTCCAAACATAACTCCTATTTTTTCTCTTAATTGGTTGATAAATATAATGACTGTTTTTGATTTGTTAATAGCCCCTGCTAATTTCCTTAACGCTTGTGACATAAGTCTTGCTTGTAATCCCATATGAGAATCTCCCATATCTCCATCAATTTCTGCTTTTGGTACTAATGCTGCAACAGAGTCTACTACAATAACATCTAAAGCTCCACTTCTTACTAAACTTTCTGTAATTTCTAATGCCTGTTCTCCTGTATCTGGTTGTGATACAATTAAGTTATCAATGTCTACTCCTAATTTTTTAGCATAAACTGGATCTAATGCATGTTCTGCATCAATAAATGCTGCTTCTCCTCCTATTTTTTGTGCTTCTGCTACAATATGAAGAGCTAGTGTTGTTTTTCCAGAAGATTCTGGCCCATATACTTCTATAATTCTACCTCTTGGAACACCACCAATTCCCAATGCTATATCAAGGCTTAGCGCTCCTGTTGGTATGGCTTCTATTTCCATTGCTTTAAATTCTCCGAAGTTTCATAACTGACCCTTTACCAAATTGTTTTTCAATCTGGCTCATAGCCATTTCCAATGCTTTTTTCTTTTCTGTATTTTCTTCCATAATTTTTCCTCCTATTTTTTGAACTTTTGTTTGATATTTCTTATTATATACCAAAAATGTGTTTTGTCAATACTTTTTTTGAATTTTTCTATTTTTATTTATACCAACCTTCTATTCCATAAAACTGATAAAACCAATTTGGTGTAATTTCTCCTACTAAAACAGAATGATAGGCAACCGTATATTTATTGTTGTATAGACTTATGTAAGGACTATCTGTTTTATAGATCTCAGCTAATCTTGTGTATTTTTCTTTTAAAATTGTTTCATCAGTTGTGTTTTTCACTTCTGTCATAATATTATTTACTTCTTCATTTATGTAATTAGCCATATTTCCCTCTCCTAAATAAGTGGTTAAATTGGGCGATGGAGACATAGTGATACTACCTAATGCTATATCATAATTTTTATTATAAATGTTATTGCTATATTGCTCATCAGAAGCTTTTACTAGGTTAATTTCTATTCCTTGTTCTTGTAATTGTTCCTTAATGTTCTCAGCTACTGCTACTTCCAGTGAATTACTGGCTTTTACTAATAAATTGAAAGATAATTTTTGTGTTTTATAATTCTCAGTTATTTGCCAACTATTAGATCGGTAAACCCAATTTTTATCTTCTAAAACTTGTTTTCCTTGTGCTACATTATAACCACTACTTGATTCTTGAGTTTGTGCTAACCAATTCCCATAATCTAAAGGAAAACTACTTGTATAACATTTATTATTACATACACTTGAGACAATGTTTTCTTTGTCAATTGAATAAGATATTGCCTTTCTTACTTCTTGTCTGGCTAATAATGCATTTTTTGTATTTAATGCTAAAAAGGTATGCTCTCTTCCTTTTAATTCTTTAGAACTATAACCTATTGTTCCTATATACTCCTGTAATTTTTCATTAGTAGTTGCTATTAAATCAATGTTTCCTATTTTAAAACTATTGTAGAGTTCCCCAATCGAAGAA
>CAMXLV010000080.1 GCA_947244675.1 uncultured Clostridium sp. | reverse complement strand
AGTAGGAGAAGTAAAAACAGCAAATGAAACCAAAATAATAGAACTAAGTCGATATACATTTGAGACCGATGGAACACCAACGAAACAAGGAGAAAATACAATAGATACTAATTATCAAGAATTAGCAAGTTCTAGTTATGGAAATACAACAGCAAAAGATATTGAAGGCTTTAAAACAAGTGCAACTACTAATCATGGATATTATATTGGAAGATATGAGGCAAGAAGTGAAACACAAAGAACATCAGCAAGTCAAGCATTGGAACAAGTAACGCTGAAGCCAAATGACTATATTTATAATTATGTAACACAGCCAAAAGCAGCAACGTTAGCAAGAGGAATGTACACATCAAGTAATTTTACGAGTGATTTAATGAATAGTTATGCATGGGATACAGCAATTGTATTTATCCAAAACTTTGGTCAAGCTAATTATTCAATGCAAAAAAGTTTAAATACAAGTTTAGCAAAACAAGGAACCAATAATTTAACTGATACAACGAAACAAGATAAACAATTAAATATTTGGGATATGGCAAGTAATGACGTTGAATGGACGACAGAGTCTTCTAGCAACCGTGTCTATCCTTGCACGGATCGTGGTGGTTTTTACTTCTACAGCAGCCACTACACAGCCAGTCGCCACGTCGGTGCCGCAGATTTTTGCGACGGTAACTATGTCTTTCGCCCGTTACTTTATATGTAGGACTAAGTGCTGTGAAAACCCAAAATTTAAAGTTTTGAAAAAGCAGTTTTAAAAACAGAAAAATTTTTCCTGACAAGGCGTCCCTAATGAGGCGCTTTTTTTGTGTTTTGCAAGCACAAAAAACGTAAAAATAAAAATCAGGGGAAGTGATAAAATAAGCTTTAGAGAAATATCGAATATATACTACAAATTATATTTAAATTATCAAAAATTGAAAATTTAGTACAGGAAAAGAAGAGAATTAATAATGAATGATATTTATATTAGAGTTAGTATAGACAAATAAAAAAAGGAGCATGCAAAGTAATCTAAAATTTTAGCATACTCCTTTTGTTCTTTAGAAGAAGAATTCTTGCCAATGTTCCCTAATATAGGAAACATCCCTTTCTATTGTTTTTACAGCATAGACAGAATATTCTGCTATTTCTTCTACAGAATACCCTTCTAAGAAATAGAGATTAGCGACTTCTTCTCTTCGCCGTTCCCTACTTATTTCGGCTGCTTTTATAAGAGCAACCATTTTCTTTTTATACATAGTAACCTCCTTTGGTCATTTTCTACATTTATTATATCACATTTACATAATTCTTACAACTGCTTAAAAATCGTAAGAAAATTAAAACCAGAATAACTTGCTTTTTTTAAAGGCATATTGTAAAATAAAAACAAACCAATTATACAAAAAGAAAGCAGGAAAAAAATATGCAAGATTATTGGGAAGAAGAACCAAAGCCAAAAAAAACAGATAGAAAAAAAATATTAATCATAGCAGCTATTGCCATTGTAGGTGTTATTCTTTTAGGAAGTGTAATAATTTATATAGGAAATGAATCTGCTAGGGAATGGATTGATAAAAATTTATTTAGAAAAGAAATCAAACAAGATAATGCCACAGTAATTGAATTAAAAGAAAATCAAAATGCTAATCTATATGCATTTGGTAAATACATAGGAATTCTAAACAGAAGTCAATTTACCATTTATGGGAATACAGGGAATGAAGAGAAAAGTTTAGAAGTGCAAGTATCAAACCCAATTTTTCATTCTGACAACCGATTTTTAGTCATGGCAGAAAAAAAAGGAAAGAAACTATATCTAATAACAGATAAAGAAATTACATGGGAAGCAGAAGTAGAGGGGAGCATTTCACAAGTATATGTCAACAAAAATGGTTATGTAGCAGTTGTCATGTCAGATAACATTCATAAAACAGTTGTTGTCATGTACAGTCCAAATGGAAAAGGAAAACCAATGTTTAAAACATTTCTATCATCTACTAGAACAGCAGATATAGCTATTTCTAATGATAATAAATACTTAGCAGTAGCAGAAGTTGATACATCAGGAACAATCATACAATCTAGTATAAAAATAATATCCATTGATAAAGCAACAACAGACCCTAGCAATTCTTTAGAAAAAACCTATCAAGGGGAAGCTGATAAACTAATTACCAATATTCAATACCAAGACAAAAACAAATTAATCTGTATGTATACCAATAGCATTCATGTAATTGAAAATGAGCAAGATACTATTTTAATGGATAACCAAAATAAAAAAGTGATTTTTCAATCCATAGAACTAACCAACCATGCTATACAAATAGAAGAAAAATCATCTGGATTGTTTACAGCGAATTCGGTGGTAAACATTAAAGACATACAAAGTAAAGGAAATAAAGAATATACAGTAGAAGCAGTTACAAAAGAATTATATACGTATGGAAATATTATTGCATTAAACTTAGGAACAGAAGTAGAATTCATAAATACAGAAGGATGGTTAGTAAAACGTTATTTAGCAAAACAAGAAATTACCAATATTGTAATGTCAAACAACATAGCTGGTATAGTTTATAGAGATAGGATAGAAATTATTAATTTATAAAAAAGAAGAAAGGAAAATAAAAAATGGGAATGATAGTAGATTTAATAATCATTGCAATTATTGCTATATCAACTTTTTTAGCATATCAAAAAGGAGTAGTCAAATTAGCTATTGGCTTATGTTCTTTTGTGATAGCAATTGCTGTAACATTTGTTTTTTATAGACCAATTGCTAATTTGGTAATCAATGTAACAGGAATTGATGAAGCAATTGAAAAAGTAATTTATGAGAAGACGAATGAAATGATGCAAGAAAACAAAAGTGAAAATGAAATAACAAGTCAAATGATAGAAGCTGCTAAAAATGATATGTTACCAGAAACAGCAAGAAGTTTATCAAAAAATATAGTAACAGGATTTGTTATGATTATCTTATTAGTAGGGATTCAAATTGCCTTAAGATTCATTAGTATGTTAGCAGATACTATTGCAAAACTTCCAATTTTAGATCAAATCAATAAAGCTGGAGGAATTGCTTATGGGTTAATTCGAGGAATTTTACTTATTTATGTGGGACTACTAATTTTAAGCATTCCAGGACAAATTAGTCCAGATAATAAAATAAACAAAAGTGTTGAGCAATCATCAATTGGAAAAATGATGTATGAAAACAACATCCTAACAATATTCTTTTAAATTTGTTATAACTAGAATTTATTCGATATAGTTTTAATAGTTTGTGTATTTTTAGTGAAATTTATTGCTTTTTAAAAACAAATTTGCTATACTATTACCATGAAAAATTAGGAGTGAATAATTTTGGGAAAAAAACAAATGAACAACAAAAACGAAAAAAAAGGAAAAAAGAAAAAACCAAAAAAGAAAACATGGAAAAAAATAGTACTAATATTAATAATGGTTCTATTAATAGCAGGAGGAGTTTTTGCTTACAAAGTACACAAAAATGGTGGAGGAATGACAGGAATGTTAGCAACAATGGTTGGACATGATGAAAACACCAAAAAGAATTTGGGAGAACTAAAAGTACTCTTATTAGGAATCAGTACAGATCAAGAAAATGTAGAACTAACCGATACCATCATGGTAGCTTCATACAATCCAAATACACAAAAAGCGACATTGCTATCCATTCCAAGAGACACATATATTGGAAAAAATCCTGCAAAAGCAACATCTTATGAAAAAATTAATGCCTTATATGGAAGAAAACATAGACCAGACGAAACCTTAAAAGCAGTTAATGAAATCACAGGATTAGACATACAATACTATGTAGTAGTAAAAACAGAAGCACTCATCAAATTAGTAGATGTAATAGGAGGAATCACTTTCAATGTTCCTATTAATATGGATTATGATGATACCTCACAAAACTTACACATCCACTTAAAAGCAGGAGAGCAAAAACTAAATGGAGACAAAGCAGAACAACTAGTTAGATTTAGGCATAATAATGATGGATCAAGTTATCCAGAAGAATATGGAGACAACGACATAGGAAGAATGAGAACACAAAGAGAATTCATCATGCAAGTAGTAAAACAAACAGCCAAGCCAGAAAACATATTCAAGCTAGGGCAAATCTTAGACGTAGCAAAAGAATATGTCATAACAAACATAGACTTTAATGTAGCAAAAGACTATATCCCATATGTAGTAGAATTCCAGACAGATGAATTATTAACAGAAAAACTACCAGGAACCGATACCAACAAAAATACAAGTGGCACATGGATATTCATTTATGACAAAACACAAACCAAAAAGATGATACAAGAGCTATTTATTGATAGAGACCTAGAAGAATTAAATGAAGAGTCAGTTGGTGAAACCGTAGAAAATACAGAAGGAGACAATACAACTATTAGTAGTACAGAAGGAATTACAATGGAAGTCTTAAACGGAAGTGGTAATAGTAGTAACCTAAACAAAGTAGTAGAACAACTAAAAGGAGCAGGATACAAAGTAACAAGAACAGGAAGTACAAATGCAACAGCTAAAACTACTATTATCAACAAAAAGAATGTAAAAGAGACAGAATTAAAGAACATAAAAGATGTAATTGGCTTAGGAGCAATTCAAAACAGTGAAGCAAGCTCTAGTAAAGTAGATGTAACTATTATTATTGGAAAAGACTATTAATTTTTATATCATTTAATCTAAAATCAAAAGTCTGTTAGAAAAAATAATAATTTATATTTTTTCTAACAGACTATATAAAATTTAAAATCATTTGTTTAATATTCATAAATTTTTACTTTTTTCTTATGAAAAAATACTAAGTAAATCAAAATTAAAATCAAGAAACCGAACCCAAACTCAAGTACATAGATCCACAACATAGACTTTTCAACTAAATGAGAAGCAACTAAATCAGTTTCATAAGAAATACCATCAATTGTATAGGAAAGAATACCGAAGTGTATCACCTACTTCAATAGGAGCTTTTATATCTTGATTTAAATGAATATCAAAAGAAAAATCATCTGTAGAAGCATCTTTTAAAACCAAAGCATCCAAAGAGGTTTTGGCTAATAAGTCCAAATGTTTCGTATCTTTTGTTCCATTTTTAACCTCAATATTTGTTGCTACATCATTAGCATTTAACAAAGTTTTGACAGAAAAATTATCATAGGCATATTGATACAAAGTTTTAGTTTCTGAGAATCTAGTGGATACACCATTCACAGTTTTTCCACCTAAAACAACACAAATAAGTTCTAAATTATCTTGGAAAGCGCAAGAAACTAAGCAATCACCAGCCTCAGAAGTAAAGCCAGTTTTTCCAGCAGTTAAAGGAGCATAGTAATTACGATTATTTGGAATAATTAATTCATTTGTAGAAGCATATCTTCTAGGGCCATATTTATTAGTAGCAGGAATTGCTAAAGAAGCACTACCAGCTAATTTTCTAAAAGTTTCATTTTGCATACAATATTTCATAATGGTAGACAAATCTTGAGCAGTAGTATAGTGATCTTCATCATGCATACCAAAAGTATTGGTAAAATGAGTATTTTGTAGTCCTAAATCATGAACTTTGGTATTCATCATAGATACAAAACTTTCGATAGAACCACCAACATATTTGGCTAAGACATTAGCAGCATCATTAGCAGAATGGACTAATAAAAGCTGTAACAATTGATGAACACTTAAATTTTCTCCAACTTGTAGAAAAGCAGATGAATAGCCATCAGGAATGGAACTAATTGCATCATAACTAACAGTAACCGTTTCATCCAGCTCACAATTTTCTAAAGTAAGAATTGCAGTTACAATTTTAGTAGTACTGGCTGGATACATTTTTTGAGTTTCATTTTTAGCATACAAAACTTTTCCAGTTTTATAATCTTGCAAAATAGCTGATTTTGAAATTAAATCAGGTTCTTCTAAAGCACCTAAAACAAAAGAAGAAAATCCTAAAACAATAAATAATATGCAAAATAGAATCATTACTCTTTTTAAAATTACGTTCATTTTTATTTCTCCCAAATTCAAAGATATAACTATCATATCCTATTTTCAAATAAATTTCAATAGAAAAAGAGAGGGAGATTTTGTATTTGTTCCAAAATTTCTTTCCCAAAATCTAAAAAGGAGGCAATTTATGTATAATCTTGATAAAAAACAAAAGATCGTATTAGGAATCATCACTGCTATAGTAGCAGGATTTATTTGCTACTATGTTTATGCACAAGATAATCAAAGCAGTATTACAGAAGAAGAGAATTTAGAAGTACAAGAGGAAGAAAAAGAAGAGAACTATAGTGATACTAGAATATTAGTCCATGTATCAGGAGCTGTAAATCAGGAAGGTATTGTAGAATTAAAAGTAAATGCGAGAATAGCAGATGCCATAGAAATGGCAGGAGGAGTGAGAGAGGATGCCTATGTAGAAGAAGTTAATTTAGCTTACAAACTAGAAGATGGAATGAAAATTCATATTCCAACCAAAGAAGAAGTCAAAAAACAAAAAGAAGAAAAAACTTTAGTAGAAGGAGAGAAGAAAAAACAAGAAGAGATTACCATGGCATCAGGAATAGAAAAGATAGAAGAAAAAAAAGAAGAAGAAAAAAAGGTGAATCTTAACACAGCAACAAAAGCACAATTAGAGAATTTGCCAGGAATTGGTACATCAACAGCCCAAAAGATAATGGATTATCGAAAGGAAAAAGGAAAATTCAAAACAATAGAAGAGATAAAAGAAGTGAACGGAATAGGAGAAAGTAAATTCGAGAAAATAAAAGATTTAATAGAAATTTAAAAAAATAAGTTTCCTTAATTTTTAGCCAAAATACAGCTATTTTTAGTATTTGGTTACTTGACATAAGCAAAAATATACAATAAAATAGAAAGAACAGAAGAAAGAAGCAGAAATGGAGGAAACAAAGTGTTATTAGAACTAAAAAATATAGTTTTTGAAAGAGAAAATAAAAAAATATTAAATGACATAAATTTAGAATTAGACTTAGGAAAATTCATTGCAATTACAGGACCAAATGGTTCTGGAAAATCAACCTTAGTAAAAATCATAATGGGGATAGAAAAACCAGATGAAGGAAAAATTCTTTTTGAGGGAAGAGACATCACAAACTTAAAAATAGATGAAAGAGCTAATTTAGGTATCAGTTTTGCCTTTCAACAGCCAGTAAAATTTAAAGGAATTACAGTATATGATCTATTGAAAATAGCAGCCAAAAAGACATAAGTAAAGTAGAAGCTTGTGAGGTATTATCAAAAGTGGGATTATGTGCCAAAGAATATGTAGATAGAGAAATCAACAATTCATTATCAGGAGGAGAACTAAAAAGAATTGAAATAGCAACAGTAGCCCTTTGTGAAGCAAAACTTTCTATATTTGATGAACCAGAGGCAGGAATTGATTTGTGGAGTTTTACGAACTTAATTGAAGTATTTGAAAATATGGAAAAAATTGTGCAAGGAACTACACTCATTATTTCACATCAAGAAAGAATTTTAAACATAGCAGATGAGGTTATTTTAATGAAGGCAGGAAAAATAGAAAAAATTGGTAAAAGTGAAGAAATCTTGGATAAAACCTTTACTAAAATGCCTTGCTATCGAATGAAAAAATAAGAAAGGACATAAATGATGGAGGAAAAAATTAACCAAGTAGACAAAGCACTATTAAATGAAATTTCAAATGTAGAAAATATAACAAAAGGTGCTTATAATATCAGAAAAAATGGAAAAGGAATCGAAAGAAAAGTAACAGATAACATTAAAATTATTACAAAAGAAGATAAACCAGGAATTGACATTCATGTAAAAGAAAATACAAAATTTGAATTTGTTCATATACCAGTAATTATCACAGAGAGTGGATTAGAAGATTTAGTTTATAATGATTTCTACATTGGAAAAAATGCTAATGTAATAATTATTGCTGGATGTGGAATCCATAATGATCATCATAAAGATTCTAAACATAATGGAATTCATCGTTTCTTTTTAGAAGAAGGAGCAAAAGTAAAATATATTGAAAAACATTATGGAGAAGGAAAAGGAAAAGGAAAAAGAATATTAAATCCAATAACAGAGGTATACTTAAAATGTGGAAGTAGTATGGAAATGGAAAGTAGCCAAATTAAAGGAGTAGATTCCACAATCCGAGAGACGAAGGGTGAATTAGAAAATAGTACAAACTTTGTAGTTACTGAAAAAATCATGACACATGGAAAACAATTTGCTAAAACCATATTTGATGTTAAACTACAAGGAGAAAATGCTAGCACACA
>CAMXLV010000079.1 GCA_947244675.1 uncultured Clostridium sp. | reverse complement strand
TTGACGTATCAAGTTTTGATACCAGTAATGTAACAACAATGCGTTCCATGTTTGCGAATTGTTCTAAACTAACAGAACTGGATTTATTAAATTTTAATACTAGTAATGTAACCAATATGGGAACTATGTTTTCTAGTTGTAGTAGCTTATTATCATTAGATCTATCTATTTTTGATACTAGTAATGTAACTAATATGGGAAGTATGTTTTTTAATTGTAGTAGCTTATTATCATTAGATCTATCTAATTTTAATACTAGTAATGTAACAAATATGGAAGTAATGTTTGAGAGTTGTAGTAATTTAATGCACTTAGATATATCAAATTTTGATACTAGTAATGTAACTTCGATGCGTCTTATGTTTTCGAATTGTTTTAAACTAACAGAATTAGATTTAACCAATTTTAAAATCGATCATGTAGAAAATATTACTGAATTATTTAAGAATGTGCCAGACGATATTCAAATCATAACAAATCAAAAAATGAAAACATGGCTGCAAAACAATTTTGCAAGATTTACAAATATACACGTTATAAGTATTTAAACAAGATCAACAATTAACTGATTAATATTTTCTAACTTTTGATATATAGTGTACAACCTACATTTAATTGTTGACCTTGGAAAATTTTGTAGAATGATTTTGTCATATAAGTAAAATTTTCGATTTTCCCTATACAATAAAAAAGCTTGTTTAAGGATAAACTAATCCTTATCAAACTTTTTATTTGTGCTTATAAGACAGAACAAAAGAAGTATGATTAAAAATTTTTGTACTTTTAGATTACTCTGTATGTTCTGTTTTTGTTCGTCTGTCAAATTTGCTTTAACAAATTTGTGTTAATGTTATTCTATTTTTCTGCTTTTAAAACTGCTTTTTCAAAACCTAAAATTTTTGGTTTTCACAGCACTTAGTCCTACATATAAAGTAACGGACGAAAGACATCGAAATCGTCGCTATAAAATGCGGTACTGTCGAAGCGAAAGGCTGTGTAGTATCTGACGTTGTAATCGCTACCATGAAACGTGCAAGGACCGACTGGGTGCATGGGAGTGACAAAGTGGGAGATTTTTAAAATCAGCCACTTTATATCCGTTTAGCTGGCTGAATTTCCTGAGCTTGGTAGCACTACCATATGTAATTATTTTGTTTCCTGCAAGTATAATTTTTAGTTCTATTTCACTTTCTTTTTTATTGTCTTTTGTTTGTTTTTCTACCACTATGATTTTGTCTAATAATTCCTCTATGTAATTTTCTAAATTATCTTTTGTTATCACTAATTGTTTCATTATGCTTTCTTTTAATTTTATATACTGTTTTTTTCTTCCTCTGGCTTTTTCTTTTTAGCCTCTAATTCTTTTAATTTTGCTTGTATTTTGCTAATTTCTGTTTCAATGATTACTTTCTTATTACTTAAATCTTCCTTGCTTAAAAGTCCATCTAAAGCTAAATCCAATAATTTATCTTTTTTTCTTTCAAGTACCTCTAACTCATTTTGTAGTTTTTCCTCTTGTTCTATATTTTCATCTTCTTTAGAAAGTTCTTTATAAAAAGACAGTAATTCCTCACAAATCTCTTCTTTGTAGACTTCATAGCTTTTAAAGATAGAAAGCAAAATATCATATAAATCTTGTTCCTTAAAGCAAGCAGGAATGCAATTCTTTTTGCCAGTTTTATGAAAATCTGCACAATACCAATAAATCACATCATCTTTATTTTTATAGTGTCTAATTTTTCGAACAAATCCACATCTGTGCTTATCACAATATAACTTTCCAGATAAAGCATACAAAGTCTGATGTTTTTGATACATTGCAGCTTTTTTACTTCTAGATAATAATTTCTGATTCGCCTTTTCCCATAATTCTTCTGATACAATAGGAGGAACTTTCTCATAATCCTTATACACTTTCCATTCTGCTTGGTCATTAAAATTCCTCTTTTTACTTCTGTAATCCACAACTGTTGATAATCCTCCTGTATAATAACCTTTGTACTTAGGATTTTGGATAATTCTTTTTAATGTATTAGGATGAATTGAATTTCCATTATGATTACAATAGCCTTGTTCTTTTAATAAAATAGATAGTTTCTTTAATCCAACTTTACTATCATTCGCATAAACATCAAATATTTCTCTAATGCAAGGTGCCTCTTCTTCATCTATCACAAGTTTACCCTTATTCTTTTTATAACCCCAAATATTATCTGTACCAAGAACAATCCCTTTTTCTAAGGCTCTTTTAAAACCAAACTTTGTTCTTTCTGAGATTTTGCGAACTTCATCTTGTGCCATGCTAGACATGATAGTAAGCCTTAACTCTCCATCTGAAGATGCCGTTATAATGTTATCTGATAGAAAATATACGCAAACATCATATTCTAGTAGCTTTCTAGTATAAAGCAAACTATCAATTGTATCACGAGAAAACCTTGAAACTTCTTTTGTAATTAGCAAATCAAACTTCTTATTACTCCCATCTTCAATCATTCTCATAAAATTCTCACGTTTCCTAGAAGTAGTTCCACTGATTCCTTCATCAACATAGCCACCGAATAAAAGTCCAGTTACCATTTTTCTTAATGTAATCCTCAAAAAAACTAACTTGATTTTCCAAAGAATTGATTTGTTCTTCCTTATCTGTAGAAACTTTGGCATAATAACTTACATTTAAAGGTAAATCAAATATTGTCTTTCCAAGCAAAAATGCTTGTTTCATTTCGTAGATAGTCAAATATACCTCCTTCCTCTTACACAATTAATACTTTATAAATTGTATTAGACTAAGTTAAATTAAGTCAAGGTTGAAGTGAATTTTTTCTTACTTTCCTCAAATAGCAATTTATCAAGCTTTTTTGATACTTTTTTATACTTTTTTTCATCAATTACACCTTCTACATATAATATTCTGTTAATAACTCTTTCAAATTTAAATTTCATATATCTATCTTCCACTAAGCCTCACCTTTATATATTTATTAAGAAAAACCTTGTACTATTACAATAACCCTTCTAATATATATACAGCGATTTACTCAGTAAAATTCTCCCCATATTAAAAAATTTCTAAAGAAAATTTTCTTATCATATTACAACTTAAGAAAAAATAAAGCTAAAACAAAATTGTACTTGAAATTGTACTATATCTTAAAAATTTATTTCTAAATTTTTAAGAGGCATAGATTCCCTATCTTTCGATAGTGACTCTATACCTCAACATGTCAAAGTGGGGAAGAAAAACTTGAAATCAATTGGTACTCTATGTTTTGTAAAATTCTATACCTATAGAATTTTATACTTACTAAAAAACATCATTTTTCCATACTTTTTTGTAGTGTAAAACCTGGAAATAATTGTAAAATAAGCATTGGCTTTGGAACAAAAATATAAGAGAACATTTTTTTGTATAAAATTCAAAATATGCTTGATTTTACTTAATAAATATAATAGAATAATTATTAACCTTACGTAAGTAGAAAGGCTAGCCCTTTCTAAAGGGCGGAAAGGGGGACTAAAATTGAATAACTGCGATTTGATTCTGCATTTTGTTGACAAGTACATACTAGAAAAAGAAAAAAACATTATACTTCAACAACACTTAGAACAACACAAACAAATTACAGATGACAAAGAAGTTAAGACTGATAAGCAGTAATAATTAGTCGATAGAGTAGATTTCACGGTCTGCTCTATTTTTACATAAAAAAAGTACGTGCATTCACGGGTACACGTACGACTATTTTTGAATAACTGCGATATTCAAAGTTCATTTATTTTGTAATTAAATAATAGCATATTGTTTTGGATTTGTCAAATATAAAATTTGTAAAATTGTATTATATTAGTTCCATATAGAATGTCTATATATACTTATTTAGATAATATATAGTATATTAAAACTAATTTATCGCTCGAAAATAGTTGATTTATAATGTATTTAAAATCTTCTATTACTAGTTACAAGTAAAGAAAAATTTTATTTTAAAAATAATATTTTTCTTTACTTCCTCTATTGTAAAATAAGTCAAAATAAAACTTAATCTATATATTTTTTCAATAATATGTTTCAATCTATTCTGTTATATTTATCGAAAGCAGCTTTATATTTTCTTTCACACTCTTCTATAATATCATTTTTACTCTGTTTTAATTCATTTATTTTTTTAAAAATATTTTCATAAATAATTTTTTGTGCTGGACTATTTATCTTGTTATCTTCATTTATTGGATCAACTTCTATTTTATCAATACTCATTACTTTTTGTATTATCTCAAATATATCTTCCTTAGTAATCTGTTCCATTTCTTTATATTCTTTTCCATCAGTTGAAAATTCTCCATTATTATTATTTATTCTTAATAGCTTCATACATATTCCTTCTTTCTTCATAAGCTTCTATCCCAGCTTCCATTGTATCCATTAATATATTAAAATTTACTACTTTTTTTCCATCTACAGTTTCTAAGAATTTTGAAGTTATATCCCCTGTATAAACTAAAAATCTATTTTCACCATTTTCAAAAATATTTTCTGTATATATAATACAATCTGCTTTTATTAATGTGCCTAAAGTATTATTATGAGTAACTAAAAATACGGTGGTTTTTTCAGAAATATCCCTTATGAGTTGCATCACATTACTTTTTAAAAATATATTGTCAAATGAGCTTTCAGGTTCATCAATTAAAACAATATCATTTCTATATGCATCTTCAAGCTCCGATAATAAATTATATTCTGCCTTTTCTCCTCCTGATAGTTCATTTCCGTTTTTATTTAATACTTTAAATTCTACTTTCCAGAAACATCTATATAGCATTGATTTTTCTTCTATCTGCTCATAAATTTTGTTTAGGTAATCAAATGCATCTTTATTATAACTTTTAAACTCTTCTGATACTCCATTTAAACATTTAACCTTGCTTTTTAAATCAGATGAATTTTTATATTTTTTTATATATGTAGCAATTTTAAAACCATATTTATCTTCTTCATTTATCTTTATTTCTTGATTTACTATATCTATTAGCTGATTAAACTTTTTTATATAAATCAAGTCACTAGCAATTTCTTTTATACTAAATTCTTTTACTGGATTTATAGAGGACTTTTGTCCAAGTTCCGATTTTATTATATTTACTATATTATTAGTTTCTAACTTTAATTTATTATTTAAGTTATTCTTGTTATATTCACTTACTAAATCAATAAATAATTTTTTAAATTTATCAATATCTATATGCTCATCTATTACTTTTCTATACTCGACATTTTCAATTAGAATTTCACATGATTTAATTAACTCTTGCAAATTTTCCAATGCTTTTGTTTCCATATTTGTCTCATTAAATAATTTAGTTCTGGAATATATATCATTTTTTTCAGTATTTTGTGCATATTCTTTTAATGTATCTATATATTCTTCAATAGATTTATCATTTTTTATATTATCAATTTTCCTTATATCCTCTACTATTTCTTTTAGTTCCTTTAAATAATTTTCTAAAATTTCATTCTCTTGTTTACTTATATTTTGCTCAAACTTTTCCTTATCACTATTAGAAACTAACGAAAACTGTTTTATATACTTTATGTGCATGTTTGAATAATTTTTTTGAATAGTATCTAATGTATGTGTTTTTCCCGATGATCTTTTCCCAAGAACAATATTTAATCTTGTAGATGCTGAAGTTCCATCTTTTAAAATTTGAAAATTGTTTATATTTTCATCTTGAGATAAAAATACATTCTTTTTTTCTTTTAGTGTTAATCTAATTTTATCTAATGTCATTTCATCACATTTAATATACGTTTGATTCATTGAAAATTTCTCTAATGTCTCTGATATTCTTATGTCACTAAATATCACAGGAACAATCTCATTAGTATCTTTTATGCATTTGTTCCATTTTTTAGGATTAGTTACCTCTCCTACAAAAATATTTTTTCCTAATTTTTCAAGTATTTCTTTCTTTATATGTGGCTCCTTTTTATAATGTGGAATAAGTAAATATTTTGATAAATTCGTAAATATAGCATTAAATTCATCATAAGTTAAAGTATCTCCTTGTTTAATAATCTTTTTACTAATTTCACTACATAATTTTGAAAATTCCTCCAATTCTTCTTGTCTAGCTATTAAAATAATATGTCCGCCTTCTAAATCAATTTCTATTCCAGGAAATACTGTAATATGAATTTCTCTAGATATTTGTTCAAATTGCTCTTTATCAAATAGGTTATGATTTGTGATTGCTATAGCATCAAGACTCGCTTCCTTTACATATTGCTTTAGCTTTTCAATATTAAAGTTAAAACTGCTATCACTAATTGAACTTTTAGTATGAATATGAAAGTCTATCTTTTTCAAAAAAATCACCTCTCAAAAATTCTATCATATTTTGTCAGATTTTGGAAGGGGTATATTTTGTCGAATATTGTCTTGTTTTTTCTACTTATTTCCACTTGTATACGAAAAGAAGGCAAATTTCTTTACCTTCTTATACTTTTACCTATTCAATATTATCTCCAATGCATCATTAAATCCTGCCATATAGTATTTTCTATTAAAATGTCCTATACTGTCCAATATATTTTCCTCTAACTTGTCCAATTCTTTCTTAACAAAATTATACATATCACCATCAACACAGTTCAAAACCATATCTGCACATTTCTCAAAGTCATACATATGTTTTTTATCTTCCTTGCTTAATCCAGTTTCTAGTTCTTCCTCTCTAAATTCCAACCATTTCTCCAATACATTTTTCTCATCTTCCATAATCAAATTCTCCTTTTCAAATTACTCGTATTAATTGCATAAGGATAATTTCATAATCTAAAATATACACCAATTCTCACATTAACAAATCTCTGGGCTCCACATCTATCAACACTTTCCAAAACCACCATTTTGTCACTACCATGTGGCTAGAAGTCTCTGTTGTCAATTCTACTGCATTACTTGCCATATCCCAGATATTACATATTTTGTCTTGTTTTACTTCTTCTAAATGATTCGTTCCTTTATTTGCTAAACTTCCTGTATTTAAACTACTTTGTCTTGCATATCTTTTATTCGTGCTAAATGTCTGCATATATACAATTGCTGTATCCCATGCATAACTATTCATTAAATCACTTGTAAAATTACTATCCTGATACATATTTTGACTTAATCTTGCTGCTTCTGGCTGTGTTACATAATTGTATATAAAACTATCCCTTTTTACTGTTACTTGCTCTCCATTGTCCTTATCATAAAGTTGTCTTTCTGTATTCTCTGCTGTTTTTGCTTCATATCTTCCAATATAATATCCATGATTTTGGACTGCTTTTATTTTAAAGTCTTCTATATTTAAGGCTACTGTATTTCCTAAATTTGACACTGCTTTTTCTTCAAAGCTTGCTACATAATTTTCATCATCTGGATCACAAGGCTCACGATTATTATTAATAGCTATTGGATTTGCTCCATAGGCTGTAGGTGTTCCATCTTCTGCAAATGTATATCTACTTAAATTTATGGTTTCACTTGCTGTTTGTGTTTCATTGGTATACACTTTTCCTACTGGGATCCATACAAATTCACTTCCAAGTGTATTTGTATGATTTACATCTTCGATAACTACTCCTCCTGTTACATTGTCAGCTGATTCACTATTGATTTTAAACCCTGCTGGAAGTACAATGATATTTTTATATTTGTCTTCTAATATGGTATTTTCTGTCGTACTCAATGGTGCATTTTTTGCTATCGCTTCTTCTAAAGTTGCTGTTGGAACTACATTATCATTTCCACCTGTTCCTTCTCCTTCTAATATCACTTTTCCATTCGGTTCTATCGTTACTGGATAACCATCTACTGTTACTGTTGTTGGCAAACTTGTTACATTTTCTGCTCCTGTTACTCCTTCGGTTTGTTTTAAGTTTTCCCTTAAGGTTGGTATTTCTATGCTTCCATTTGTTCCATAACTTCCCATTACTGCTATTTGCACTTTTTCTTTGGCTGATGCTCTATCTGTATTTGTTTTTTCTTCTATGTATTTCTTCCATTATTATTTGCTTCTTTTAAAATAGTATACATTGCTTTTTACTTTTTTATATGCTAAAAAAAATTCAAACTTCCTAACATATAAATATATTTTTTTAGCTAAAACAAGAGCTTTCTTTTTGTTTTCAATGTTCTACTATTTTCTAAAATAACTTCTTTAATAATTTCTTTTTAGATTGTATCAATATTTTTAGGTAGTGTCAATAAGTTTACATATAGACTTATTACCCGACAGTTTTTTAAAAAAGTAAAAGAATTGCAAAAAAACACCAACT
>CAMXLV010000078.1 GCA_947244675.1 uncultured Clostridium sp. | reverse complement strand
CAAGAAGCAGTGATCAAAGCTGTTTGTGAAAATATAAAAGTAGAAATTCCATCAGGAATGGTTGAAATAGAAATTGATAATATGATACAAGATATGGAACAAAGACTATCTTACCAAGGCTTAAAGCTAGCACAATATCTTCAAATGATGGGAAAAACAGAAAGTGAATTTAGAAAAGAATATGAGCCACAAGCAGTAGAAGGAATTAAATCAAGATTAGCTTTAGAAGCTATTATTAAAGCGGAAAAAATAGAAGCAACTGATAAAGAAATTGATGAAAAATTAAAAGAAATGGCTAAAAATTATGGAAAAGAAAAAGATGAAGAATTCTTAAAAAATGAAAATGTAAGAAAATACATAAAAGAAGGATTAACATCAGAAAAAGCCATGGATTTCTTAGTAGAAAATGCAAAAATGAAAAAATAAAAACAAAAGGGGCATGATTAAATAGATGACCTTGGAATAAGGAGGAAAATTATGTTAGAAAAAAGTAGTTTAGTACCTTATGTAGTAGAGCAAACAAGTAAAGGAGAAAGATCTTATGATATTTTCTCAAGATTATTAAAAGATAGAATTATATTTTTAGGAGAAGATGTAAATCCAACTACATCTAGCCTAATTATAGCACAATTATTATTCTTAGAATCAGAAGATCCAGATAAAGACATCAATTTATATATCAACTCACCAGGAGGATCTATTACAGATGGAATGGGAATTATTGACACTATGAATTATATTAAATGTCCAGTATCTACTATATGTGTAGGAATGGCAGCAAGTATGGGAGCAGCGCTTCTAGCAGCTGGTGAAAAAGGAAAAAGATTTGCGACTCCAAATGCAGAAATTTTAATTCATCAACCATTAATCGGTGGTGGAGGAATTTCTGGGCAAGCAACGGAAGTAAAAATTCATGCAGACCATTTAATAAAAACAAGAGAAAAATTAAATCAATTCTTAAGTAATCGAACAGGTCAAACCATTGAAACTATTCAAAAAGATACAGAAAGAGATAATTATATGACAGCACAAGAAGCTTTAAAATATGGTTTGATTGATGGCATTATGGATAAAAGACAATAGATTTATAAGTTAAAGAGGGAGAAATTAAAAAATGGCAAGAAATGATACACCTAAAAGTGTAAGATGTTCTTTTTGTGGAAAAGCACAGGAAAATGTAAAAAAAATAGTAGCAGGACCAGGCGTATACATTTGTGATGAATGTGTAGAACTTTGTACTAGTATCATAGAAACAGAATTATATGATGATGAAAAAGCGGGATATACACTAAATGAATTACATGATATACCAAGTCCAAAAGAAATTAAGAAGATTTTAGATGACTATGTTATTGGGCAAGAAGAAGCTAAAAAAACTTTATCAGTAGCTGTGTATAACCATTATAAAAGAGTAGCACATGGAGAAAATGCCTCCAAGGATGATGTTGAAATTCAAAAAAGTAACATTTTATTATTAGGACCAACAGGATGTGGAAAAACACTATTGGCAAGAACACTAGCAAAAATTTTAAATGTACCATTTGCTATTGCTGATGCTACAACATTAACAGAAGCTGGATATGTTGGAGAAGATGTTGAAAATATCTTATTAAAATTGATACAAGCAGCAGATGGAGATGTACAAAAAGCAGAAAAAGGAATTATTTATATTGATGAGATTGATAAAATAACAAGAAAATCAGAAAATCCATCTATTACAAGAGATGTAAGCCGGAGAGGGAGTACAACAAGCATTACTTAAAATTATTGAAGGAACAGTTGCTTCTGTACCACCACAAGGAGGAAGAAAACATCCAAACCAAGAGTTAATACAAATTAACACAGAAAACATTTTAATTATTTGTGGAGGAGCTTTTGAAGGATTAGAAGACATTATTAAAAATAGAACTGGAGAAAAAGCAATTGGATTTGGAAGTCAAATTAAAAGCAAAAAAGAAATGAAACAATATGAAATATTCCAAGAGTTATTACCACAAGATTTATTAAAATTTGGATTAATTCCAGAATTTATAGGAAGATTACCAATTATTGCAACATTAAAAGAATTAGATAAAGAAGCCTTAATTAAAATATTAATTGAACCTAAAAATGCACTAGTAAAACAATACCAAAAATTATTTCAAATTGATGGTGTTGAACTTGTTTTTGAAAAAGGAGCTGTGGAAGCAATTGTAGAAAAAGCAATTGAAAGAAAAACAGGAGCAAGAGGTCTTCGTTCTATCATTGAAGAAATTATGAGAGACATTATGTACGAAATACCATCAAATCCTAATATTGAAAAATGTACAATAACAAAAGAAACTGTACTAAGTGGTGTAGAACCAGAAATAGTTATCAATGAAGAAAAAACAGTTCGCAAACCAATGGTAAAGAAAAAAAGGCAAGTACCAGAGAATCAAGATGAAAAAGAAACAGCATAAACCTGTTTCTTTTTTTTTGGCATATTTAAGATAAATTTAATATTTTCTCTATTTTTTATTCATAAAAAATATGATATACTAATAGCAAAGGGGAAATGAGAAAATGTATAATATATTAGTTGTTGATGATGATAAAGAAATTGTAGGAGCTATTGAAATTTATTTAAAAAAAGAAGGATATAACATAATAAAAGCTTATAATGGAAAACAAGCTTTGAATATAATGAAAGAAAATCAAATTCATCTTATTATATTAGATATTATGATGCCAGAAAAAGATGGATTAGAAACATTAGAAGAAATTAGAAAAGAAAAAACAACACCTGTCATTTTACTATCTGCTAAATCAGAAGATTATGATAAAATAGGAGGTTTGAATTCTGGGGCAGATGATTATATAACCAAACCATTTAACCCATTAGAATTGATAGCAAGGGTTAATTCTAATTTACGAAGATATGTAAGTTTGGGATCCTTAGATAAGAAAAAAGATAGTAAAATTTATCAAACAGGTGAATTAATGATAAATGATGAAACCAAACAAGTAAATGTAGATGGAAAAGAAGTAAAACTTACAGCAACAGAGTTTAATATTTTAAAATTTTTATTAGAAAACAAGGGAAAAGTTTATTCCATTCCAGAGATTTATGAAAGTGTATGGAAAGAAGAAGGATTTGGAGCAGAGAATATTATAGCAGTTCATATAAGACATATAAGAGAAAAAATAGAAATTAACCCAAAAGATCCTAAATATCTAAAAGTAATATGGGGAGTTGGATACAAAATTGATGATTTAGAAAAATAAAGAGGAGGAAAGTAATGGAAAAATTAAGAAAATCAAGTTTTTTAAGAATTATATGTTATATTATGATTCCAATACTAGTAGCTATGCTTATGCTAAGTATATTTCATATTACTTTTTTAGTAGATTTTGGCAATAAGGAAGAAGAAGTAGAATATGTCCAGACGGAAAATTTTGCTAATAGTTATTTAAACTTTCTCATTTATAAAGTATACTATAGTAAAACAGAAAGAAGAGATGAGCAATATACCAAATTAGGAGATGAAGATGGAAACTTATATTGTTATTTTGATGAAGGAGATATGTATTATCGTGATAATATAGGAAATTATATTGACTATATTTTAGTAGAAAGAGAAACTGGAAACAAATTTACCAATATAAAAAGTAGTAATTACCAAGAGGTAATGAATAACATGGAGCAGAAAAAAATATATTGGAATTTAGTAGAAGGAAAAATAGATACAAATTTAACCTACATTAATCAAGATAACATTCGATATAATTATAGTTTAAATCATAATAGTAATAGTGGTTCTATAGAAGAATATGATATTTATAGTTTTTATAATGAAGAAAAAGGGTCTTTAAGGAGTAACTTTTTTTTAAATAAAAACGTATATGATTTTTTGCTAAAACATAGAACTTTGCCAGCATATATTTGTGTAATAAGTAGTATAACTTTAATAATAATTGCAGTTTATCTATTTTGGTCTATCGGATATAAAAAAGGAAAAGAAGGGATTTATTTAAATTATTTTGATCAAATTCCTTATGAAATCATTTGCATAATAAGTGGTAGTATAATATTATTTATTTTAGCAATTATCTTTAATTTTAATGATAGGTATTTACATCTCATGCTAATTATGTATTTAGTTGCTTATAACATGGGATATGCTATTTGTGCTATTTGGGGAATTACAACGATCAAGAGAATAAAAGCGAGAACATTTTGGAAGAGCTTTTTTATTTATAAAAGTTTAAAATGGTTTTATCAAAAAATTAACAAATACAAAGAAGAAATAAACAAAAAGACAGCAATAACCAAAAAAATTTTTTGGTATTACTGGGGATTTATTGTAATTAGTTTTTTGCTAGCTTGCTTTATGGGGAGTTTTATTGCGATCATTGCTTTAGTAATATTTTGGTTGTGGGTATTTTATCAAGTTAGGCAGTATATAAGAGGACAAGAAGAAATCAGATTTGCTTTAGAAAAAATATACCAAGGAGATAATGAAATATACTTAGATAGTAATGCGTTAGATGGTATTTTAAAAGAAATGGCAGTTTATATTAATGATATAGCAGGTGGTTTTTCAAATGCAATAGAAGAAGGTTTAAGATCAGAAAGATTAAAAACAGAATTAATTACAAATGTTTCACATGATATTAAAACACCATTAACCTCAATTATCAATTATGTTGATTTATTAAAAAAAGAAGAAATTCAAGATGAGAAGGTAAAAGAATATATTACCATTTTAGATAAAAAATCACAAAGACTAAAGAAGCTAACAGAAGATTTAGTAGAAGCATCAAAAGTATCCTCTGGTAATGTAAAGTTACAACTAGAAGAAATTAAATTAAAAGAATTAATAAATCAAAGTATAGGAGAATTTAGAGATAGATTTGAAGAAAAAAATTTACAAATTGAAACCAATATGCCAGAAGAAGAAGTGAAAATAGAAGCAGATAATCGTTATTTATATCGTGTTATTGAGAATTTATTTAGCAATGTAACTAAATATGCATTAGAAAATTCAAGAGTTTATATTGATATGAAAAAAGAAAAAGGAAAGATAGAAATTAGTATTAAAAATATATCGAAAGAAAAGTTAAATATAAGCAGTGAGGAATTAATGCAAAGATTTGTAAGAGGAGATAAGGCAAGATATACAGAAGGAAGCGGATTGGGATTATCTATTGCAAAAAGTTTAATAGAATTACAGGGTGGAGATTTTGCTATTTATATTGATGGAGATTTATTTAAAGTAGTAATGAAATGGTAGGAGGTACAAAAGATGAAAAAGTTAGTAGTAATTATTATCATTCTCGTTATGATTTTAATAGGTATGATAGGATACAAAAAGACTCTAATTAAAACAAGTAATATTTCAATAGAAGAAGTAGAAAAAATAGAGCATTATATAGAGCGAATTTATATGTGGAAAGAAGTAACAAAAGAAGCTCTGCCATGTTTTGAAGAGATCAACCAAGCAAGTGAAAAATGGATTTGGGAAGTGGTTAAGAAAAATTTAGAAGAATATGAAGTGTCTTATCAACAAATACAAGAAAAGGCAAAAGAATTATTTGGTGAAGAATTAAAAAAGGAATTACCTAAAGATGGTATGGGTGTGTTTGTAATAGAAGAGGAGAATTTATATGGGGCACAAAGTGTAGAATTGGATAAAAAAGAAGATACTTTTGTGTTTCATAAAATTGATAAAACACCAGATGGATATGAAATTGAAATTATAGAATATTTAGAAGATTATTCGGAAAGTGATAAAATTACAATTCGAAATTTAAAAGAAGAAGAGATCCAAAAAGTAGAAGTAAATACAGAAGAAAGTAAAATACAAGAAATTGTAAAAACAAGAATGAATGAATTGGGAAGAAAAAAGATAGTAATAAAAAATGAAGAAAAAGGATTTGTGATACAAAGTGTTAGAGAAGTTAGATAAATGTGATGTTTGTCCACATAATTGTAAGTGTAATCGAAGAAATGGAAAAATGCGGAAGATGCCATGCAGGAGAACAAGTAAAAGTTGCTTTAGCTAGTATTCATCATTTTGAAGAACCTTGTATTAGTGGAGAAAATGGTTCTGGAACTGTATTTTTTTCAAATTGTAATTTGAAATGTGTTTATTGCCAAAATTATGAAATTAGTCAGTTAGGAAAAGGAAAAGAGATTACGATAGAAGAGTTAGCAGATTTATTTTTAAAACAACAAGAAAAAAAGGTAGAAAATATTAATTTAGTAACACCTACTAGTTATGTATTACAAATCATCGAAGCAATAAGAATAGCTAAGAAAAAGGGACTTTGTCTTCCCATTGTGTATAATACCAATGCATATGAAAAAGTAGAAACATTAAAGCTTTTAGAAGGCTATGTGGATGTATATTTGCCAGATTTAAAATATGCACCTAATGACAATAAGGAGTTAGGAGAAACATATTCAAAGGTGAGCAATTATTTTGAAATAGCTACAAAAGCGATTTTAGAAATGATTAACCAAGTAGGAAAACCTAAGTTGAATCAAAAAGGAATGATGGAAAAAGGAGTTATGGTAAGACATTTGGTTTTACCAAACCACATAGAAAATAGTAAAATGGTTTTAAAGTGGTTCAAAGAAAATGTAAGGGATAGAGCTTATATTAGTATCATGGCACAGTATTTTCCAACTTATCAGGCAAAAGAAATAAAGGACTTAAATAGAAAGTTATCAAAAGAAGAATGGGAGGAAATACAAGATTATATAGAAAAATTAGAATTTGAAAATGGTTATATACAAGAATTAGGAGAACATGAAGAAGAGTATGTACCAAAATGGGAATTTTAATTTATTTTAAATGTGTCGAATTTTGCGATGAAAAGATGTCGAATTCGCTTGAAAAAATTGAGCTTTGGGTATATAATGAAATTATGAAATATCTTTCTAAAACTTATAAGTTAGAAATAAAATTGAGGTCGTAAAATACGGGGATATATTACTTGATTGCCAAGTAGATACCCCTATTTTTATTGTATAGAAAAAATAAATACTACAAAAATTTCTATGTAATTTTTACAGATGACAAAAAAGAAAAAAATAAAGAAAAGCTTGTCAAAAAAACAAGAATTTGATATAGTAAAGAAAGAAAAAAAGGAGGATAAAAATGAGAATCGTAGAGCCATGGATAAAAGTAGAAAAAATAGATGGAAAAAAAATCATGAAAAGAATTGAAAGAGCTTGTAGAACTTGTTATCGTTCAGAAGGAAATGTAACAGAAGATAGTTATAAAAAACTATTAGCTAACTGTATTACTAGAGGGCATGAATCAGTATTAGAACATGAAAAAGTTACTGTTAGAATTTACAGTGATGTAGGGTCATATAAAGACTTAACAAGACATAGATTTGCTAGTTTTTCGGTAGAATCTACTCGATATTGTAGCTATGATAAAGACAAATATGGAAACGAAATAGCTTTTATGAATCCAGCGGGATACATGGAAGATAAAGAACTATATGAAATTTGGAAAGAAACAATGCAAGAAGTTGAAAAAAGATATATTAAAATGAAAGAATTAGGAGCTTCTACAGATATGTGTCGAGAATTATTACCACATGCAACAGCAGGAGAATATACTATGACAGCTAATATAAGAGAATGGAAACATATTTTATCACTAAGAACAACAAAACATGTACATCCTGCTATTAGACAAGTATTAATTCCTTTATTAAAGTATTTTCAAGAAGAAATGCCAGAAATATTTAGCGATGTGGAATATGATAGAGATTTTAAAGAAGAATCTTATGCGAAATTAACCATTGAAGAGGAAGTATAAAAATATAATTTAAGGAGTAAGAAGAAATGTTAAGTATAATTGTAGCAAAAGCAAAAAATAATATGATAGGAAAAGAAAATAAGCTAATCTGGAATTTACCAGAAGATTTAAAACATTTTAAAGAATTAACAACTGAGCATACTATGATCATGGGAAGAAAAACATTTGAGTCTATGCGGAAAAGTATTTCCTGATAGAAAATATATTGTATTTAGCCAAAATCCTGATTTTAGAGTAAAGGAAGAAAATGTACAAATCGTACATTCTATGTTGGAAATACAAGAATATATAGAAAATGATGAGGAAAACTTTGTTATTGGTGGAGCTATGATCTATAATTTATTAATGCCTTATGTCAAAAAAATGTATGTAACAGAAATTAAGGAAGAGTTTGAAGGAGATACTTTTTTCCCTAAAATTGATTTAAATGTTTGGAAGGAAACAAGTAGACAAAAAGGTTTAAAGGACGAAAGCAGTAAATTAGAATTTGATTATGCGATTTATGAAAGATAAAGGAGAACAACATGAAAATAATAGGCATAACAGGAAAATATGG
>CAMXLV010000077.1 GCA_947244675.1 uncultured Clostridium sp. | reverse complement strand
TTTTAAGTTATCAATCGGAAGGAAATCCGATTTACACAACTTTTACGATAGTCTCCAGTTTGCACTTGTAGTATTTATTTCGTCATTAGCACAATCAATATATGCATTATTTTCATCTAAAAAAGTTATTAGTTTTTCCCAATCAAATATACTTCTAGTTATTATATCTAGTTTTAGGGCAACAATAGTATTTATTCTTTTAGACTTTATATCAGCTTTTAATCTTTCAAATTCTGGTCTATGATTACCAGTTTTAGCACTTATTCCAGCATCCTCATAATAATCTGCTATCTCATAACCTTTAAATTTACAAAAACTTTCTAATCTTTCTCTTTGCTCTGGAAGACTAAAACCGTTCACGAGCTTGGTCTTCGGTTGATACTCTCAAATACAAACCACATTTTTTCTTTTCTTCGTTCAATTTTCATAACCTCCAATCTAACAAAAAAGAGACATCAAAGTACACGAGTACTACTGACATCTCTTAAATCCATTTATCATAAACTAAAATATAATGCAATATAATATAATTTTTTCAAAGTACTCATAAACATATAGCTTTCGACGGACAGCTATATGTAATCAATTGCCTATATTATATCACGATTTAAAGAAATGTCAAATATTTACAATTATATATTTTTCAAATATTCTTCTAACTCTGATAACTTAATCTTTTTAGTTAAGTTAGATATATAAACATCATTTGAATAATTAAAAACTAAAAAAGTAATATTTTTAATAATCACTCTATGTGGCTCAATATATGTAAGATTAGTTTTCTCTAATTTTCTAATACTACCATTTACAAAAGTAGGAGTAACTTTAGAAAACTCACATATAAATTCAAGTCGTTGTTTTAGACATTCCTCAAATTCTAGTTCTTGTTTAATTATTTTCATCTCAAACACCATCCTTTCCTTATAAAATTAGGATGATTTTTTGCAAAAGAAAAAATCAACCATTTTACTGATTGATTTTCATATCTATCTGTTCTATTAGTTCGAACAGATACGTCGTTGGAGCCAATAAGCGGAATCGAACCGCTGACCTACAGGTTACGAATCTGTTGCTCTACCAACTGAGCTATATTGGCATTACATTAGTTTTTCTTTACATTTCTAGTTTTTGACAACTTTTTATTGTTATTTTTTTATTTCCATTTTGTCTATTTTCTCCCATTTTTCCCATAAAAAAAGTTGTCAAATTATTTGAAAATACTAAGACATATTATACTATTTTTTCAGTTTTGTCAATTAGAAAGCAAAGAAAAAATAGACCTTATCTTATGCTTTGGTCCATTTTTTCTACTCTCTACCTTTATCTAATACATACCATCCATTCCAGTTGGCATTGCATCATGATTTCCACAATTGCATCCTTTTGGTTCTGGTGCATCTGTTACAATGCTTTCTGTTGTAAGTACCATAGAAGCAATAGAAGCTGCATTTTGAAGGGCACTTCTTGTCACCTTAGTTGGATCCACAATTCCTGCTTTTTTCATATCAACATATTCCTCTTTTGCTGCATCAAATCCTATTCCATTTTCTGCTTTCTTCACTGTATCTACAATAACAGCTGGTTCTAATCCACTATTTCTAGCGATTTGTTTTACTGGTTCTTCTAATGCTTTTAATACAATTTTAGCTCCTAGTGCTTCTCCTCCTTCTAAAGAATTTGCTAATTTCTCTACTTTTGGAATCACATTAATTAAAGCTGTTCCTCCACCTGCAACAATTCCCTCTTCTACTGCTGCTTTAGTAGCAGATAAAGCATCTTCTATTCTCAACTTTTTGTCTTTCATTTCTACTTCAGTTGCTGCACCTACACCTATTACTGCTACTCCTCCTGCTATTTTAGCAAGTCTTTCTTGTAATTGTTCTTTATCATAGTCACTCTTCGTTTCTGTTATTTGTGCTTTTATTTGTCCTACTCTGTCAGCAATTTGTTGCTTATCACCATTACCATCTACTATAATTGTATTTTCTTTTTGTACTTTAACTTGTTTTGCTTTTCCTAATTGACTTATCTGTGTATCTTTTAATTCTAACCCTAAATCCGATGTGATAACTTCTGCTCCTGTTAAAATAGCAATATCTTCTAACATTGACTTTCTTTTATCTCCAAATCCTGGTGCTTTTACAGCCACTACATTTAATACTCCTCTTAATTTATTAAGAATTAGCGTAGATAATGCTTCTCCTTCTATATCATCACATATAATTAGTAATTTACCAGATTCTTGCATAATTGCCTCTAATAGTGGTAAGACTTCTTGAATATTACTAATTTTTTTGTCTGTTACTAAAATATATGGATTATCTAATACTGCTTCCATTTTTTCTGTATCAGTTGCCATATATGGTGATAAATATCCTTTGTCAAATTGCATTCCTTCTACTACATTTAATTCTGTATTAGAAGTTTTTGATTCTTCAATAGTAATGACACCATCTTTTGATACTTTTTCCATAGCGTCTGCAATTAAACTTCCTATTTCTTCATTATTAGCAGAAATGCTAGCTACTCTTGCAATATCTTCTTTTCCATTGATCTCTGAGCTTACTTCTTTTAGTCCTTTTACTGCTGTTTCTACTGCTTTATCAATTCCTCTTTTGATTGCCATAGGATCTGCCCCTGCTGCTACATTTTTTACACCTTCTTTGATCATACTTTGTGCTAAAACTGTAGCTGTTGTTGTTCCATCTCCTGCTACATCATTGGTTTTGGTAGAAACTTCTTTTACTAAACGTGCTCCCATATTTTCGTATTTATCTTCTAATTCGATTTCTTTGGCAATGGTAACACCATCATTAGTAATTAGTGGTGCTCCAAAACTTTTATCTAACACTACATTTCTTCCTTTTGGTCCTAATGTTACTTTTACGGTATCTGCTAATTTATTAACTCCTTCTAGTAAAGATTTTCTTGCTTCTTCTCCAAATTTAATAACTTTTGCCATTTGATTTCCTTCCTTTCTAAATTAAAAATCGCTTCTTTACGATTTTACTATTTTCGTTACTCTATTCAACAATTGCTAAAATATCATCTTGTTTTACAATAATGTATTCTATTCCTTCGTATTTAATTTCTGTTCCAGAATATTTGCTTACTATAATATTGTCTCCTTTTTTTACATTCACTGGTTCTATTTTTCCATCTATTTTTTCTCCTGGGCCTACTTCAATAACTTCTGCTATTTGTGGTTTTTCTTGTGCATTTCCAGCTAAAATAATTCCACTTTTTGTTGTTTCTTCGCCTTCTTTCATTTTTATTAATACTCTGTTTCCTAATGGTTTGATCATTTTGATTACCTCCTCTAAGTTTTTTTGTTTTTAGCACTCTTGCCTGTTGACTGCTAATACTTTATACCCTTTTTGTCTGCTTGTCAATACTTTTTTATCTTTTTTCACATAAAGTTCACATATCTATTTTATTCATTATTTTCTTGCTTAGTACTTTTTCTTGCTTTTTTGGAACAAAAAGACTATAATGAGTATATGAAAAAATTAATTGTTAATGAAAAATTTGATGGAAAAAAATTAAATACATTTTTATTAAAAAATATTCCTAATCTTTCTTCTAATCTTTTCTATAAAACCTTACGCAAGAAAGATATTAAAGTAAATGGCAAACGTGTTACAGAAAATATTACCATTTATGAAAAAGATGAAGTTTTAATTTATGTTGCAGATCATTTATTAACACCTTCTTTTCAAGTAAACATTTTTTTTGAAGATGATAATATTTTAATTTTGAATAAACCCTATGGTTTAGAAGTGACAGGAGAAAATAGTTTAACTACTTACGTTCATAAAATTTATGCTTCTGCTATTTTTAAACCAATGCCTTGCCATAGAATTGATAGAAACACTATACGGACTTGTTCTTTTTGCTAAAAATGAGTTATGCTTGTCCATTCTTTTAGAAAAGTTCAAAAAGCATGAAATACAAAAGCACTATCTGGCTTTTGTATATGGAATTCCTACTGCTCCTTATAAAAGATGTGAAGCTTATTTATTTAAAGACCATAAAAAATCTCATGTTTATATTTCTGATACTTTTAAAAAGGGATACAAAAAAATTGTTACTACTTATCGTGTTTTAGAAAAATATGATAATCACTCTTCCCTTTTATCTGTTGAAATTGAAACTGGTAAAACTCATCAAATTAGAGCACATTTAGCTTATTTAGGCTTTCCTATTATTGGAGATCGGAAAATATGGTATTAATACAATAAATAAGAAGTTTGGTAAGAAATATCAAATGCTTTGTAGCTCCTCTTTAACATTTTCTTTTAGCTCTGATGCTGGTATTTTAAACTATTTGAATGGCAAATGTTTTGCATTAGATTATCACTTATTAAAAAATCAAATGTTATAATTTTCACTCTTTTCAAGCTTATTAAAAATCTTATTTACACAAATTTGCCAAATAAACAAATATGAAATATACTCTATTTTCTCCTGTTTATTTGGCTTCTTCTTTTATCCAATTCCCACTAAAAAACCATTGTATTGTTTCTTTAATATTCTCCAATTGTTCTATTGTCATTTCTCCATTTTTCCCACGTGGCACTATAACTAACTTTCCATTTTCTTTTAATCCTAATTTTGTTAATGCATAATCTTCTGCCATAAAGTCTTCTACAACCTTATTAGTTATTCTTTCTCTGTAATAATATTTCTTTCTCATTTAACTTTCCTTTCTAAACTTCTAATTATTGTATGTTAAACTTTTTTTACAGTTTTTAGAACTAGTTTAACAAAATTTAAAAATGTTCATGAATATGGCATGATTTTATTTACACAAAGTGAATATTTTTCTATTATATATACTCTTACTTTTTACAAAATATGTATTTTTCTACTTATTAATTCTTTCATTTTGAATATAGATAATTATTTGTATGGTTGGAAATAAGGAAAATCCACTCCATTCAAATTTGCTTTCCAACCATCAGGAAAAGGAATACTAGAAAATTGATTAGCTATATGTAAAGCTTTTTGATAAGCAGGAGAACTTATAGCTAAATTTCCGAGTTACTAAATCAACACCATCTGGATTTACCATAGGCATAATATAAATGGAAGAACTGTTGAAAAGATTACGAATAGAAGAACCATAAATACTAGAATTTTGAGTATAAGCCATACAATAGTCTTCCACAAACTTCATTAAAATAGGTGTAGTAATCCATTCGTTAGCATGAATAGAAGCAGAATAAAAAACTTTATTGGGACCACGTCCTAATTTGATAACATAAATTGGTTTACCTAGTACACTATTTCCAACTGTTTGAACATTAAGAAAAGGGTACGTTCTTAATAGTAAACTTAAATTTTGCTTTAAAATACCAGAGTGATAAGGAATGTTAGTTGAAACAATACTCATAAATATTAATATAATTCAATTTATTAATTGTTAAAAAAATTGAATTATTTCTCCTTTCTTCTAAAATTTTATATCTTATATTTAGTACAGTAGATGTGTGATAATAAATTTACAGATTAGAGTGTTTGGAGTGATATATAACTTTCAAAATAGTATATGTATTTTTTAGAAAATGTTGATAAAATCCAATAGATATAGTATAATAAATAAGGTTATATGGGGATGTAATGGTTTCGACATATTACCAGAAGGATAGATAGCAAGTAGTGGATGGTCGCTTTGGCCACTTAAAAAAAGCGAAAATTAAATATAAACGCTGATAATAACGAATTAGCATTAGCTGCCTAATTGCGGCTACGCTTTATCTAAAGTTCCCCACAAATTTTAGGTAAAGTGTCATAATTTAAGTGGGAAACAAACCTACTTTTGCTTTTAGAGTAGGTGGTATTTTAAAAAGCTATATTTTGTTTTAACCTGTTTGTCGGTGAAAGCAAAATGAATTAAATAGACAAACTAAACTTGTAGAAATCTATTTGGAAAGTATTATGGACAGGAGTTCGACTCTCCTCATCTCCACCACAAGCAATTTTCGTCGAACTTTTTGAAAGTCTTGATATAACTTAATTTTAAGACTATAAAAAATTTGATGAACACAAAAATCTTATTCCAGCTCTTAAGAGTTGGACTTTTTTTGACTAAAACTATTGAAAAAAGGAGGTTTTTGTGATATTATGTTACATATTATTAAAAAACAAATCAATATGAGTGATGAATTACACTCTAAAATCAAGTGGGCGTGTCGTATAAACTCCATTAAACAAGAACCCGAAATTATTAACGGGTGTTTAAGAACAATTGAACATACGAATTTAGCGTATGTAGAGCCCCATAGAGTAATCATAAATAACAAATTATTGTTATTCTTTAATGAACATGATTACTTCTACGTAACAGATTTAAGGACAAAGTATCCAATGTCCAAGTTACAAGAATACATATCATAGGAGAAAACGGCAAAACATTTTAGAGTTTTAAAAAATTATACTATATTGGTTTATTTGTGTTTTTTAAGAGAATTATAGAGATAGTTAATAATAAATATAAAACTCTAAAGTGCTAATAGCCAAACCTATGCTATGTGGCACTTTTTTTAGTTGCCTTTCTATTCATAATTTGGAAGGAGGAATATTTATAGAATGAATGGAGAAACAAAAAAGGCAGGAATTTATATTCGTGTAAGTACAGAAGATCAAGCAAGAGAACGGATTTAGTTTAGGAGAACAGGAAGAAAAACTAAAACAGCTTTGTAAGTATAAGGAATATGAGATATTCAAAGTTTACAAAGATGCAGGAATTAGTGCAAAGGATATGGAACACAGACCAGCTTTTCAGCAAATGCTAACAGATATGAGAGCAGGAAAGATCAATTATATTGTAGCATATAAGCTAGATAGAGTTACAAGGTCTGTAAGAGATTTAGAGGTGTTAATATCAGACCTAGAAAAGCATAATTGTTATCTCGTTTGTGATAGAGATGATGTAAATACCTCAACCGCTAATGGTAGATTTTTCGTGCGTATGCTAACAGTATTATCACAACTAGAAATTGAAATAGTTAGTGAAAGGACAAAATTTGGCTTAACAGGTGCTATAAAATCTGGTCATATTCCTAATAGGTGTCCACTTGGCTACAAAAGAGAAGGCAAGAAAATGATAATTGATGAAACTACAAAAGATTTAGTCATTAGAATATTTAATATGTATTTAGAGGGTAAAAGCTATCAAACAATAGCAAATATTCTAAATGAAGAACAAGTACCAACACTTACAAAAGCAAAATGGAAAGATTCTACCATAGAATAACAAAATTTATATGGGAGATTATGAAAGATTTAAGAGAGTTTGCAAAGAACAAGGAAAAGAGCCAGTTATTTATAGAGATGTTGTAGAGCCAATTATTTCAAGAGCTATGTTTGATGAAGTACAAGCACAAAAAGAAAAAAATCAAAGAGCATTTTGCAGAGATAGAGTTTATATTTTTATGCAAAAGCTAATTTGCCCAAAATGTGGCAAGCTAATGACTTGCAAAGGAGCAGGTGGAAAAAAGAAAAAGTATATGTATTATCATTGCACAGACTGTAAGCTATATTTAAGAGAAGATTTAATTGAAGATGTAACAATAGATTTAATTATGAATTTAATAGAATATGATATGACAGTAAAACAATACTTCTTCCCTGTTTTAGCAGATAAAAAAGAACGAGATACAGCAAAACTAGATAAAGAAATTGCAAATTTGAAAAAACAAAAGGATAGAATTAAAGAAGCATATATAAAAGGAATTGTAGAAGTAAATGATTTTTCTGAGGAATATAGAGTAATTGAAGAAAAATTAAACTTGTTAGAAGAAAAAAGAATTCAAGCAATAGACTTAAATAAGCAGACCTTTTCCCCACAGCAAATAATGGCTGATAGAGATGTAGAAAAAGAAAAGCTAATTCGTTCTAATAAATTTTATGATATGTTAGAGCTTCAATGGAGTAATAAAACCAAAGAAGAAAAGCAAGAATTTATTTCAAAATTCATAGAAAATGTTACCATTGATAAGAACGAAAAAGGCATTTATGAATTAGTAAATATAAAATTTAGAAGTAGTTTTATTGAACAAATTTGCAAAATTTTAGATTATGGAATGTTTGATTTTGCATCTCCTTGCACAATAGGAAAAGAAGAAAATAGTATTACTACAACTGTTCAAATGGATAAGAAAGAATTACAAGAATATATGGACAGATTAAGCGATTATTATGAAGTTTCATACTATAAGTTAGATAGACCAGATGCACCTAAAAAAGGCTATCAAAAGAAATACTATAGGATGCCATACAAAAATGAAAATGGAGAAAGACTATTCAAATTAGTAGAGCTAATTGCTAATGACAAGAGTTTTCCTATTCAAAAAGATAATCATATTATAGGCGAAATTCGTGTAAAAGAACAAGA
>CAMXLV010000076.1 GCA_947244675.1 uncultured Clostridium sp. | reverse complement strand
TGCAACCTAATGTAATAAAGGCTATTTTTTTCATTTTTTCTTTTCTCCTGTTTTTACTTGATTATTTTATGTAACTATGTTATAATATTGCTGAAGATTGCATTTTATGCTCTTTGAAAATAATTTTCGGAGAGCTAGTATGTTCTCCGAAGAAGGAGGACAACATGAACAAAAACAAAAAATTTTTGCAACTTTTAATGTGGTATGAGTGCGTAGTCATTGTGTCTGGTGTGATTATGGCACTTGGATACGCTTATCGCACTCTTTCCGTGTGGGTTGAATTTGCTTTTTTTGACCCATTCTCGGAAATTATGGACTCGTTTACTTTTAAGGACTATATGTCCATTTTTGTAGACGAGATACTAGCAGGAGTTCCTGCTCTACTTTTTTTGTGTGTTTTAGCAGCTATTGCTGCTTATATACACACAAAAATTAATACTTTTTTGGCAAACTCCAATTCTTAAGCAATGGAGAATGTCAAAAAGCCAAGAAATCCAACTTTAACAGGTTGGATTTCTTGCCTATTACTTTCCTTTTCCTTCTAAGGCATCTAAGTTATCTAATGCTTTTCCTGTTCCTAAAGCTACACAAGATACTGTGTCTTGCGCAATCATAACATTGATTCCTGTTTTTTCTTGTAAAAGTTTATCTAATCCATCTACCAAACATCCTCCACCTGTCATATAAATTCCTTTGTCACTAATATCTGCTGCTAGTTCTGGTGGTGTTTTTTCTAACACAGAATGAACTGCATCTACAATCATCATTGCTGGCTCAATTAATGCTTCTAATATTTCACTTGAATAAATGGTAATAGTTTTTGGAAGCCCTGTTACTAAATCCCTTCCTCTTATATCCATCTCAGCATCTTGAATTTTAGGAAATACACATCCTATATTTACTTTTAGATCTTCTGCTGTTCTTTCTCCTATCATAATATTATGCTTTTTCTTGATGTATTTTACAATGTATTCATCAAATTTGTCTCCTGCTACTTTTAATGATGTATTTACTACGGATCCACCTAAAGAAATTACTGCTATATCAGTAGTTCCTCCTCCTATATCTACTACCATATTTCCACAAGGTTTAGATATATCAATTCCAGCTCCAATAGCAGCTGCAATAGGTTCCTCTATTAAATATACTCTTCTAGCTCCTGCTTGAGAAGCAGCATCTATTACTGCTTTTTTTTCTACTTCAGTTACTTGGGAAGGTATGCAAATCATAATTCTAGGAGCAAAAATAAATTTCCCACATACTTTGTTTATAAAGTGTTTTAACATTTTTTCTGTTACTGTATAATCAGATATTACACCATCTCTTAATGGTCTAGTTGCTACTATATTCCCTGGTGTTCTTCCAAGCATTCTTCTAGCTTCTTGTCCTACTGCTAACACTTCACCTGTATTATTGTCTACTGCTACAACAGATGGTTCTCTTAATACAATTCCTTTTCCTTTTACATAGGCAATTACTGTTGCAGTTCCTAAGTCTATTCCAATATCTTGTCCTAACCCAAATTTAAACATTTCTATCTTCCCTTCTTGTTCTCTTTTCTTTTTCATTACAGTTTCGTTACAATTATATTACAACGTTTGTAATTTAGCAAGGCTTTTATTTGAATTTTTTGTTTTTTTGTATTATAATAATGGTTAGTTAAAATCTATGGAGGTATTTATGAAGCATTTTCAATTTATTTCAAAGGATGAAACTGATACCAAAAATTTTTCCAAAGCATTAGCCAAACATTTACAAAAACGTGATGTTATCGTCCTTACTGGTGAACTTGGCTGTGGCAAAACAAAATTTACAGAAGGTATTTTAAGTTTTTTTGGTTTAGAAAACGAAATTTCTAGCCCAACCTTTACTATTGTCAATGAATATCAAAAAAATGATATATTTATCTATCATTTTGACGTTTACCGTTTAGCAGATGTTTCTGAATTTTACGAAATTGGTGGAGAAGAATATTTAGAAAATGGTATTTGTGTAATTGAATGGGGAGAACTAATTCAATCTGCTTTACCAGAAAATTACCTTTCCATCACTTTTTCTAAAAACAATACCATCAATGAAAATATAAGAATTTTAGATATTGTTACCAATTCTAAAAAATGGGAGGATTATTTTGAAAATATTAAGTATTGATACCGCAACTCCTATTTGTGGAGTTTCTATTTTAGAAGATACCCATACTATCTATCAATCAGACCAAAATGCAGACAAATCGCACTCAGAAATTTTAATGCCTATGATTGATCAAGCTTTTCATGATACTAACTTATCCATTCAAGATATTGATTTATTGGTTTGCGATCATGGTCCTGGTTCCTTTACTGGCATTCGTATTGGGATTGCTACCATAAAAGCTTTTCACGATGCTTTATCCATTCCTTGTATTGGTGTTAGCTCTTTAGAAGCTTTGGCATATATGGTTAACAATGAAGGCTATGTAGTAAGTCTTATGGATGCTAAGAATCAAAATTGCTATTTTGCTTTATATGAACAAACCAATCATTCTTATCAACAAATCCTATGTCCTATGGCAGATACTATAGAAAATGCTTTTCTTCTTTTGAAAGAAACCATAAAAAAAGAGCATATTACAATTACTTTTGTTGGCGATCGGTTCTATTTCTTATCATGATCTTATTTTAGCCAATTTTAAGGATGCTATTTTTCTTCCTAATAACCATTTAAATTCCTATTTTCTTGGTTTGGCTGGTTTATCACATTTTAAAAACAATTCTTATCAAGAAGATTTATTACCTTGTTATTTAAAAAAACCGCAAGCACAAGTGCTATTAGAAGAAAAGTCAAAAAATATTGAAATTATACCTATGACAAAACAACACTTAAATCTCATTTCTGACATTTTACTTTCTGATTTCGATGAATTTTGGAGTTATTCTATCTTAGAAGAAGAATTAGATGCTAGTAATTCCAACTATTTTGTTTCTATCTTAAATCGGCAATATTGTTGGGTTTGCTGGCATAAAAACAATTTTAGAAGAAGCAAATATCATGAATATTGTTGTTAAAAAAGACTTTCGTAATCAAGGAATTGGTACTTTATTATTAACCAATTTACTTCACTTTGCAAAAAAAAGTCATTTAACTTCTATTACCTTAGAAGTTATGGAAGAAAATTACTCCGCTATCCACTTATATAAAAAATTAGGATTTGAAACAACTGGCATTAGAAAAAATTATTATCAGAATAAAGATGGTATAATTATGACAAAAAAAATAGAAGTTCTTTAAAATTTAAGAACTTCTTTTTCTTATTCATACCATTCTAATTCCCAATCTGCTAAAATTACTGTATCTCCTTCACAAACTCCCATTTCTTTTAGTTTTTGCTCAATTCCCATGTTTTTCAAACTTTTTTGTAAATAATACATGGATTCATTGTCCTCAATATTAACTCTTCCCATTAATCTTTCTACAGCTTTTCCAGATACTATAAATACACCATCTTCTTCTTTGATACTCCATTGATCTTGTCTTTCTTCCAATGTATATACAACTTTTTCTTCTGCTTCCATTAAATCTTCTTTTGGTAGTGTTTTTAAAATGTTTGCAATTTGTACTATTAATTCTTCTACTCCTTGATTTGTTGCTGCTGATATTTCATAAATTTCTATTTTCTCTTTTTTCGCTAATGCTTCTACTTCTTTTTGTAAAGTGTCATCTTGCATAATATCAATTTTATTTGCCACAATAATTTGCTTTCTTGTGGATAACTTTTCACTATATTTTTTCAATTCTTTATTGATTGCATAAAAATCTTCCACTGGATTTCGTCCTTCTTGTCCAGATATATCTAAAAAGTGCAATAATAGTCTAGTTCTTTCTACATGCCTTAAAAATTGGATTCCCAATCCTACTCCTTCACTTGCTCCTTCTATTATTCCTGGTATATCTGCTATAACAAAACTATCTTTGTTTTTCACTTTTACCACACCTAAATTAGGTTCTAAGGTTGTAAAATGATAATTAGCAATCTTTGGTTTTGCATCAGTTACTGCTTTCAAAAAGGTAGATTTTCCTACATTAGGAAATCCTAATAATCCAACATCAGCTAATAATTTCAATTCTAATATAATTTCCTTTTCTTCTCCTTTTTCACCATCTTCTGAAAAATGTGGTGCTTGTCTAGTAGATGTTTTAAAATGAGAATTTCCTCTTCCTCCACGTCCTCCTTTTAAAATTAATTCTGTTTGATTTGGATTAGACAAATCTGCTACTATCTTCCCTGTTTTTGCATCTTTAATTACAGTTCCGATTGGCACTTTAATGTATAAATCTTCTCCATATTTTCCATTACAATTACTGCCACTTCCATTTTCTCCATTCATAGCTTTGAATTTTTTATGATAGTGAAAATCGATTAATGTATTTTTGTCTTTATCAACTTTGAAATAGATATTTCCTCCATTTCCTCCATCTCCTCCATCAGGTCCGTCCGAGCTGCTACATATTTTTCTCTACGAAAAGTTACTGCTCCATTTCCTCCATTTCCTGATTGGATTATTATTTTTGTATAATCTGTAAACATGATTTTTCCCTCCGTCTCCTGAAAATCATTCAAAATAATTTAGTTTCATTGCTTGTTTTACTTTTTTCATCGTCTGTTTAGCTTCTTCTTGTGCTTTTTTGGTTCCCTCTCTTAAGATGTTTTCCACTTCTTCTGGATGCGCTTCATAATAAGCTCTTTTTTCTCTTATTGGTCTTAATTCTTCTATAATATTTTGTGCTAATTGTTTTTTACATGCTACACATCCTCTTTTTCCTGCTTTGCATTCTTCACATACTGTTTTTACTTCTTCCTCTGTACTAAATAAATTATGATAGTAACCTACCATACATTTATCAGGATTTCCTAAATCATCTTTTTTTATACGATTTGGATCTGTTACAGCACTCATTACTTTTTTCGTAATTTCTTCTTCTCCATCTGATAAATAAATTGCATTTCCTAATGATTTTCCCATTTTTTCATTTCCATCTAATCCTTTAATTCTTTTTCCACTAGATAATACTGCTTCTGGTTCTATTAATACGTCCCCATAAATATGATTAAATTTTCTAACAATTTCTCTACATTGTTCAATTAATGGTAATTGATCTTCTCCTACTGGAATCAGTTGCCCTCTAAATGCAGTTATGTCCGCCGCTTGACTGACAGGATATCCTAAAAATCCATATGTTACACTTTCTCCAAATATTTCTTTTTTTTGTGCTATTTCTGTTTTTACTGTTGGATTTCTTTCTAATCTTGCAATGGTAACTAAGTTAGAATAAAATACGGTTAGTTCTGCTACTTCTGGTATCATAGATTGAATATATATTGTTGTTTTTTTTGGATCTATCCCTACTGATAAATAGTCTATTGCTACTTCTCTTACATTTTTTCTTACTTTTTCTGGATTATTAAAGTTATCTGTTAATGCCTGTACATCTGCAATTAATATGTATGGATCATATTCTTCACTCTCTTGTAATTCTACTCTCTTTTTTAAAGAACCAAAATAATGTCCTATATGTAATCTTCCGTGTTGGTCTATCTCCTGTTAATATTCTTTTTTTCTCCATACGTGCCTCCTTTTTCTTTGGTTTCTATTTTATCATATTTTTTTGATTTTGTATAGGAAAAGTTGATATATAAAAATATATCAACTTCTCACCTTCATTAAAGAAACTATATACAAATTAAACCCATTATTGAGTCAACAAATTTTTATTTGATAATTCTAAAAAAATTTACTCAGAAATAATTAGTCTATATTGATTTTTTTATCAATAATATATTGTGGTCTTTGTTTGGTTTCATCATAGATTCTTCCAATATACTCAGAAATAATCCATATAGATATTAATTGTACTCCACTAAACAAAGTAATTGCAACCATGATAGAAGTCCACCCTGGTGTTAGTTCATTTAGATGGAATGCATAAGAAATTAAAGAATATATTAAAATTCCAATAGAAATGATTATGGTAATAAATCCTAATCCCCCTACTAATTTTAATGGTTTGGTTGAAAAACTAATAATTCCATCAGAAGCCAATTTTAACATCTTCTTTAATGGATATTTTGTTTTTCCTGCAAAACGTTCTTGTCTTTCATATTCATATGGCATTTGTTTAAATCCTACCCAACTAAACAATCCTCTTAAAAATTTGTTATGTTCTGGCATATTATTTACAACATCAATCACTTTTTTGTCTACTAATCTAAAATCTCCTGTATCTTTTGGAATTTCTACATCTGACAAAGTATTTAAGGTTTTGTAAAACATTTTTGCTGTCAATAATTTAAAAGCAGATTCTCCTTTTCTTGTTTTTCTTTTTCCATAAATTACTTCATTTCCTTTTTCCCAGTATTTTATCATATCTGGTATTAATTCTGGTGGGTCTTGCAAGTCTGCATCAATAATTACAATAGCATCTCCTGTTACTTCTTTGATTCCTGCTGTTACTGCTGCTTGATGCCCAAAATTTCTGGAAAAAGATATTACTTTTACTTGTGTGTCTTCTTTCGCAATTTCTTCTAATATTTCTAATGTTTTATCTTTACTTCCATCATTAACAAAAACAATTTCATACTCATAATTCTCTATTTTCTTTAGGATATCTACAACTCTATTATAACATTCTTTTGCTACTTCTTCTTCATAATACATTGGTATAACTAATGATATTTTTTTCATTTTTACTTCCTCCTAAATACAACCAATTTGCTAAGAACATAATTTACTACTACTACCATAACTTGTGTTATTAATTTTGCTACTACATCATTTATATGTAATACTTTTACCATAATAGCAAAGGTTCCTACATCACATAATATTCCTGATAAAATCCTAGCTGCAAAAAATGACAGACATTCTATTATTACTGCTTTTTTTGTTGTCTTTTTGCTTTCAAAAACAAATATTTTATTTGTAATGTAAGCAAATAAGACAGATACAAACCATGCAAGCCCACTACTTAGTACTTCATCTATTTTTATTATTTTAGCAAATAAAAAATAGGAAATAAAATTAACTACTGTTGTTAATCCGCCAAATATCAGATAATTAATTACTTCTTTATGGGCTATATATAGTTCTCGGATTGTTTGTTTCTTGTCTTTTTCTTGTTTTTCCATTTTTATCTCTTTCCTCTTTTAAATATCATATAACTCCCCTAATGGTCTTTCTTCATTAATACGTTTTATTGTCTCTGCAAATAAAGGAGCAATTGATAAAACGGTTAGGTTATCAATTCTTTTTTCTTCTGGAACTGGAACCGTATTGGTTACTACCATTTCCTTGATTCCAGAATTTTTAATTCTTTCAATCGCTGGGCCTGATAAAATACCATGTGTTCCTCCTGCATAAATGTTTTTTACTCCAGACTTTTGCAAAACTTTTACGGTTTCCATCATAGATCCTGCTGTTGCTATTTCATCATCAAATATGATAGCGTTTTTGTCTTTTACATCTCCAATAATCGTTCCTGATATAGCTCTATCGTCATTAGCATCTCTTCTTTTGTCTACTAAAGCAATAGGACAACCAAAAAATTCAGAGTATTTATAGGCTTTTTTGGAACTTCCTGCATCTGTTGCAACAATTACCATGTCTTCTAATTTTTTTTCTTTAAAATAGTCTTCTAATAAATATTCTGCTGTTAAACGATCACAATTAATCGTAAAATAAGCTTGAATAGCAGGATTGTGTAAATCACAGGTAATTACTCTTGTTGCTCCAGCTGCTTCTAATAGTTGTGCCATTAATTTAGCAGTAATTGGTATTCGTGGTTGATCTTTTTTATCTGATCTAGAATATGGAAAGTATGGAATTACTACATTGATGTTTTTAGCAGATGCTCTTTTTACTGCATCTATGGTAATTAATAATTCCATAATTCTTTCATTAACTGGTGGTTTACAAGTTTGTACTATGTATACGTCTTTTTGTCTTACTGTTTCTAAAACTTGTACAAAATTATTGTCATTTGAAAATTTTTGGTGGTTAATTTTTCCCATTTCAAGTTCTAAACAATCACATATTTCTTTTGTAAATTCCTCTGCTGTCGGACAAGCAAATATTTTAATATTGTTCATTTTTTTCTTCCTCTCTTTTTATAATTCTTCTGCAAATCCTTTTTGTAATTTTTTAAATACGAAATATCCTATAATTGTTAGTACTACTGATATTACTGCCAATAATCCTAAAGCTTTTAGATTTGGCATTTGTCTATAATAAAATATATCTCGATAAGCATTAATTAAGTGTGTCATTGGGTTTATTTGCATCATAACTTGTAGATTAGGTGGTAATTGTTCTAGTTTATATACAATTGGTGTTCCATAAAATGCTGCCATCAAAATAACGCCTATTATGTGTTCTAAGTCTCTAAAGTAGACTGTTATTGATGACACAAAAAAAGATAT
>CAMXLV010000075.1 GCA_947244675.1 uncultured Clostridium sp. | reverse complement strand
AATATAGAACAAGATAAATTATTGCAATTAATAGGAAGTATTGAAAGCAAAGCAACCCATCCAATTGGAAAAGCATTTGAGAGCTATTTAGAAGAAAAGCAATTAGCCAAATTAGAAGTAAAAGAATTTGGTAATGTAACAGGTCTAGGAATCATTGGAAAAGTAGAAGGACAAAAATTCATACTTGGCAATGCAAAAATTTTGAAAGAATATCAGCTTGAAAATAGATACAAAGAAGAGGAAGAAGAACTAGCCAAAAAAGGAAATAGTATTGTGTATGTAGCAAATGAAGAAAGAATACTAGCATTAATTGGAGTCAATGATATAGTAAGAGAAAATGCAATAGAAGTAATAAACGAACTCAATAAAAATAAAATAGAAACTATTATGCTAACAGGAGACAATGAACAAACGGCCGAAAAAATTGCAAAAGAGATTGGTATAACAAAAGTGATTGCCAATGTATTACCAGCAAAGAAAACACAAGTTGTAAAAGAACTAAAAGAGCAAAACAAATATGTCATGATGTGTGGAGATGGAATCAATGATAGTCCAGCTTTGATGGAAGCTAATATTGGTGTTAGTGTAAATAGTGGAACAGATATAGCAATGGATTCTTCTGATGTGATATTAACCAAAAATGATTTAAATAGTATTTTGAATTTAATAAATATTAGTAAAAAAACAGTTAGAAATATAAAACAAAATTTATTTTGGGCATTTTTCTATAATTGTTTAATGATTCCAATAGCAATCGGATTCTTTAGCAAATTTGGAATTGCAATAAATCCTATGATGGCAAGCTTTGCCATGATGTTTAGTAGTATAACGGTTATTTTAAATGCTTTAAGGCTAAAAAGAGCTATTTAAAATGATAAGAAAATAAAGTAAGAATTTAAAAAGAGGGAAGCATAGGTGGAGTAAATCGCAATAAAATTTGAAAAATCAGGCAAAATATGGTATAATAAAAGTAGCCTTTATGAGATATACAGAAGAAAAAGGAGGGGATTGTTATGAAAAAGAAAATAGTAACAATTTTATTCATACTTTTTATTATTGCATTTGTTATATTCATTGCTAATACAACCAGAAAAATCATAATTATAAAAGATTTACAAAATAAAGTTGCAGAATGTGAAAAGAAAGAAAATATTTATGTAAAATTAGAGGGAGAAAGTGCAATAGCTGAAAAATTTATAAAAGATGGTATTGAGAAAGATATTGTGAAAAAGAAGAATAGTACAGTAACATTGATTCAATTGATGGAAGAACATGAAAGAAGAATGTATATAATTGCAGGAGAACAAAAAACATTAGTAGTATCAAAAGAAGAAAAAAACGATTTAGATTCAAAAGTAGTTAGTTTTGTTGACACAGTTACTTGGAAAGACCTTTTATATGATAGTATTGTGTCAAAGATATACACAGAAAAAGTAGATGGATATGAGTGTTATGTAATAGATAGTATGAAAAATACAAATGCTATATATAGTGAAGGAACTATATCACTAAAAATGTATTTGAATAAAGAAACTGGATTAGCAGTAAAAGTGGTTGAAACTATAAAAAATGAAGATGGATCAACGAAAGAGAATATAACTACCTACGATCAAAAGTTTGATATTGTTACTGATGAAGATATGAAAGAACCAAATAATGAAGAATTTACAATTCAAGAAAACTGATAAATTAAAAAGTAAAAGCAAGTTTTAGTTGCTTAAAAAATGACAATATGTTATATGCTATAGCAAAGGAAAGAATTCTAAATAATAGATAAAGAACAAAGAAAGTATAAAAAAATTATCAAACAATAAAACGGAAAACATTTTTGTTTTCCGTTTTATTATGCTATTTAAAATTTAATTGCAAAACTAGTAGTAAAGCAAATAAAGTTCGAATATGCATATTTTGGTGAGCCACAACCAAGTAAATCCAAAACTTTATTTCTCAGAATACAGCTATATTGTAATTATAAAAACAAAATTTCGCAATTGGCTTGACTTTAATATACATCTACGGTATAATTTTACCAGAAGATGAGAAAAACAGAGTGTGACGTGTCGTTATCCTTTCTGAAAGGAGGCGATGTATATGTTATTTGAACAAGTTTATTTGACTTTTATATACATACTATTTATAGAACTTGCAATGGTAACTGTTGTCGCTGTTGCCTTATTGATAGCTTTAGTTGTTACAATAAGAAAATTAGACAACAAAAAAAACACATCTCTGTCTGGTCAATAGAGATGTATTCTATTTGAACAAGTTTTTATTGACACGCCACATTTCTGTGGTCATTCATCTTCTATAATTATTATACGCAAATTTTTAAAGAAAGTCAATGATTTTAGAAATTTTCTTCTATAGTATGTATTATTTTTTCAAAAAAATATTTTAATTTCATTTCTTCGTCTTCTAAATCTGTATTATACATAGGATTATTAAAAGTGGTTTTTGTGTAAACATAGTTATCTACATAAGAAGTGTTAATACTATCAGTTATTTCTCTATTGGGGGCAATTACATATCTATTAACATTATTAATAATCTTTCATAGTTTGTGGTATATGTGTTCCACTATGTGGCATAGAGACAATTATAGGTATTTTATTTTTACCAGCATTCCATATTTCAATTTTATCCATACGTTATCTCCTTTAAAGGAATTCTTAAAATAAAAGAGTAATATCAATTTAACTGATATTACTCTAATGTTTTTCTTATCTTGGGTTCGGATAAGAATATTCTGGTGAGCCAGCAGGGATTCGAACCCCGGACCCCAGGCTTAGAAGGCCTGTGCTCTATCCAACTGAGCTACTGACCCATTTGTAAATAACAATAATAATAATAGCACAAAAAAAGTAAGCTGTCAAGGAAATTTAAGCAAAAAAAGTAAAATGGTCTAATTCATTTGTGATAATGTCTTAATAAATCATTTGAGAAAATGTCCAAACAAAAAATAATATACAAAGGCAAAACATAAAAAATATAAATCATGCCCAAAAAAGGTGAGCAAAGCCAAGCAAACCAAATACAAGAAAAATAAAATTAGACAAAAGATCAATAAAACTTTCCTTTAAGTGATTTTCCATCAGTTTGCCACAAACAATAGCAATAAGATTACTTGTTACCATACCAGCAATAGATCCTAAAATCAAAGGTAATTTAGCATTAGGATAAGAAAAACCAAGTCCCAAAGAAGCTAAAAAAGTTTTATCTCCCAATTCGCCAACTAAAATACAAAAAGCAACCAAAAAAATAGAATGCAAATGCAAAAAGGAAATACTTTTTAAAAAAGAGAACTTACAGAAATGTTCTGAATTTTTTTCATCCGATTTTGCTTTTTTAGGTAAAAATCCAATTATGCCAAATAACAAAAAAGAAGCATAACTAAAAAACTTCAAATAAAACTGAAAATGTTCATTGGAAAAACAAGCAACTTGGCTTCCGAATAAAATAGCAAAGCCATGGCTAAAAAAAGTACCAAGTGCAACTCCTAATAAAATATTCTTAGTTTTATTTTTCGTAGCAAAAGACAAAACTAAAAGTTGTGTTTTATCACCAAGCTCAGAAAAAAATACAAGAGCAAAAGTAATCAAAAAAGGATATAGAAAAAACATAATCGTCACACTCCTACCACATAAATATGTTAAAAAATAGACAAAAAGAACTATCCATAGTAACACAATGTGAAATTTTTGTGAAATACTTTACATTAAAATAATAAAATGATAACATATTAGGGATTAAATGAGTTTAAGAAAAATAAAGGAGGAATTTTTTGTGATAGAAATAAAAAATGTTACAAAAAAGTATGGAAAATTTACGGCAGTCGACAATATTAGTTTTACCATTCAAGAAGGAGAAATTGTAGGACTATTAGGACCAAATGGAGCGGGAAAAAGCACTACAATGAACATGATAACAGGATTTATAGAACAAACAGAAGGAAAAATTATTGTAGATGGTTATGATATGTTAAAAAAGCCTAAAAAAGCCAAAAGAGCAATTGGATACATGCCAGAGGGAGTGCCATTATATACAGACTTAACCGTCAAAGAATTTGTAACTTATATGGCAGAAATCAAGCAAGTAGACAAAAAAAGTAAAAAAGAGAAAGTAGAGAAAATAATCGAGCAAACAGGGCTAAAAGAAGTTGAAAAAAAATTAGTCAAAAACTTATCAAGAGGATATAAACAAAGAGTTAGTATGGCAGGGGCTTTAGTAGGAGAACCAAAAATATTAATTTTAGATGAACCAACTGTCGGATTAGATCCAAAGCAAATCACAGAAATAAGAACCTTAATCAAAGAATTGGGAAAAACCCATACCGTTATCTTAAGTTCTCACATATTATCAGAAGTTAGTCAAATATGTAATAAAGTAATCATTATCAACAAGGGAAAAATTGTTGCCATTGATACACCAGAAAAATTAGAAAGCAAAGTAACCAACAACAACAGTATCTATGTTATGGTAGAAGATAACGAAAATAAAATGAAAAACATTCAAGAAAAAGTAAAAGACATTCAAAAAATAGAATTAGTAGAAGAAAACGAAGATGGAACCAAGCAGTACATCATAGAAGCCAAAGGAGAAGTAGACTTAAGAAAAACCATATTCTCTGAATGTGCTAAAGAAAACATCACCATATTTGAAATGAAAAAGGCAGATACCACTTTAGAAGATGCCTTCATGAAACTAATAGAAGGAGGAAAAGAATCATGTTAGCAATTATAAAAAAAGAATTCAAATCTTATTTTTATGCACCAATAGGATATGTATTTATAGGATTATTTCTAATTATGTTTAGCATCTTTTTTTATATAGATGTATTTAACTACCAAAGCACAAATTTTGAATACATTTTTTACTCAGGGGCAACCATACTAACCTTTATCATTCCAATTCTTACAATGAGAACCTTAGCAGAAGAAAGAAAAACAGGAACAGAGCAATTATTACTTACTTCTCCAATTAGTATTACCAAAATCGTAATTGGAAAATTCATAGCAGCAACTCTAATTGTTGTAATCACCTTATTATGTACATTCTTATATTTTGCCATCTTATGTTTTTTTGGAACACCACATATTACAACAGCCCTTGTTACACTATTTGGATTTTTACTATTAGCCATTAGCTATATAGCATTTGGAATCTTAGCTTCTAGCATAACAGAAAACCAAATCATAGCAGGAGTTATCACCATAGGATTTTTCATATTAACATGGTTTTTACCACAATTTAGTAGCATATTTACCAATTTTTCTTTAATCAATATGTTCTCTAAATTTCCAAGTGGACAAATTGATATAGCAGATACGGTAACATTTATAGCATTTACCATTATGTGTTTAGTACTTACCATTATTTTTATGCAAAGAAGAAAAACTGTAAGATAGGAGGGAGAAAAAGACGTGAAAGAAAAGAAAAAACAAGATAAAAAGCCAAACAAATTCATAGAAATCATTAAAAAGAAATGGTTAATTAGTGGAGGATTAACTTGTCTTCTAGTAGCCATTATCATTGCTTGTTTCATAGCGATCAATTTAATCATGCAAAAACTAGAATTAGCACCATTAGACTTTACCCAAGAAAAACTATACACCCTAACAGAAGAAAGCAAAAACAAAGTAAAAGACATTTCAAAAGAAGTAAAAATCTATTTTATTGGTTATACAGATGACAATTCTACTGTAGACTTAGCCAAACAATACAAAAAAGCGAATGAAAAAATCATAGTGGAAGCAGTAGATATAAACAACAGACCAGACTTAGCTAGCAAATATGGCATACAAAGTGGAACACAAGGAATTATTATAGAATGTGGAGAAAAATCAAAAGTACTATCTGCGAATGATTTAGTAACATATGATACAGCAACCTATGAAACCATTAGCATTGCAGAAGAAAAACTAACACAAAGTATCTTATCAGTAACAAGTGATACCATACCAAAAGTATATTTCCTAACAGGATATAGTGAATTTATTTTAAGCCAAAATATGAACTACCTAAATATGTATTTAGCGAATGAAATTAATGAAATAGCCAGCTTAAACATCCTAACAACAGGAAAAATACCAGATGATTGCAATACTCTTGTTATCACCAGTCCAAGTAGAGACTTTGATGATATGGCAACCACAGCTATTTTAGATTACATCCAAAAAGGTGGTAATATTTTATGGCTAAATTCTGCAATTACCAACCAAGTAGAAATGAAAAACGTTAATAAAATATTAGAAACTTATGCTGTAAAACCATTTGAAGTAGGAATTATAAGAGAAACAGATACTAGCAAGATGGTAAGCAATTCACCAGATTTAATCATACCAGAAGTACAAAATACAAAAGTTACTAAAGACTTATACAACACAACAGGAATGATATTCATTAACAGTACCAAAATAAACATAGATACCGATAAATTAGAAGAAGCAAAAGTAGAAGAAACAGACTTATTATTAGCAAGCAAAGGATCTTATTTTAGAACCAATTTTACTATCCAATCAGATAGTCCAACAGAAGAGGAAGAAAAAGGAACCTTTGTTGTTCGGAGCAGAACTAGAAAAAACGATCCAAGAAGCAAATGAAGAAAATAACCAAACTGCCATTACATCTAAACTAATTATTTATGGAGAAAACTACTTTATCTCAGACTATCCGTTGAGCCAAAATTCACAATATGCAGCAATTCAACTTGCAACTTATAACAAAGATGTAGTACTAAATTCTATTGCATATCTAGTTGATCGAGAGCAAGATATTACAGCTAGAAAAAGTACAGGAACAGTAACTTACACAGCAACAGAGCAACAAGATACTATTATAAGAATCATTATATTTGCTGTACCAATTGCCATTATTATTTTAGGAATTGTAGTTTGGCAAATAAGAAGAAGAAAGAAATAAGTGGAATAAATTATAAAAAGACCTCATAAAATAGTATGGGGTTTTTTTATGCGTAATAGTTTAAAAATAGTATTTGTAATTATAGGAACGATGATAGGAGCAGGATTTGCCTCAGGGCAAGAGATGTATCTGTTCTTTTTTTCCTATGGAATAGAAGGATTAATTGGAATTGTTGTGGCAAGTGTTATTATGGGATGGGTGATTAATCAAACTTTAAAGATGGCAAAAAAATATGAAATAACTACTTATAAAGAATTTTTAGACAAGTTAATACCAAAAAGTAAAAAAATAAAAGTAATCATTAATTTTATCATTAATAGTTTTATTCTAATTACTTTTTTTATCATGATAGCTGGATTTGGTGCTTACTTTGAGCAAGAATTAGCTGTAAATCGATTTATTGGAAGTACTTTGCTTGTCATTGTAACCTATATTATTTTTATGACAAGTGTAAAAGGGGTAGTAAAAGCAAATGAGTTGTTAGTACCGATTCTTATTGGATTTTTAACAATGATTGGAATTCTAAATTTAAAAGATATTCATTTTTTTAATTTGGGAGATTATATCATCAAAAGCAAAGAAGGTAGCTTTCTTTTAAGTAGTATCTTATACAGTAGCTATAACAGTATTTTATTAATACCTGTATTGTTAACACTAAGGAATTATTTAAAAGATAAAAAGCAAATTTTGACTATTGCAAGTATTAGCACGATGTTAATGATTTTATTATCGGTTATTGTATTTTTATTATTAGTAAAAGTAGATGTAAACATACAAAACTTAGAAATGCCAGCAGTTTATGTTGTATCTAACAGTTTTAAAATATTAAAATATGTTTATGGATTTATTATATTAGGATCTATTTTTACAACGGCTATTTCTTTAGGAACTAGTTTTTTACAGAATGTAACGACAAATAAAAAAAGTTATACACAAATTGCGATAATAATGTGCATAACTTCTGTATTAGTTTCCAAAATAGGTTTTTCTAATTTAGTAAGTAATTTGTATCCAATTTTTGGCTATTTGGGGTTAATTCAAATTTTAAAGTTGAGTTGGAAGTGGTAATTAAAAAAGAAATTTATCAAAAAGACAAAAATTACTTTGAGGTAAAAAATAAGACGATTTATTGCTTTTGTTTAGGAGGTGTATATTCTATAATATCTCCTATTTCGCAATGAATCGTTTTACAAATTCTAGCCAATAAATTCAAATCTACTTTTTGCATTTCATTTCTACAATATTTTAATAGTTGTCCATAATGAATTTGTGCATTACGTGATAAACTGGAACGACTAATATTATGGCTTTTTAAAAATGCATCTAATTTCAAATTAACTTGTCCCCAATCTTCCATAAGTTCACCTCATGAAAATAGTAACATGAAAAAAGCTTCCCAACAACTCAGTATAAGTGCACTATGTATAAACATAGAAATTGAAGTGAAAAAGGATTAGAAAGAGAAAAGTTAGGTTAGGTATTTTCAACCTAGCTTCTTTTGTTGTATAGAAAAAATCAAAGATTTTACCTTTACAACAAATACCTTCTACATTTATTATGATCCTTTTGTTTTGTGAAAAGAATCTAAAAAAATAAAAATGTCTTATTACCCGACAGTTTTTTTGAAAGGTGAAAAAATTCTTAAAAACTAA
>CAMXLV010000074.1 GCA_947244675.1 uncultured Clostridium sp. | reverse complement strand
AGTAGGAGAAGTAAAAACAGCAAATGAAACCAAAATAATAGAACTAAGTCGATATTCCTTTGCGACCGATGGAACACCAACGAAACAAGGAGAAAATACAATAGGGACTGATTATCAGGAATTAGCAAGTTCTCGTTATGGGAATACGACGGCAAAAGATATTGAAGACTTTAAAACAAGTGCAACTACTAATCATGGATATTACATTGGAAGATATGAGGCAAGAAGTGAAACACAGAGAACATCAGCAAGTCAAGCATTGGAACAATTAACGGTAAAGCCAAATGACTATATTTATAATTATGTAACACAGCCAGGGGCATCAAGATTAAGTCAAAATATGTATCAAGATAGTAATTTTACGAGTGATTTAATGAATAGTTATGCATGGGATACAGCAATTGTATTTATACAAAACTTTGGTCAAGCTAATTATTCAAGGCAAAAAAGTTTAAATACAAGTTTAGCAACACAAGGAACCAATAATTTAACTGATACAACGAAACAAGATAAACAATTGAATATTTGGGATATGGCAAGTAATGACCTTGAGTGGACAACAGAAACCGCTACCGTTGACTTCAATTCTTCCGCTAATAGAGGGGGCTATAGCGTCAGCAAAAATTTCTACCCGAGCTCTCGCTACAACGATAACCCGACGAAAAGCGTCACCTTCTATTCTTTTAGGATTGCACTCTATCGGTCGGTCTGGGTACTGCGAGGACCAGAACTATAATATGTGCTAAAAGTGATTTTATAAGCACGTAATTTGAGCATAAAAAATTTAACGAATGAAATACATTAAATGGAAAATTTTTAAATTCCTTACAAAATGTATAAAATACATTTTGAGAAGGAAAGAAAAATTTTCCTGACGGGGCGCCACTGATGTGGCGTTTTTTGTGCTTTTTAAGGTACAAAAAACGGTGCAAAAATAAAATTAGGTGGTGATTAAAAATGAATTTATGTTTTTTAATGGGAAAAATAATAAGTGATATAGAATTTAACTTTGTATTAAATAGCAAAAACATTTCAATAGCAAGATTTACATTAGAAGTAGATGAAAATTGTATGATAATAATAAAAGCTTATAACGAAACAGCAGATTGGTGTTATCAAAATTTAATAAAAAGTGATAGAATAGCAATTCAAGGAGAAATAAATACAAGTGGAGAAGTTGTTATAAATAGTATAGAATAGGTTAAAGGTGCTTTTTGTAATTCAATTTCTTTCCAAAGTGACAAGCGTTAAGTGGAGTAATAAATCTTTGGTATATATTTTATTGCATATACAAAATTAGAAGTGTCGGGTATTAAGACATTCTATCTAAATTATTGTTATACTAATTTAGGTAGAAAGAAACCAAGGAGGAGTAAATGAAGTAGAAGGACATTGAATGACATAACATGAAACACTATAACTGTGTAAATTCAAAAAAATTTTGAATACACAGTTTTTTCTTACCATTCATAGCAAATAACAAAAGAACAATTGACAACAAAGGAAAAAATAGATATAATCAAAATACTAGACAAGTAGGTAAAAAACGAACAATACTATTCATAAAAAAGGAGGAATTGTAGTTTATTGAACTACCAAAAAATATGAAATTAGCAAGTCAGTGGAAAGAATATAAAATATTAGATATGGCAGATGGGCAGAAATTAGAAAAATGGGGAGAAATTATTCTAGCAAGACCAGATCCACAAATTATATGGAAAGACAAAAGTTTTCCAAATAAATGGAAAGAAATTAATGCAACTTATCACAGAAGTAAAACAGGAGGAGGAAATTGGGAATTTAAGAAAAAGGTACCTAAAATATGGCAAGTACATTATAAAAACTTAACCTTTAATATTAAACCAATGGGATTTAAACATACAGGACTTTTCCCAGAGCAAGCTGTTAATTGGGATTGGATGATTCATAAAATACAATCGGAGAAAAGAGAAATCAAAGTATTGAATTTATTCGCTTATACAGGAGGGGCAACAGTTGCGTGCTTATCAGCAGGAGCATCTGTATGTCATGTAGATAGCTCTAAAGGAATGACAACATGGGCAAAGGAAAATGTTGCATCTTCTGGGTTACAAGAAAAAAAAGTTCGATTTATTGTTGATGATGTAGTAAAATTTGTAAATCGAGAAATTAGAAGAGGGAACCAATATGATGCCATAATTATGGATCCTCCTTCTTATGGAAGAGGAGCAAAAGGAGAAGTATGGCAGTTTGAAGAAAATATATATGATTTAGTAGAGGTTTGTTCACAAGTATTGTCAGATAAACCATTATTTTTCTTAATTAATTCCTATACAACAGGAATCTCAAGTACAGTATTAAAAAATATCTTAAATGTAATAGTACAAAAGAAATATAAGGGAAAATTAGAATGTGGAGAAATTGGACTGCCAATGGAAAACTCTGAGTTAGTATTACCCTGTGGAATTTATGGAAGATGGGAAAAAAATTAACCAAAAGGAGTAATAAATGCAAGATTTAAAAATATTATTTGAAGACAACCATATAATAGTAGTAGAGAAAAAGCCAAATATTCCATCACAAGCAGATAAAACCGAAGACATAGATATGCAAACCTTAGTAAAACAATTTATAAAAGATAAATATCAAAAGCCAGGAAATGTATATCTAGGATTAGTACATAGATTAGACAGACCAGTTGGAGGAATTATGATTTTTGCGAAAACATCTAAAGCAGCGTCAAGATTAAGTAATGAAGTAAGAGAAAAGATTTTTAAGAAAAAATACCTAGCAGTAGTAGATGGAAAAATATGGCCAGAACAAGGTTGTTTGGAAGACTATTTATATAAAGATGAAAGGCATAATGTTAGTAAAGTAGTAACAAAAGAAAAAAAGAATGCCAAATTAGCTAAATTAGAATATAAAGTTTTAGCCTATCATGGAGTAAAAGATTTAAGCTTACTAGAAATCAATTTACACACAGGAAGACATCATCAAATAAGGGTGCAGTTATCTCATTTTGGTCACAGTATTTTTGGAGACCAAAAATATGGAAAGCGTGGAATAGGAAAACAAATTGCATTATGGGCTTATGAACTGACAGTACAACACCCTATTACCAAAGAATGGATGACTTTTAAAGACTTTCCAGAACCAGTTGGAACATGGTGTATTTTAAAAGATAAACATACTAACTAAGCGAGCAAAAAAAGAATTTCTAGAAAATCCCAAAAAAGATTTGCATTTTTAGAAAATATATGTTACAATATCGAAGTATCAAAAGAGAGAAACCGTAGGGAGGAAGAAAATAAATGGAAATAGCAAAAGGAATACTAATTGTAATTTACTTTATGGTAGCAGTGGTTTTAATTATCTTAACATTAATACAGTCCAAAGAAGATGCTGGTTTATCATCTACCATAACAGGTTCATCAACCAACAACTTTTTTGAAAAGAATAAAGGAAGAACCAAAGAAGGAAAACAAAAAAGATGGACAATTATATTAGCAGTAGTATTTGCAATATTAACAATAGCATTAGGAATTTTATATATGGCATAAAAAGGAAAAAATAGCGGTTTTTATAAAAAACACGCTTTTTTTGTTATATTGGAAATAAAGCCATTAACAAAAAAGAAAGGAGTCAGAAATGAAAGGACAAGTGGAAAACAATTACCAAGAAGGAATTTATCGAAAAAATCAAAAGGGTTTTGGTTTTGTAAAAATAAAAGATAGTGAAGAAGAGGTATATATAGCAAAAGACAACGCTTTTCATGCATTAAATGGAGATCGAGTATTAATAGAAATGTTAGAACAAAAACAAGAAAAAAAAGCAGAAGCAAAAATTGTAAAAATTCTAAAACATGAGAAAAACACAATTGTTGGAATTTTTCAAAACAATAAAAATTTTGGTTTCGTTGTTCCAGATGATAGAAATTTCGGAACAGATATATTTATTAGTAAAAAAAATAGAGGAAAAGCAAGAAGCAATCATAAAGTATTAGTAAAAATCACAAAATATCCACAAAATGGAAAAAAGGCAGAAGGTAAAATATTAGAAGTATTAGGAAATGTTAATGAAGCTGGAGTAGATATGTTATCATTAATCAAAGAATACAAATTGCCATCTACCTTTCCTGAAGAAGTGGTACAAGAAGCAAAAAAATTTGGTAATAAAATAAACAAAAAAGACATAGATCGAAGAGTAGATTTTCGACAAAAAGAAATATTCACAATTGATGGAGAAGATGCCAAAGACTTAGATGATGCAGTACAAGTAGAAAAGTTAGCCAATGGTAATTACAAATTGGAAGTACACATAGCAGATGTAAGCCATTATGTAAGAGAAAATAGTTTGTTAGATCGAGAAGCTTTTATTAGAGGGACAAGTATTTATATGTTAGGGAGAGTAATTCCAATGCTTCCGAGAGAATTATCCAATGGAATTTGTAGTTTAAATGAAGGCGAAGATAGACTTACACTCTCTTGCCTTATGGAAATTGATACAAAAGGAAAGGTAGTAGCATATCAAATTGTAAAAGGAATCATTAATGTAAGCAAAAGGATGAGTTACAAAGAAGTGCAAGCAATTTTAGAAGAAAAAGATGAGGCAATTATAAAAAAATATGAACCATATAAGCAACATTTTAAGCGAATGGAGGAATTAGCTAAAATCTTAAAAGAAAGGAGAATGGAACAAGGATACTTAAATTTAGATATTCCAGAGAGTAAGATTGAGTTAGATAGAGAGGGAAGAGTAACTAATGTTTCAAAATATGAAACAACTTTTGCGCATGAGATCATAGAACAATTCATGTTAACAGCAAATGAGACAATAGCAGAAAAGTTTTTTTGGTTAGAAGCACCATTTATTTATCGTGTGCATGAAGAGCCTGATTTAGAAAAAATACAAGAGCTAAATAAATTCTTATTCAATTTTGGCCTAAAAATAAAAGCCAAAAAAGATATGATTTATCCAAAAGAATTTGCAAAAATTTTGGAAGAAGTAAAGGAAAAAGAAGAAGAAAAAGTTGTATCAAATTTAGTGCTAAGAACTTTAAAAGTAGCTAGATATGAAGCAGAAAATAAAGGCCATTTTGGAATTGCGAGCAAATATTATTGTCATTTTACATCTCCTATTAGGAGATATCCAGATTTATTTATACATAGAGTGATAACAAAGTATTTAGAGAAAAATTATGATGTTTCTTCTAATTGGCTAGAAGAACATAAAATACAAGCAGAAGAAAGAGCAAAGCAATCATCAGAAAGAGAAAAAATTGCAACAAAAGTAGAAAGAGAGTCAGAAGACTTGAAAAAAGCGGAATATATGGAAAAAAGAATTGGAAAGGAATATGATGGAATTATTTCATCAGTAACTTCATTTGGGATTTTTGTTGAATTGGAAAATACAATTGAAGGATTAATTCGCTTTGAAGATTTAGGAAATGAATATTTTATTTATGATGAAAATACTAAAAAATTAATTGGGGAGAGAACAAATAAAATTTATAAAATAGGAGATAAAATAAAAATCAAAGTAAAAAGTGCTAGTAAGATGTTAAGACAAATTGATTTTTGTTTAACTAAGGAAGAGGAAACTAATTAAAAAGTACTAAAACGAAAATGTTTTAGTACATCCAAATCATAACATTAGAAAAAATAATGGTTAAAATGGAAATGGCAATAATTACAATACCGCCACTTCTATTTTTTATGGTATTTATTTCGTAAAGAGCATAACCAATTGCTTTGAAAAGAATAAATAAGCTAATGAGCAAAAATAAGAGATGATACATAAGATTAAGCAATAGAAGACACCTACCTTTCATTTTTAGGTTTCAGTAAGAAGCATACTAGATTTAATAGAAGTATCAACTTCTACTTCGAAAAAAGCATTTTGATAATTGTCACACCAATTATATTCATCGAAATCTTTTGTTGTAAAAAAATTACCTAAAGCATATTTACCAAATCCATTAATATCTGCTTTAAATTCTTTGGAAGTTTTATATAAATAGTCGCTAAATACAGATTCTAAATATTTATTACAAGTTTTTGAAATATCTGCTAAAATCTCTGGTTCTAAATATTTAGAATTTTTTGACATAGAATAAATTCTTCCTGTAAATTCTGTTTTTAAACGAATAAAGGGAGAAGGAGTAGAAGTATTGACATTAATTTTTGTAGAGCTATTTGGGTAGAGGTATATATCAATATAACTATTAATGTCATCTGGATCAGGAACAGAGATTAAAAAACGATTTAATTCATTTTTAATACTTAAATAGGTGGTAGTTTCTAAAGCACAAAGTTCTCCTACTAATTTATCATCTTTAAAAGCAGCAATACCAATATTTTCGGAACCATTTTCTCCTTCAATAGGAGTTTGATTTGATTTTACATTGTAATTTTCTTGAATATGATTATTTCCTTGATTGATAGGTTTTTCTGTTGAAATACCTCCTAGAATAGCAACAGGTTCACAAGTTTTGCAAATAACACTATTGAAAAAATCTCCAATGGTAGCGTCAGGTTTAAAACCAGTATATTGACTAGAGTTTGTAAAAATTTCATAATACTTTGAAATTAAATTTTCAAGTTCAGGTGATGTTTGCTCCATATAAAACTTAGCGTTACATTTACTAATAACAATGTTAGCAGAAGGTCTTACTTGTGTATCATTAATTAAGGTATAAATTTCTTCAGAAATACCTTCTTGTGCAAGTTCTTCCGAAAAAATAATTACTTTACAATGAGACATATTTAGCTCTTTTCCCATATAACTATCCATTAAATTAATAGCAGTACTAAGAGAAGGTGCTGTTACAGAATCCATTACAGTAGGTGTTTTTTCGGTTGATCCAGATTCTGTGGATTTGGAAGTGGTAGAAAATTGAAAACTCACTTCTAAAGTATTATCACTACCTTTATCAATTCCCATAACAAGAACATAAGCTAAATTGTCAATACTAAGAGATAAATAAGAACTAGAAAAAGCAATAATAAAAGTTACAATTAACATTAAAATAAATAAAGTTTTAATAAATTGATTCAAAATATATCTCCTTTCTCTTAAGATGGATTGTTAAGACGATTTTGTTTCTTTTTCATAATATTAGCTAAAACTAAAATACTAAAACCTAAGAAAAATGTAATCCCAAAAACCAAACAAGGATAGATTTTGGTTTCAAACAAATCAGAAATAGCATAATTTTTAGGAACTAAACTAATACTTAAAATAAGAAGACCAAAAATATCAATTAAAGGTTTTTTGGTTTCAATATTGGTGAGCTTTTTAAAAATGCTCATAGAAAATTTGCTAGTAATACTTAGATAACAAGCAAAAGCTAAAATCCATATAAGTAAAAAAATAGATTCAAGTCTTTGAAAAAAGCTTCCAAACTCAATATAACGAGTAGCATTATAAAGAGGGGTAATTTCATTTGTGTTAATGAAAAAAGAAAACATAAATAAAAGTGTAGAAACGCATAAAATTAAGTAAATAGAAGAAAGCCCAATTGAGATTAAAGCTATTTTTTTCATTTTATCAGGTTCTTTTAAATAAGGTGGTAGAAAATATAAAAAAGAAATTCCACCAAAAGCAGCTAAATTTCCTAAACCTAATACGAAAGTATCAAATAGACCATCACCAAAAATAGGAAGTGCTCGTTGTGGTACAAATTTGTTCATATTGGCAAAGAATAAAAAAACAATACTAGCTAAAACAAGAGGGATAATTAGTAAATTAGTTTTTAAAGAGGCATTAAAATCTAAACGGTTTACAGTACAAATAGCAAGGACAAAAAGTGCTAAAATGAATACAATATTAGTCATAGGATAGTAAATGATTTTAATACTCTCACAAAAATTTCTTAGTAAAATGCTAGAGCTAATTAGAAAATATAAAATAAAAACAATACCAATTATATTTTTTAAAACAGGTCCTCCTAAATAGGAGGAAATATCAATTAGATCAGAACCACCAAAATTTTTCATTAAGCGAACAACTAAATAGGAAAAAAGAATGGCTAAAATACTAACGAAAATTAAGTTAATAATAGTAGCAGATTTGGTTAAAACTAAAATTTCACGTGGTAGAGAAGATATGGTATGTGTAATAATAATGGTAAGAACTAGCATTATAGCTTCTTTGGTACCTATTTTTGACTTTGTCATAAAAAAACTCCTTTCCCTTTCGTTATTTTAAGTTAGTAAAGTAACTATAATTTATTTGTGAAACTTCCATTTCATAGAAAGTTTTTCTTGTTCTTTTTCTCTTTTAGAAGCAACATAAGAAGGTCTATATTCTCTTTTCCAAATTGGTTTTAGTAAGTAACCATTTCCTTTGGAGTCAGTATTAGGGGCAAAAGGTGTTGTATAAGAAATACCAAAAGATCTTAAGCTACAAACTAAACTAATATAAACAAATAATCCTAAAGCAATTCCTAAAAATCCTGCTACAAAGCCAAGTAGAATAAAGGCAAATCGAAAATATCTTAAGTGAAATCCAAAAGAAAAATCAGGAATAGCAAAAGAAGCAATACCAGTCATAGCAACAATAATAATTAAGATAGGGCTAACAATACCAGCACTAACAGCAGCTTGCCCTAGTACTAAAGCACCAACAATACCAATAGTTGGACCAATAGCAGAAGGAACACGAAGCCCAGCTTCACGAATTAATTCAAAAGAAATTTCCATTAAAAGAATTTCTAAGATAATAGGA
>CAMXLV010000073.1 GCA_947244675.1 uncultured Clostridium sp. | reverse complement strand
ATCATAACATTTCTAAAAAAAAGATAATGGATACATTTTATACCAGCTGCATTAATTTTATCAAAACCTGCCACTAATTTTTTTATTTCTTCTTTGCTAGAAATTGCTTTTTCTTCTAAATAATCTTTTGCCAAATATCTTGCCTTAATCATAGCATCATTTTCAAGAAAAAGTCTTATGATACAATAAATCATACTAAATATCATGAAAATAAGTAAAAACATCATCTTGTAAGGTAAAATTTTTAAAATTAGACATACACAAATTGTTACAAAATAAATCAAATAACAATTAGAAAAAAAGAAGTTAAAAAGCAAAATTTTTCTATTTTGCACTGAATGCAAACATTCATGAGCAATAGTTTGAATCCTTGTATAACTTTTTTGAATATCACCTATTAAAATTTTGTCTGTTATGGCTATATATAAGCTTGCTTCTGTCTCTTTATTTTCTTCTATTTTTACTTTTTCATTTCCTAATTTTTTGAGATATTCTATACCTATTTCTTTATTACTTGGATAAGCTTTTGCTAGATTATCTAGTTCACCATCCTCGCCAATTTGTTTTATCACTTTTATTTTATAATCACAAATACACTTCGTAAGAAAAATTACAATAAGGATAATAACTCCTACTATTAAAAATTCCATTATTGCATCACATCTCGAATTGCTTCTCCAATTATCTTATTTACATCAGCAATGATAATATTAAATTTCGTTTCTGCCTCAAAAAATCTTCTTGCATCTTTTTTTTCAATCAATTTAGCATACATATCTTGCACTTCTTTGTATTTTTGTTCATCTTCTTTTCCTGTTTGCAAGGTCAAAAGTTGGGTTTCATATCTTTTTTCTTCAAATTTTTTCATTTCTTCTTTTAAAGCAGTATTCAAATTTAGAGCTTGTTTCGCCATTTTATAATTGATGTATTCTTCTGATTGTTTAATTTCTTGTGCTAATTGATTTGCTGTGTCATAAATATTCATTTTAGCTAAATCCTCCTTACTTTTCTAAAAATCTTCTCTACATTTCTTCAAGCACTTTTGTTCCCTTTGGACAAATATGAACAAATGTATTACCATCATTTACTTTAATTTCATTACCTTCTAAGTCTTGATAGCTAGTTTGTTCTTCTCTTGCATTTTTAATACATTTTATAGCAATTGCTCTTCCATTGGTTATATAATAGCCATCAAAAGTTCCTATATTGGTAATCCCTTGTCTTCCTTTGTCTTCTACATCGGTTAATGTGTAGTTGTCACAAAATGTAATAATGATATTTTTAGCTGTAATTGTTTTTTGTGTTTCCCAATCAGTTTGTTCTTCTCCTCTTGCATATCTTTCATAAATTTTATTTTCCTCATCATAATGATATTTCACAGTTTGTAAATTAGAATGTGGAATTGCTACATCTAAAGCTTGTTGCCCTTCTTCTAAGTTTACTTCTTCTGTTACATAATTTAGTACACTTTCTTTTTTAGAAGTCATTTTATATTTTTTATTTTTTGCTGATTGCACTAATTTTTCAATGCTAGTTACTGCATTGTGTGGTAATATTTTATCATTAACTCTCCAAAAAGTAGTTCCATCTTCTGCAATACCATCAATTTCATTTATTGTATATTTTCTGATATCATTGTCAGCTTGTGGACTTTCCCCAAAATGCACATAAATAGCATCATTTTCCATAGCATAGTCAAGAAAATAATGTCTAGCACTTCTTACTGGACCTATTTTTTCTGCGTCAACACCTTTGAATAATGCCATTAACCTAGTTTCTCCACCTTCTACAACAATTTCATAAACCATATATGCTTGTTGCAAACCAGCTTGTGGCCAAGCATCAGAATGGTTATCAATCATAACAGCAAATGGTCTATCTTCTCCTTTAAAAATTTGTACTTTCTCTTCTTCTATCTCAGCAGTTAAAACATTTTCTTCTGGCACAATTGTTTGTGTATCTTCTTTATCCTTTATAATTTTGTAGCTTAAAACTACTCCTGCAATAATAATTAAAATTACTAAAATAGCAATTAATGCTTTTGTTCCTTTACTTTTCATAAGTCCCTCTCCTTACTCTTTTTCTATTTTTAATTGTGCTAATATGTTTTCTTCTTTTTTACGCATTTTAGTCTTGTCCTCTTCTTGCATATGATCATATCCCATTAAATGGTAAAATCCATGTACTACCATATAACTAAGTTCTCTTTCAAAACTGTGTCCATATTCTTTTGCTTGTTCTTCTACTTTAGAAATTGAAATAATAATGTCTCCTAATATGTCTTCACATATAAAGTCATTTTCTTTTTGTTTGGTTTCTAATTCTTCTTTTTCAAACATGGGAAAAGAAAGCACATCAGTTGCTTTATCAATGTTTCGGTATTGCTTGTTAATTTCTTGTATTTTCTCAGGAGTTGTTAGGGTTACTGTTACTAATAATTTTGTGTTTTCTAACTTTTCTTCCCCAAAACACTTGGTTAGTACTTTCTCTATGATTTCTTTATATTCTTTTTTTTCTTCTATTTCTAGTTCTACTATTTCATACATTTTTATGCAGCTTCCTTGCTTTTTATGTATTTTCCTTTTGATTTAAAGGTATTTTTTATTTGTTTCATAACACCATAATCTACTAATTTTCTTTTATAATAAGTTGTAATTTTAGAATAGTCTGTTTTGGTTTCTTGAAGTTTTTTCATATCATCTTTGATAAATAGTATTTCTTTTTGTTTTACATATTCAATAAAATCTGTTTCTTTTAGTTTTGCAATTTCTTTATAGCGATTCCAGAATATTTTGTACTCATCTTTTGCTTTTTGTGTATCCCAATATACCTTGGTTGATAATAATTTGATATTATAATCTTCTATTAGATTAATTAGCATTGAATATGCTCTTTCTCTTCTTGCTGCCATTTTGGTATCTTGTACTAAAATTCTAGCATCTTTTAGTAATTTTTCATAACATTGCTCTGCCACAATTAATGGTAAACTATGTGTAAATAATTTTCTACTAATTCCTAATAATACCATATTTTTTTCAATGTTGTCTCTTGTATCTAATTTTCCTACTTCATATGATTGATATTTTTCATACTCAGATACAACATCTTTGATTTCTTCATTGTTTCCTTCTTCTATTTTTAATGATAAGATATTTTGAATGTATTCTTCTAATGTATAAAAGATTTTTGTATAGATCCATTCTTTAGAAGCATCATAATTACTTGTATTATCTGCTACTTTAATGGAATAATTTTTTAAGATTGCTTTATAGAGAGAATCCATTTTAGCAATATAAAATTGGTTGTATTTTTCTACTAATTTTTCTTTATTTTCTGCCCTTATTCCTTGATAATCTAATTCTAATAAGTATTTTTGTTTTCTGTATTTGTACTCAATGTATTCACTTTCTTTTAAACTTGTTACTTCATAATATTTTGATAATGCATTTTTTTCAAATTCAGAAGCAGTATTGTTTTTTACTTTTTTATAGATTGAATCCATTACATATTTGTCAAGTGCCCCTAAGTATGTTTCATATGCTGTATCATATTTTTTTTCACACTCTTCCTTGTCATAGTTTTGGCTATCTTGTATGTAATTTTCAAAAGCTTTTATTACACTGTTTCTTTTCATAGAAATTAACATTCCATTAATTCCTATTTTAGTTGGTATTAAAATTCTTGTTAATGTTGTGGTTATTTTGTTAAAAAATGTTTTGTCTGTACCAGTTATTCTAAGGCTTCTTTCTTCCATTTAAAACTCCATTCCTTCCTAAAATACAATTTTTTCATTCGTCCCTATATTTTCTAGAACTTCATATGTAACATAAACATCAATACTTCCTTCTTTTTCATAAGTATTAATATTTGTGCCTACAATTGATTCTTTGTCTTCAATTTCTTTTTCCAATTCTTCCTGTAGTTCTTGTATCCCTATGTTTTTTGCTTCTTCTATTTCATATTTTTTTTGTTTTTCTTCTACTTCTTGATAGGTTGTTTTTACAATTGAAATTGGTAGATAAAAGTCTGAAAATAATTTCATTTTGTTTTCCGTTTCTATTGTATCATAAATTTTAAATTTTGAAAGCTTTTTTGGTAAATTTATTTTAAAATTATTAAATTTTATGGCATATTGATTTTGAACATTTCCTGTTTCTTCTCTTTGCGTAAGCTCATAGGGGATATTTTTGTATTTGGTGTGCCATACTTTTGCTTGTATTTCTCCTTTAGCATGTACATAACGAATTCCTGTATATTTTCCTTCCATCCAGCCATTAATTAAAGTATCTCCTATATTTACAGTATCTCCTACTTTAACATTAGCACTCCCTGCTTGGGCATTTATTTTAGTAATTATTCCTATTTTATCAGCAACTATACTACAATATTCATCCTCTTGTATCATATCTGGTTTTTCATCAGCCTTTACTACTTTTACAATAGCATTTGTTCCTTTTAATTCAATTCCCATCCATGCAATATCTTTTCTTTTTAATCTAATTTGGTTAATCATTTCTTTTGTATCTATTTTAGCCTTCCATTCTCCTGTTCTTAATCCTGCTTCTTTTATATCTTCTTCTAAGTTTTCTAATATTTTTCCATCTTCTTCTTTAATCTCCACATTCCATATAAAGTGAGAAGATACCATTGTTAAAAAGAACATGACTAATAATAAAGCAAAAAAAATCTTTCTTTTTTTATAACGATGCAATAAAAAAGGAATTCCTCTTTTCGTGTTTATCTTTATCTTACATTTTGTCTTTTTTGCTATTTGGCAAATCTTTCTAAAGTCATGAACACCTATTCTAAAATCCAATACTACATCTTTTTTTCTTTTTAAATGCCAAATCGTAATCTTATTGCTACGACACATATTAATAAATCTTTCAATATAGTACCCTTCTATCGTAACCCCTAAATATCCTATCACATAACCAAATAATATTTTTATTATCATCCTTTACCTTAAGTCCTTTCATTCTATCGTTCTTTCCATTTCAATGCTCTCAATTTTCCCTGTCACTTTAATATCATCATTTGTCATATTCTCAAGATTCAAATTAAACCCATTAATATTTACAATTCCAATATGTGTACTAATCCTAACAAAAAATTCCTCATACTCTAAAATCCCCTTAAAATTCTCAAGAATCATTTCATCAAATCCTGTTACAATCATTTTAGGAACATCTGAGCAAATTTCCTTAGGCATTTCCAACATCCTATCCCATTTATGATAACCTTTCCTTTTCATTTTACCTCCATCTGGGATTGGGGGACGTTCTTTAAATCCCTCCTAACGGGGATCTGGGGACACCCTTTTGTTTTTTTCTTTAAAGACTGTCCCTTATTCCCTCCTAGGAGGGATTTAAAGAACGTCCCCCAATCCCTTTATTCAAATTCAGTTAGTGGTTTGAATTCATATCCCTTATTTTTAGCTTCCTTGATTACACTATCTAAAATATTAGTATTTGTTTTAGAATTTCCATGTAATAACATGATTTCTCCATTGTGCAAATTGTCCAAAATTTTCTTTTTGGATGCTTCCTCCTCTGGCTGTTTATCTTCATTCCAGTCCTCATAAGCAAATGACCACATAACAGTTGTATAACCTAATTGATTGGTTAGTTGTAATGTTTTTTCACTAAATTCTCCTTTGGGTGGTCTTATGTATTTCATTTCATATCCGAAATTTTTCTTTTATTGTCTGATGTAAATCCATTACTTCTGTTTTCAATTTCTCTTCTTCTAATTCTGGCATACTTTTATGATTAACTGTATGATTACCTACTATATGTCCTTGCTCAATCATTTGTTTTACCAATTCCGGTTTTGTATTCACGTAATGTGCTGTAAGAAAAAAAGTAGCCTTTACCTCATTTTCTTTTAAAATATTTAGTAATTCTTCTGTATATCCAGCTTCATATCCTTCGTCAAAAGTTAGATAGATTGTTTTTTTCTCCTTATTTCCCAAACAAATTCCCTGATTTTCTTCTAACACTTTTTGATTTTTGCTTCCGGCAATCTGGCTGTTCATGATTACTATTCCTTTTTATCCCCCATCCTATTTTTTCATTCTTTACTGCCAAAGCATTTGTTACTACATTTTCTTCTTTTTCATTCATTGCTAAAACACTCAAAGAAAATATCGCAATTATCAAAATTACAATAACTCCATATTTTATATTTTTCATGTTAATTCCTCCTATTTTCTATTACATATATATTAAATTTCAAAAAAAATAGAACATAAAGAATATATTTAAAGTTTCTTGAGCTTTTGGCATTATTAGTTAGAGTTTATCTTATTATTTTTCGCATTCTTAGCTCTTTTCTTAAAATTTCAAAGTTTATGTATAAGAAGAAATCCCTTTTATTTTTGTTTTATGATATTTACATTTTTACTTATCAACATTAGTCATACGAATTGTTTTACATTTCTGGATAATTTTGTAAATTGTACTTGACAAGTTTAGTTTTTTAGATTATATTGTTGTTATGATTGGAAAATTAAGGTAATTTGGTGTATTTTGTCAATCCTTGTTTCCATATTTTTTTAGACTAATTTTATAAAAGGTGATGAATAATGTTAAACTTTGTAATTTGTGATGATAATCAAAATCTACTAGACAGATTAGAAAAAATGCTAGAAACACTTTTCACAAAAAATGGTTATGAGGCTTCTGTTGTTTACAAATCTGACAATGCAGATGATATTTTAAACTATATTGATCATAATGTTGCTGATGTTCTAATGTTAGATATCAACTTAAAGTCTAGTAAAAGTGGGCTTGAATTGGCAGAAGAAATTAGAAAAAGGAAGAAAAATCCTTATATCATTTTTACTACAGGACATTTAGAATATGCCATGATTGCTTATAAATATAAAACCTTTGATTACCTAGCAAAACCTATCGTTTATGATAGATTAGAAGAAACTCTTACTAGATTATTTGAAGATGCTAATGAACTAAGTAAAAGCTATATTAAAATTGATAGTAAAAATACTTTGGTTGATTCTGCTGAGATTGATTATATTAAAAGAGATGGGATGAAGTTAGTTTTTTGTACTTCTTCTCGTAATTATGATACTTATAGTTCTTTTAATAAGTTTCAAGATAGATTACCTGCTACTTATATAAGATGTCATAAATCTTATATTGCAAATATTAATCAAATTAAAGATGTGGAACCAGTTTCTGGTATTATTACTTTTACTGATGGTCATACTTGTGAAATTGGTCCAAAATACAAAAGAGAATTTATGGAGGTTTTAAACAATTATGGAAATTTTAAATAGTATTTGGACGGTGTTAATTACACCAAATGAGTTTTGTAAAAAATTGTTAGTTTCCCCTTTAGGTTTTATAGAAGTTTATATTATCATGACTTTTTCCCTATTAGTATTAAACATTTCTACTACAAAAACTCATAAGTCATTATATGTTATTATCTCATCTTTAATAACAATTATAAGTGGTATAATAATACCAAGTCCATTTAATGTATTTGTAAATTATTTTTCATCTTTCATTCTTATTCTGCTATTATTTAAAATTAGTCCTTTAAAATCATTAATAGCACTTGTATGTTCTGTTGCTATCTTTAGCATTATTTCAATATTAGTAGTAAATCCTTATCTTAGAATACTTCATATTTCATCTGATCAATTATCTAGTATTCCAATTTATAATGTAGGATTTCTATTAACTATTTATGCTATTGATTTTATTGCAATTTTTATATTGAAAAACAAGAATTTAAAAATTAATTTTTTAGATGATATTGATAAGAAAAGTAAATTTATTATTTTTACTAACTTTGCTTTTGGTATCTTTACTATTATCTTACAAGCCTTTGTTATTCTTTACTACATTGATACCTTACCAATTATCATTACCTTTTTAAGTTGTATTTCTTTACTTGTCTATTATGGCATTAGTCTTTATAGTTTGTCCAAAGTTATGAAACTAACCCTAACAACGAAAAAACTAGAAAGTGCTGAAGAATACAACAATACTCTTCGTATTTTACATGATAATGTTCGAGGCTTTAAACATGATTTTGATAACATCGTTACAACGATTGGTGGTTATGTAAGAACAAATGACATGGAAGGATTAAAAAATTATTATCTTCAACTAGAAGATGATTGCCAAAAAGTAAATAACTTATACTTATTAAATCCAGAAGTTATTACTAATCCTCGGTATTTACAACTTATTAACTAGCAAATACCATGAAGCAGAAGATAAAAATATAAAAGTTAATATGACCTTTTTATTAGATTTAAACACATTACGTATGAAAATTTATGAATTTGCTAGAATTTTAGGTATTTTACTAGATAATGCTATTGAAGCTAGTAAAGATTGTGAAGAAAAAATCATTAACATTGTATTTCGTGATGATCTAAAAAATAATAGACAACTAATTATTATCGAAAACACTTATCAAAACAAAGATGTAGATCTTGAAAAAATATTTGAAAAAGGTGTATCTGGAAAAGAAAATCATACTGGATTAGGTTTATGGGAAATTCGTAAAATTGTAAAGAAAAATAGTAATACAAACTTATTTACTTCAAAAACAGATAAACTTTTCTCTCAGCAATTAGAAATTTATTACTATTAAAGAAATAAAAAAACAACTTTTTTATAAAAGCTGTTTTTTTATTTGGATTGTATCAATATAACTTTTAAGTTACACCGCATTGGTAAAAATAAATTTTCGTCCTATCTTTACCAATGTAAATTTTATTATTAATCTTTTTTAATTAAACTTGCTGGCATTTTTGGTTGATGAAATACAAAGAATCCTACACACGCTGTATTT
>CAMXLV010000072.1 GCA_947244675.1 uncultured Clostridium sp. | reverse complement strand
AGATATTTTACTTATATTTTGCTTTAGATTTAAAAATAGGAGAAATAGCTAAAGAACTTGAGATAACAGAGTCAAAAGTAAAAAATAAAATTTATCGAACCTTAAAAGAATTGAAAAAATACTTAGGAAAGGATGTGATAAATGATGGCAAATCCAATTTTTAAAGAATACATGGAAAAAGTGAATAATCAAGAAGAAAACTACAAAAGAATTATGGCTAAAAAGAAAGGAGTGGTTCCTATGAAAATTTCTAAAAGAAAAATAATTAATGTGGCTGCTATTTTCATGGTAATAGTGTTTGTAGCGGTAGCTTCTACTAAGATTTATGCTAAAATTCAATGGGACATAGAATTTAAAGAATTTCAAAGTAAACCAGAAGAAACTACAAGGGGGGCATTAGAAGAATCAAAAGAAAATGGATATTCTGAAATTATCAATATGGATTATGTAACACAAGATGGCGTAAGTAGTAAAGTAGAGTCACTTATGCTTACAGATGACTGTTTGGATGCTAATATTAGTTTTAAATTTGCAGAAGATAAGGTAGTAAATTCTGAAACATTTTCTTATAGCTATGCTGTTTATGATGAAAATAAAAATATCTATGCAGTAAGTAGTAGAATGATGTTAGATCCAAATATAAAAATAGATCGAACAACAGAATTTATATATAAAGAATTAGGTGTAGATATCCATACAAATATGTTAGCAGATGGACATACTATTGGTAATGAAAAAGTAGATCCAGAAAGTAAAACGATTTTAAGCAATATTAATTTAAGAGCAGGGGATCAATTTCCAAGAAGTAAAAAAATCTATATTAAAGTTTTTAACTTAGGATATTATATGATAGATTTAGAAGCAGAAAATAAACTAGAAAGTATAGAAAACTTTCAAATTACTGATGCACAATGGATTTTTGAAATAGATGTACCAGATAAATTTTATGAAAGAAATACAATAGAATTAAAGTTACAAGATGAAATACCAGGATTTACTTTAAATAAAGCTACTTTAACAGAATCTGGAATGGTAATAAAATTTCAATCTAAAGAGTACGTTACTTTAATTTCTGAGGGAAAAGATATGCCTAGTAATGAATTTTCTAAAGCGAGGGATAAGATGTTTTTTGTAAGTGATGGAGAAGAAAAAATTTATTTTGACTTAGGTGGTGGAACAACAGGAGAAGATGGATATAAGATGAGATTAAATGCTGGAAAGAAAGATCTAGACAAAAAATTATATATTAATTTCAATGATGGTAAAACACAATATAAAAGCGAATTAGTAAGAAAATAATAGTAGAGTGGGCTGATTAGTAATGCTAAGCCCACTTTTAATTGTTCCTTTACAGAAAAATTTATAGAAATCTTCTATAAACAGTGTTTTTACTGTTTGATCTTAGAAAAAGACATTGACAAAATTATGTAGAATAGTATAAAATAAAACAATAAAAGTTGTACCCAAAAAGAAATTAGAACATGATAACTTGGAGGGTAAAACCTCCAAGAAAATTTAAGGAGGTAGAAACATGAAGATAAAAAAAATGGGTGTAAATCCTAAAACTTGGAATAAGGATGTAATATGTCCTTATTGCCACACCGAATTGGAAATAACGGTTAAAGATATTTCTATTCGGACAAAACCAAAAAGAAATTTTTGGGGAGATAAAACATTTTTGACATATTACAAGGTAAAGTGTCAGAATTGTAAATCCAAGTTTAACTTGGATGAAGAAAAATTGCCTGGAACGATTATTGATTACCTTTATGATCACAGGGATCCATGGAATTTTCTCGAAGACTTCTTAGAGTGCTATTTTTCATGAGAAAAATGTGGGGGACTAATATATTGAGTCCCTCTGTTTTCATATTCTAGGAAAGTTCTCTGAACTTCCTAGAATATAAATACTTTGCACACAAATTTGCCAAAGCAAATTTGGCAAACGAACAAAATACCTTTTACACAAATTTGTTAAAGAACAGGATTTTTCTTCAAAATAGCTTGAAAAAAAGCCTATTTTATAATAAAATAGGACAAGATTTAACAAAAAAAGAAGGAGAAGTTAGGTACTTAAATGGATGAAATAGAAAAACAAAAACAATATATCAAAAAAATAGAAGAGCAAAATCAGAAAAGAGAATTAAAATACCATATATTAACTATGGGTTGCCAATTAAATGAAAACGACTCAGAAAAATTATGTGGCATGATAGAACAAATGGGATATAAAATAACAAAAGAGCCTAAAGAAGCAAGCTTAATTGTGTTCAATACTTGTTGTGTTAGAGAAAACGCAGAAGACAAGCTATTTGGAAAATTAGGAGAATTAAAAAGAATCAAAGAAGAAAAAGGAACAATTATTGCTATTCGGTGGTTGCATGATGCAAGAAAAACATATAACGAAAAAAATCAAAGAAAGTTATCCTTTTGTTGATTTATTATTTGGTACTCATACATTGTACAAATTTCCAGAAAATTTATATAAAATCTTAGAAGAAAAGAAAAAAATGGAAGATGTTATAGATATTGATGGTGAAATTTATGAAGGATTGCCAATCAAAAGAAGTGATAAAATAAAAGCATCAGTTACTATTATGAATGGATGCAACAATTTTTGTAGTTACTGTATTGTGCCTTATGTGCGTGGAAGAGAAAGAAGTAGAAAACCAAAAGATATCTTAGAAGAGGTAAAGGAATTAGCTAAAAAAGGTTATCAAGAAATTACATTACTTGGGCAAAACGTTAATTCTTATTTAAGAATAGAAAAAGAAAAAAATTTAAAAATAGAAGAATATGAAGGAATTAATTCTTTTGCTACATTATTAAAGGCGATAAATAAAATCGAAGGAATTCAAAGAATTCGTTTTGTTTCACCACATCCAAAAGATTTTACTAAAGATGTCATTGAGCAAATTGCTAGTTGCGATAAAGTATGCAAATTAGTGCATTTACCTTTGCAGTCAGGAAGTACAAAAATATTAAAGGAAATGAATCGAAAATATACAAAAGAGCAATATTTAGCACTAGTAGAAAAAATGAGAGAAAAAATTCCTAATTTGAGTCTATCAACAGATATTATTGTAGGATTTCCAGGAGAAACGAAAGAAGATTTTGAAGAAACACTAGATGTAATAAAAAGGGTGAAATTTGAACAAGTTTATATGTTTATCTATTCAAAGAGAGTAGGTACACCAGCTGCTAAACAAGAAAATCAAATTGAGGAAGAAGAAAAACATAGAAGATTTAACGAACTAAAAACATTAGTAGAAAGTCAAATGGAGGGAAACAATCAAAAGTATGTAGGAACTATACAAAAGATTTTAGTAGAAGGAAAAAGTAAAAATAATGACTCATTTTTAACAGGAAGGACAGATAGTAATAAGGTTGTTATTTTTGAAGGAGAAGAAAGTTTAATTGGTAAAATGATAGAGCTAAAAATTGTTTCTCAACATATGTGGTATTTGAGAGGAGAAAAAAATGAACAATAAACAATGGAATGAGTTTATAGCGGAAATGGCTCAAAAAAAAAATGTTAACTTAAGAGAAGTCTGCAAAGAAAGAGGTGTAGGATTAAATACTTTATATAGAAGAGTGTCACATTTACAAGAAAACGATTTACAATTGTATGAGAAATTCATACAAATGCATCCTTATAAGCCTAGAGATGTACAAGGAATTGATTTTGAACAAGTAATGAGAGAAAGTATTTTAACCAATATTACACAAAAAGAATTAGAAAAGAAATATGGTGTTAGTAAAAGAACGATACAAAGAAAATTTGCTAAAATAGAAGAAGAAAATATAGAATTATATACGATTTATCGAATTTATATAGAAGCACAAAGGTCTGGAAAAGAATTAAAATATAGCATTTTAGAACAAGTAGAATCTGAATATATACCACAGAAAATAAAAACAACAATACAAAACTTAGAAGAGAGAAGAAAACAGTTTTTAGAATCAATGAAAAATGCAAAAACGAAACAAGTGCGTAAACATATTGAAGATGAAATAAAAAGATTAGATAATCAAATACAAATAGAACAAAAAAGAGAAGAAGGGAGAGAACATTAGTAATGGCAGAATATTCACCAATGATGCAAAAATACCTTGAAACCAAAGAAGAATATAAAGATTGCATTTTATTTTATCGTTTGGGAGATTTTTATGAAATGTTTTTTGATGATGCCATTTTAGTAGCAAGAGAATTAGAAATAACATTAACAGGAAAAGATTGTGGGCAAGAAGAAAGAGCACCAATGGCAGGAGTGCCACATCATGCAGCAGAAATGTATATTGCCAAATTAGTAAGTAAAGGATATAAAGTAGCAATTTGTGAACAATTGGAAAACCCAAAAGATACCAAAGGCATTGTAAAAAGAGGAGTTATTAAAGTAGTAACACCAGGAACCATTGTAGAAAGTAATATGCTAGAAGAAAGAAAAAACAATTATATTATGTCTATATTCAAAACAGGGATTTATTATGGTATTGGTGTTTGTGATATATCAACAGGGGAATTTTATGCAGCAGAAATTAAAGATAATCACAATTTTCCGATGTTATTAGATGAAATTGCAAGATTTACACCTTCTGAATTAGTGATTAATTCTATGATGGCTGATAGCAAAGAAGAAATTGATAAAATAAAAGAAAGATTTGAGAAAATCTACATTACAAAATTCAATGATACTTTTTTTAAAAGCGAAGCAGAAAATTTACCTTTAAGATTTGGTATAATTGATAATAAAGGAAATAAAATCGAAAATTTTCAAGAAAAGACTTTAGCAATTCAAGCCATTCATGCATTAGTAGAATATATTGAGCAAACACAAAAAACAACATTAGATCATATCAATAAAATTACAATTTATCAAATTTCTAGATATATGGCATTAGATATTAATGCGAGAAGAAACCTAGAGATAACTGAAAAATTAAGAGATAAATCAAAAAAAGGAACATTATTATGGGTGTTAGATAAAACAGCAACTTCTATGGGAGGAAGGGCTTTAAGGAGATGGCTCAATGATCCATTAGTGGATGTTTTAGAAATTAATAAAAGATTAAATGCAGTCAAAGAATTGAAAGATGATCTTATGCTAAGAGGAGACATTATAGAAGCATTAAAAAAAGTATATGATATAGAACGCTTAGCGGGAAAAATGGCTTATGGAAATGCAAATGCAAGGGATATGATTACCTTAAAAAACTCATTATTAAAATTGCCAGAAGTAAAAAGGAGCCTAAAAGAATGTAAAACTGATTTATTAAAAGAGTTAGCAGAAAATTTAGACGAGTTGCAAGATATTTATCAATTAATTGATGAATCAATTTTAGAAGATCCACCAATGACAATTAAGGATGGAGGTATTATAAAATTAGGATATGATGAAGAAATAGATACTTTAAAGACGGCACAAATGGAAGGAAAAAATTGGCTAGTTGAATTAGAACTAAAAGAGAGAGAAAAAACAGGAATTAAGAATTTAAAAGTAGGATTTAATAAAGTTTTTGGTTATTTTATTGAAGTAACCAAATCTTATCTAAATCAAGTTCCAGATCGATTTATTAGAAAACAAACTTTAACAAATGCTGAGAGATACATAACAGAAGAATTAAAGAATTTAGAAAATCAAATTTTAGGGGCAGAAGAAAAAGTAGTTAATTTGGAATATGAAGCTTTTGTAAAAATTCGTGAAGAAATTGCTAAAAATGTAAAAAGACTTCAAAAAACAAGTGAAGTAGTTGCTTCTTTAGATGTTTTAACATCTTTTGCTCAAGTAGCAGAAGATATGAATTACAGTATGCCAGAAGTCAATAGTACAGGAGCAATTGATATTAAAAATGGAAGACATCCAGTAATTGAAAAAATATTAGGCCCAGGTAGTTTTGTTGAAAATGATACTTATTTAGACAAGCAGGATAATCGATTATCGATCATTACAGGACCTAATATGGCAGGAAAATCTACTTATATGAGACAAGTAGCATTAATTACATTGATGGCACAAGTACGGAAGTTTTGTACCAGCAGAAACAGCCAAAATTGGTGTGGTTGATAAAATTTTTACAAGAGTAGGAGCATCAGATGATTTAAGTATGGGACAAAGTACCTTTATGGTAGAAATGATGGAAGTAGCAACAATTTTAAAAGAAGCAACTAATAATAGTTTAGTTATTTTAGATGAGATTGGAAGAGGAACTTCTACCTATGATGGATTATCTATTGCTTGGGCAGTAGCAGAATTTATTAGTGATAAAGAAAGATGTGGTGCAAAAACTTTATTTGCAACACATTATCATGAATTAACTGAGCTAGAGGATAAATTAGAAGGAATTAAAAATTATTCTATTGCTGTAAAAGAAAAAGGAGAAGATATTATTTTCTTACGAAAAATTGTAAGAGGTGGAACAGATGAAAGTTATGGTATTCATGTGGCTCGTTTAGCAGGTGTTCCAAAAGTAGTAACTAAGAAAGCAGATGAAATTTTACGTTCTTTAGAAAGAAAAAATATTTTAACTGGAAAAAAACAAACAAAGGAAGAGAAGAAACAAGTAGAAGGTCAATTTGATTTATATAATTATAAATTGGCTGAGATTGCCCATGAGGTAGATAAAATAAATTTGAATGAATTGACACCGATTGATGCATTAAATACATTGGTTCGTATGAAAGAAAAAATGAAATAAGAAAAAGCCTGAACTAGGAAATTTATACTAGCCCAGGCTTTTTAAATAAATTCTTTGCACATATAATTTATTAGCAAAGGATTGTACAACATTTCTTAAAATATATTGTTCTTGAGAAAGTTTGCTGTTTTTTACATAGTTTTTTTCTGCAAAGACAATACGAATTGCTTTTTCAAGTTCTGAAGCGAAACGATCATAAGCTTGTTTTACATCAGAAGTTTCAATAGCCAAAGAAATTAATCGTTTAATATCATTAATACTATAGACTTCTTTTAAAACAAAAATAACAAATAAAGAAGCAATATGTTCTTTATTATATTTTTTATTAATAGGGGGTTTGATAATATTATGTTTTACATAATTGTTGATCATAGTTTTTGTTATGACTTTTTCTTCTTTTTCATTATCATTTTTAATATAACCAGACAAATATTGTTCCAAAAAAGAAACAATTTGGTCAATGTATAAATCAATATTAGGAAGTTCATTCCATCTAGGTAAATGAAAGTCTTTAATTTCTTTGTTCATATTTAATCACCTTTATAACTATAACACGTTTAGACACCTTAGTCAACTCTTGACAACATATAGGATATGTGATAATTTAGTAATTAATACTAGATAAAGGGGAAAAAGAATGGAAAGAGAAAAATATTTTAAAGCAACAGAATTTGAAAATATAAAGGACCTTATCTATGATGCAGTAAAAAAATATAATGAAAAAACAGCTTTTACCATCAAACATAAACAAGAACCAAGTATAAAATATGAGGATGGAAGTTATACTCGTCTTTTAGAAGAAGTAAACTATTTAGGAACCAAATTTTATCAATCAGGTTATCAAAATAAAAGAATAGCAATTGTTGGAAGAAATAGTTACAAATGGGTAATAACTCATTTAGCTAATTTATTAGGTGGCATAATAAGTATTCCGTTAGATAAAGAGTTACAAGTAGAAGAATTAGAAAGCTGTTTGCTAAGAAGCAAGGCAGATGTTTTAGTATTTGACGAAAAATATATAGAAAACATAAAAGAAATTAAAAAAAGGGAAAATGTAAAAATAGAAAATTATATTTGCATGAATAAGCAAGAAGGATATGAAGATATTGAAACATTAAAACAGCAGGGAAAAGAACTTTTGGAAGCAGGAAACAAAGAATATTTAGAAGCGAAAATAGACAAAGACAAAATGAATATTTTACTTTTCACTTCTGGTACTACTTCCAAATCGAAAGCAGTTATGCTTTCTCAAAATAATATAGCATCTAATGTGTATAGTATGCAATTAGTAGAAGATATAAGAAAAGAAGATGTCAATATAGCTTTTTTACCATTTCATCATATTTTTGGTTCAACTTGTATGATTGTAATGCTTGCTTTTGGTGTAACTACAGTATTCCCAGATGGACTTCGTTATATTGCACAAAATTTAAAAGAATATAAAGTATCTATCTTTGTTGGAGTTCCTTTGTTAGTAGAGACTATTTATAAAAGAATAGAGCAAGGAGTTGCGAAAAAAGGTAAGACAAAAGCTGTTGCTTTTGCGAAAAAACTAAGTAATTTTTTATTAAAGTTACGAATCGATATCAGAAAGAAAATATTTAAAGAGATACTAAATGAACTAGGAGGATCTTTAAGATTTGTCATTTCTGGAGGAGCTCCTTTGGATAAAAGAGTATCAAAAGGATTTAATGAGCTAGGAATTAATGTAGTACAAGGATATGGACTTACAGAGACATCACCAGTTATTGCGGCAGAAAATTATAAAAAGATGAAATATGGTTCTATTGGTTTTCCAATGGAAAATGTTAGATTAGAGTTATACAATCAAGATGAACAAGGTGTAGGAGAAATTCGTGTAAAGGGTCCAAATGTAATGCTAGGCTATTATGAAAATGAAGAAGCAACGAATGAAGTACTAAAGGATGGATGGTTTTATACAGGGGATTTAGCTTATTTTGATAAAGAAGGATATTTGTTTTTAGCTGGTAGAAAGAAAGATATGATCGTATTAAAAAATGGGAAAAAAGTATTTCCAGATGAGTTAGAAACATTAATAAATCGAATGGATGAAGTAAGTGAATGTATTGTTTATGGTATGCCAGATAAAAAGGATAAAAATGATGTGAAACTTTCTGTTAAAATTGTTTATGATAAAGAAGTAGTGGAACAAAAATATCCTAATTTAAAAAAGGAAGAGTTAGAAAATATAATTTGGCAAAAGATTAAAGAAATTAACAAAACTTTTCCACCT